>DATNFC010000304.1:0-13373 GCA_035606545.1 Candidatus Methylomirabilota bacterium
TTCATCCTGGCGGCGCAGAAGTATCCCGCGCCCACGCCGGTGACCGCATCCAGGTCCACGCCCCACTACACGCTGCTCGCCGGGCAACCCACGCTCATGAGCCGCACGCCGGGGCCGCTGATCACACCCGGCTCGCCGATCGAGGAACGCACCACGGTCGTGCCGTTCCCGATCCCAGGCGACACGTCGCGCTCAGCGATCGAACGCTCGAAGGCGATGAACGCCCCGCGAGTGGGCGTGACCATGCTCGCACCACAGGGGAACGGTGTCCGCGTGAAGTACGACAGACACGGACGATTCCAGGTCGAACGTTTCTCGGATCCATCCACGGGCCGGTTCGTCAAGGCGGATCCGATCGTCTGGTTTCGCGATTCGCTCGTGGTGCCCGTCCCCGTGTACCCGAGAGCCGTGCGTGACTCGAGCCTCGCGGGCACGGTGGTGGTGATGGCGCGCGTCATGCCCGACGGCACCGTGGGCGAGACCCGCGTGTCGCAGTCCATCCCCGCGCTCGATCAGGCCGCGATCCAGATGGTGAAGCTGCTGCGCTTCCCGCCGGTGTCGCCTCAGGACGAGGCGGCCATGGTGTGGTTGGTCATCCCCGTCAAGTTCACGCTACACTGACCGCTCCACCTCTTGAGGAGCGAGTCACGATGCCGCTGTGCGTCTATCTCTGCTACACGCCGGGATGCAACACGAAGCTCGAGCGCTGGATGCCCACCGCCGAGGAGGGCGAGGCGGCTGCGTTCGAGTGCCCGCGTTGCGGCGTCGTCATGCAGTGCGCGTGGACCGGCTCACAGATGAAGACGCCCAATCTCAAGGACGTGGCAGAGCTCAAGCCGCGGGACTGAGATGGCGAAACGCGCGGGGCACCCGGCGAAGCCGGGTCCGGCGCCGCGCCGCGCCCCGGCCGCCGGAGCGAAACGCCCGAAGCGACCTGCGCCCGCACCCGCAGCGATCGCTGTCCCCCTGAGCCGGCCTGAACGGGCCGGCGTTCTCGCAGCACTCATCGCCCTCTGGCTCGTCATCTTCCTGCCCGTGCTGGGCGGCCAACGTACGTACGTTCGCGGCGATGCCGGCCGCTACACCGCGTTCGCCGAGTTCTCGCGCGAGCGCTTCGCGTCCACCGGCGAGCGCACGTTCTGGAACCCGTACGTGTTCCTCGGGCTCCCGACCGTGGGCAGCCTCGCCGATGCGCGACCGCAATGGCTGCCCGGTCCGCTGCTGCGCGCATGGGACGCGCTGACGCGCACCGACGCGGGCACGCCGTTGTGGCTGCCGCTGTTCGCCTGTCTCGCCGGTTCACTCGCCGCGGCGTGGCTCGCGCGCTCGCTGTGGGGGAGCGGGGCCTTCGCCATGACGCTGGCCGGCGGGCTCTGGCTGCTCGCACCCGGTGTGCTTGTGCCGCTCGCGTTCGGGCACGACGCGCAGTGCATCACGGCCGCACTGATCCCGCTCACGCTCCTCGCGGCGCACGCCGTGATCCGCGTGCCTTCGCAGCGTGCACGGCTTGCGGCTGCGATAGCCCTCGCGCTCTCGCTCGCCGCGCAGGTGCTGGGCGGCCACCCGCAGTTCGTGGTCTACACCGCGCTCGTGCTCGTGCCGTTCGCGATCGAGCGCGCGCTCGCGCTGGGGCGCGTGCGGCAGCTGTCGGCGGTCGCCGGAGCCGGAGTGCTCGGCGCGGCGATGTCGGCGGGGCTCTGGGTGCCCGCACTTGCGTTCAGCGCGCACGCCCAACGCGCGGCACCCGGGTTCGCCGCACGCGAGGCGGCGATCTGGAGCGCGCTACCGCGCGACCTTCTGTCGCTCGTCTGGCCGCGAGCGGTGGGCTACGGCGATGCCGCGTACTGGGGCGGGCTGCGTGGGACGGATTTCTCTCATGTGCTCGGCATGCTCGCGATCGTGCTGGCCGCGTACGGCATACGGATGCACGCACCGGCGCGCCGTGCCGCGCGCCTGTGGGGCTGGATCGCGCTCGCCGGCATGCTGCTCGCGCTCGGGCGCAACCTGCCGGTGCTCGGAGGGCTCTTCCAGTCGTTGCCCGTGATCGGCGCGTTCCGCACGCCGGTCACCTGGCTCACGCTCACCGTGCTCGCGCTCGCGCTGCTCGCCGCGCGCGGGCTGGACGGCGTGCTCGCGAGCGAACGTCGCGCGTGGTGGGGGCGGGCTGCGATCGGGAGTGCGGTCGCGGGCGGGCTGATCCTGCTCGGCCGCGAAGCGGTCGGCGCGCTGTGGCTCGTCGCCGCGCGGCCCGCGGTGATGGACCGCATCGCTCGCGGTCTGACGAGCCAGCGCGTCCTCGATCGCTTCACGGAGGCGGCACCTGGTGCGGCGTCCGCGGCGGCGACCGACCTCGGGCTCCAACTCCTGCTCGTGGGCGTGGCGCTCGGCGCACTCGCGTGGACGCGCCGCGCCGGGGCCGAACGCTGGCGCCCACTCGCAAGCGGGTTCGTGACGCTCGCCGCGCTGCTGCCGTGCCTCACGATCGTGGCGCCACAGCTGCGCGCCGCCACGGGCCCTCGCACATCGCTGCGCACGCAGCCCGCGCCGCCGCTCGCACGCGCCGCGGCGGCCGATCCGCTGCACCGCGCGGCGTGGTTCGAACGCGAGTGGGCGCTCTCGCAGCGCTGGTCGCTCGCCGACGACTGGGTGGGGTGGCGCGCGCGGCAGGTGCTGGGGCTGAGTGGTGCGATCCCCGCCGCCTGGGATCTCGCCGCGCGCTCGGGGCTGTTCGCGAACCGCGCGTTCCTGCGCGCGTGTGCCGTGCGTCACGTGGCCATGCCCGATGGCGCCGGGGGCGACACGGTGGGCACGTGGCCGGACGCGCTGCCCCGCGCCTATGTCGTCCAGCGCGCAGTGGCGCCGAGGAACGACGTTGTGCCCGGGTTGCGATCGCGACCCGGCACGGACCTCGTCGAGGACCCGGACGTCATCGGTCTCCTGCGCGATCCCGCGTGGGATCCCGCGACGCTCGCGGTCGTGGAGGGGGGAGGCGGAGGGATCGAGTCCCCGTTCGTCGAGTCGGATTCGATCGCGTGGGAGCGCGACGAGCCGGATCGACTGTCGCTGCGCGTCAGTGCGGTGAGCAACGCGTTCGTGGTGGTCGCCGACGCGTACTTTCCGGGTTGGACCGCGCGCCTCGATGGCCGCCCCGTGTCGATCCGCCGCGTGGATCTGTTGTTCCGCGGCGTCTTCGTGCCGCCGGGAAAGCACGAACTGACGTTCGACTACGTTCCCGAAGGCTGGGCGCTCGCGCGCGGGCTCGCGATCGCGGGCTGGCTCGCCGCGCTCGCGCTCGGACTCTTCGCCTCGCGCGGACGAACCTCGCTCAGCGCTGCGGCGGCTCGCCCGCCAGCATCATCTGCAGCGCCGTCAGGTGACGCTCGATGACTTCGCGATCGAGAGCGTCCGGGCGCGCGCGCAGATACGCCTCGAGCGACGAGCGCGCCTCGCGGTAGCGGTCCAGCTTGTAGAGCAGCAGGCCGCGGTCGCGCATCTCGGGCGGATCGTCCGGGCGCAGCAGCAACAGCCTTTCGACGGCCGCGAGCGCACCCTTGTCGTCGCCGGCCTTCAGGCACGCCACCTTCAGGTTGAACAGCAGCCGCGCGATCATGTCACGCTTGCCGAGCGAGCGGATCATGCTCGGGTCGTAGGGCACGGTGCCGCCGGTCGTGAGCTCGATCATCCGCCGGCAGTCCTCCTCGTGCACCGACGCGCCGCGGTCGTACGGGTCGAGCAGCAGGTCGCCCGGCTCGCCCGTGAGCCGCACGAGGAAGTGCCCGGGGAAGCCCACGCCCTCGAACGGCACGCCGATCCGCCAGCCGATCTCCATGAACACGATGCTGAGCGTGAGCGGGATGCCGAGCCGGCGGGACATGACCGAGTGGAGCAGCGAGTTCGCCGGGCTGTAGTAGCCGCGCACGTCGCCCTTGAAACCCAGGTCCTCGTACATGAACGTGCGCAGCCGGGCCAGCCGTTGCAGGCTGTTCCAGTTGGGGTCGATGCGGAGGGCGAGCGTCTCCGCCCAGCGATCGAGTCGCGCCATCTCGGCATCCACGTCGAGTTCGGGGTCGTTTTCGGCCGCGACGAGGAGCGCCGCGCGCGCGAGGTCGATCTCGGCGTCGGGGCGCTGCATCATCTCCTGGAAGCGCCGGCGATTCAGCGTGGAGTCGGACATGGAGGATTCACCGGACATTCGCGGGGGGAACGGGCTGCGGCGCGCGCTGCTTCCATGGTACCGCCGCCATGCCCGAGTGTTGCCATGGCGGGAGAGCCGCGACGCCTACCGCGTCTGGGTGTCGGAGATCATGCTGCAGCAGACACAGGTCGCGACCGTCCAGGGCTACTACGAGCGGTTCCTGTCGCGGTTCCCCACCGTGCGCTCGCTGGCCCGCGCGCCGCTCGACCGCGTGCTCGCCGCCTGGTCGGGACTGGGTTATTACCGGCGCGCGCGGCACCTGCACGAGGCCGCGGGGATCGTGGTGCGCGAGCATGCCGGACGCGTCCCCTCCGAGCCCCGGACGTTCGCGGCGCTGCCCGGCGTGGGCCGCTACACGGTCGGCGCGGTGCTCAGCATAGGTTTCGGTGCGCCGCTGCCCGTCCTTGACGGCAACGTGGCGCGGGTGCTGGCGCGACTCGCGGCGAAGCCGTGGTCGATCCGGCGTCCGGCGGACGCGAAGGCACTGTGGGCCATGGCCGAGCGGCTGCTCGAACGCCGTTCGCCGGGGGACTGGAACCAGGCGCTGATGGAGCTGGGCGCCACCGTGTGCACGCCGCGGGCACCACGGTGCGAGGCGTGCCCGGTCAGGCGCTTCTGCCACGCAGCGGCGTTGGGCAGGCAGGAGGAGTTCCCGGCCCCGGCGCCGCGCCGGGCCACCGTCCGCCTGCGGCGCGCCGTGGCGCTGGTCGAACGCCGCGGCAAGGTGCTGCTGGTGAGGCGCTCCGGCGAGCTGCTCGACGGGCTCTGGGAGCCACCCGGCGTGGATCTCGTGGGTCGCGAACCGGCGGCGCGCCTGCTCGCGCGCGCGCTCGCGCGGCTCGGCATCCGCGGCGCGCTCCACGCCACCGCCGCACGCGTCCGGCACACGATCACCCACCGGACGATCGAGGCCGAAGTCTGGCGCTGCGAGCCCGGCCCGCCGCTGCCGAGGGCCGGCGCGCGCCTGCGCTGGGTCGCGCGCGGCGAACGCGAGCTGGCCCTCAGCGCGCTCGCCCGGCGGGTGCTGGCGTTGAAACGCTCGTAATCGCATCGCGACTGTGGGAACTTAGGGCCGGGCCGCCCCCGCCGCACTCGAGACCCATCCCCCGGCTGGATCACACCATGCATCGCCTCAGGGCCTGCTCACGCCGGCTGTGGATCTCGCCCGTACCCTGCCTGCTCGCCGGTCTGGTCGCGGCCGTCGCGACGGTCGCGCCCGCCCACGCGTTCACGGTCGCCGGCGCCACCGATACGGTGGTCGTGGCCTCGGGCGGCACGTTCACGATCGATTTCGTGGTGAGCAGTCCCGACCTGCCGTTCAACGCGTTCGACCTGAGCGTCCACTTCGATCCGGCGCGGCTCACGAACTCACCGATGGCGCCGCTCGAGCTCCAGCGCGGTGCGCTCATGGTGAACGCGTGCACGTTGAACGAGCCGTTCCACATCTTCGCGCCGGCACCCGACTCGGTGGTGGGCACGCTCGTGATCCTGTGCGACGGCGTGTCGGTGACGGGCCCGGGAACGATCTACCGGCTGCGGTTCAACGCGGCGGCGACGAACGCCTACACGCAGCTGACGCTCGGGGCGGGCACGAAGTTCTACAACGGTGGCCCGCGCGTCGGCGGCGTGACGAAGCGCATCGTCGTCGTCAAGATCGGCAGCCCGGTGCTCGACGCTGGCGAACGACTCCACGTCTCGAGCACGCCGGAGCTGGCGCCCGTGTCGCCGAACCCTGCCCGCGCGGGGCGCAGCCTCTCGCTCGCGTTCAGCCTGCCGCGCGCGGAGCGCTCGGAGGTCGTGGTGATCGACCCGCAGGGCCGGCGCGTCGCCGGCTCGCCGTGGGCGCGGCGCGAGGCCGGGTTGCAGCGCGTCGAGGTGGCGCTGCCCGCGCTCGCACCGGGTCGCTACACGGTCGCGCTTCGCACCGGATCGGGCGTCACCCGCACGCAGCCCTGGGTCGTGCTGCGCTGAACCCGCCCGCGCTCAGCGCGCGAGCTTCGCGGTGAGCGTGACGTTGGTCTTGAGCAGCCGCGAGATCGGGCAGTTGGCCTTCACGCCGGCCGCGATCTCCTGGAACTTCGCGTCGTCGATCCCCGGCACCTCGGCCTCGAGCTCGAGCGCCGACGAGGAAACCGTGGGTTTCCCGTCCACCGGCTCGAGCGTGACCGTGGCCTGCACGCTCAATCGCGTGGGCTTGAAGCCCGCCTTGCCGAGGTCGGCGGAGAGCGCCATGGCGAAGCAGCTGGAGTGGGCCGCCGCGACCAGCTCTTCCGGCGTCGTCCCCACGCCCGTGTTCTTCTCGAAGCGACGTTCGAACGTGTACGGCGTGTCCGAGAACGTTCCGCTGGCGGCGGTCACCCGGCCCTTGCCGTCTTTCAGCCCGCCTTCCCATGTAGCCGATGCGGTGCTCTTCATCGCGCGATCTCCTCGGGTGCGAAACGCTGGGACTTGGATTGGGGCCCGGGAGCCTAGCGCACCCGGTTCGAGAGCACCCATGGCGCACGACCGGCCCCGTGGCGGGAGGCGAGCTTGCCCGGTGTTGAGGGCTTGAATGCCGCCAAGGGGACATGCAATATGCCGGTCCTTGTGCCGCCGGGGCTGGCCGCGCACCGGTGAGCACTCCAACCAGCCCCTGGCGGGTGGTGCCCCGAACGCGCGCGGCTCACCTGCCCGGCCTGCGAAGGGACTTTCCTGATCCGTCCACGATTCCACGTCACCACCGCTGCCGCGACCGATGTCGGGCGCCGGCGATCGGGCAACGAGGACAGCTACGCGTCGTGGGCAGCCGAGGGTGACGCCCCGGCGCACGCCGCGGACCACCTGCTCGTGGTCTGCGACGGCATGGGCGGCTCGAACGCGGGCGAGGTGGCGAGCCGCATGGCCGCCGACACCGTGGTCCGCGAGTTCGTGGCCGCGCCGCCGGACGACACCGCCACCGCACTCGCGCACGCGGTCCACAAGGCGAACCAGGAGATCTGGGACCACAGCCGCAGCCAGCAGGAGCTGCAGGGCATGGGCACGACCTGCACCGCGGTGGCGCTGAAGGGCGACCAGGTGCTGGTGGCGCACGTCGGCGATTCGCGCGCCTACCTCGTGCGCGCGCACCGCGCGCGGCAGATCACCACCGACCACTCGCTCGTGGCGCAGCTCGTGGCGCGTAACCAGCTCTCGCCCGAGGAGGCGCGGAGCGATCCGCGCCGGAACGTCGTCACCCGCAGCGTCGGCGTCGGCCCCGACATCGACGTGGACGTGGTCGCCGTGGGCGAGCCGCTGAAGGGCGGCGACACGCTCGTGGTCTGCTCCGACGGCCTGCACGGCCAGATGAGCGACGACGAGATCGCTGGCTTCGCCATGGGTGGGTCGCTGCCCGACGCGTGCCGCGACCTGATCGAGCTGGCGAACGCGCGCGGCGGACCGGACAACATCACCGTGGCCATGCTGCGGCTCGAGCCATCCGCCGTGCCGGCCGGTAACCCGTTCGGCCGCTGGCTGCGCTCGCTCACGGGCCGCGGCAACTCGTGAACAACTCACCCCAGCACATCCAATAGGAGGATTCCCGGATGAGAGTTCGTACTTCCATGGTCGTGATCGTGTCGTGTGCGCTGGCGCTCGCCGCCGGTGCCGCGCTCGCCCAGGACCAGCCCGCGTCCAGCACGGCCCCGGCCGCCGACACGACGAAGAAGCCGGTGTCGACGAAGGTGCTCGGCAAGTCGAGCCCGGCGGCGGTCGATGCCACGGTGAAGTCCATCGACGCGCAGATCACGAAGAACGCCCCGGACAAGAAGGACCCGGCGTGGAAGACCAAGCTCAAGGCCCCGACCATGGCCAAGTTCGATCCCGCGAAGAGCTATTACGGGCGCATGGTCACGAACAAGGGTGAGATGCTGATCAAGCTCAAGCCCGACGTCGCGCCGTACCACGTCACGAACTTCATCTACCTCGCGCGCATGGGCTTCTTCGACGGCACGATCTTCCACCGCGTGATGAAGGGTTTCATGGCGCAGGGCGGCGACCCGCTCGGCAAGGGCTACGGCGGTCCCGGCTACAACTTCAACGCCGAGGTCAGCCCCAAGGCGCTGCACAACGCGCCCGGCGTGCTGAGCACGGCGAACACGGGCCAGCCGGGCTCGGACGGCAGCCAGTTCTTCCTCATGTTCCGGGCCTACCCGAGCCTCGACGGCCACTACACGGTGTTCGGCCAGGTCGAGGAGGGGCTCGAGACCCTGAAGGCGATGGAGGCCGTCGGGAACCCGGGAGACGGCCCGCCCACGTCGCCGCTCAACATCGTGAAGGTGACGATCGAGGTGAAGTAGCCGCTCCGCCGCGACCCCGAGCCCCGGACGGTCGAGCCGTCCGGGGCTCGCGCGTTCTCACCAGTCCACGCGCGCCTCGAGCAGCCAGCTCCGCGTCGCGGCCGGCATCACGTGCGGCACCAGTGCGCCGCGTGAATCGAAGTCCATGTAGCCGGTGGTGGCGTAGCGCAGGTCGCCGAGGTTGAAGCCGCGCAGCGTCAGCGTGGTGTGGGCCCCTGCCCACTGCCCCGCGGCCGAGAGCGCCGCGTTCCACACCGTGTGCGGCGCGATGCTGTTCGCGTCGGTGCCGGTGTTGTCCACGAACACGCGCCCCGCGTACTGCGCGTCGACGCGGGCGCTCACGCCCTTCCACGATGCGCGCGCGCCGGCGTTCGCCATGTGCGCGGGCGAGAACCCGAGCGGCTCGCCGTCGTAGACCACTTGGTCCGCGGGCGTGGGGCCGTAGCTCTCGCGGTACTCGATGAAGTGGTTGTCCGCCAGCGTGACGTTGCCGTCGAGCGCCAGCTCGACGCCGCGGTCGAGCCGCCGCGACACCGCACCGGCCAGCTCGACGCCCTGGTGCACCGAGCGCGCGGCGTTGCCGATGATCGGGTAGCCGAGGTCGGTGTCGTACTGGCCGGCGAACACCAGCTCGTCGCGAAAGTCCATGTGGAACAGGTTCGCGGTGAGCGACGCCCCAGCCGCGTGCCACGACGCGCCCAGCTCGTAGTCGTTCACGTGCTCGGGCTTCACCAGCGGGTCCTCGTAGATGCCGGCCGCCACATCGACGTGGCCGTAGAGCGGCACCGAGCCCACACCCTCGGCGTCGTAGAGGTCGCGGAACGCGGGCTCGCGACTCGAGTACGCGTACGACGCGAACGCCTGCCAGCTCGAAGACGGCTGCCACGAGAGTGCCAGCCGGGGGAGCCCGAAGTCGTAGCGCTGGTCGAAGCGGATGCCGTCGAACCGGTCGTCGCGCATGAAGTAGCCCTGATGGCGCCAGGCGAGGTCGGTCGTGGCGCGCAGGCCGCGCGAGAGGTTCCACTCCCAGCGCGCGAACAGGCCCGTCGCCACCGTGCGCGGGTGATAGTCGTAGTAGGGCGACGGGTTCGGCGTGCCCGGCGGTAGCGGATCGCCGGCGATCACCGTGCCGACGTGATGCCCGTCGTGGAAACGCAGCTCGCCGCCCACGGTGAGCGCACCGCCGCCGTAGCCGTAGCGCGCGCGCGGGATCCAGCCGTACTGCCGGTTCACCACCTCGCGCCGCCGTGTCGCGTCGAACGCGATGATCGTCGCGCGACCCTGCCCGTCGCGCACGAGCACGCCGTTCGCGTCCTGCTCGTAGTGGTCGCGCGGGTAGAGCGTGGTGTCCGTGGTCGGGATGCCGGGCAGCCGGTAGTCGGCGAGCGCCTGGTCGAGCCGGCGCTCGTCGTAGTAACCCCGGCCGTCGAACCAGAACAGCGTCTGCGACACGGTCAATGCCGGATTCGGCGCCCAGTCGTGGATCAGCTCGTAGTGCGGCTCGAAGAAGTGGTCGCGCTCGCCGTCGTAGGTGAGCGGGTTGAACCGCCGGTCACGATCGGCGTCGCCGGTGACGAGGCCGTTCATGTGGTCGGGATCGTTCGCCAGGTAGGCGAGGTGCGTCTCCTCCGGTCCGCCGTAGAGGTTGACACGGAACGTCTGCTTCCCGAGTACGCGACGCGCGCCGAGCACGTACGACCACAGTCGCGACCACGAGTCGTCACGGTAGCCGTCGGTCTCGACGCGCGCGTAACGGCCATAGAGGCTCCAGCCACCCGTCAGCGGACCCGATGCGCCCTCGACCACGAGCCGTCGCGTGCCGAACGTGCCGCCGCCGCCCGCCACCGAGAACAGCGGCGCGTCGCCAAACGGCGACGTCTCCACGTTCACGCTGCCGCCCAGCGCCGCGGCGCCGTAGAGCGCGGAGCCGACGCCGCGCTGGATCTGCACCTCCGACGTGGCCGAGAGCAGCTCGGGGTGGTCGATCCAGTAGACCTCGTGGGACTCGGGATCGTTCAACGGCACGCCGTTCACGAGCACGCTGATCCGCCGCTGCGGGAAACCGCGCAGCGTCAGGTACGAGTAGCCGATGCCGTTGCCGGCGTCGGAGTAGGCGAATGCGCCCGGCTGGGTCGCGAACGCCATGGGCGTGTCCTGGCCCCAGTCGAGCTTGCGCAGCTCGTCGCGCTTCAGTCGCGACACCGCCTGGGGCGTGCGGTCGCCGGCGCGCGACGTGCTCACCTCGACGACCGGCTGCTGCACGACGCCCGGAAGCGTGTCGGGTTCGGCCTGCGCGCGGGCGAGTGCGGGCGCGAACGAGAACAACACCGCGAGCAGAAGGCAGCTCATGACGAGGACTCCTCTCCGGACAAGCGGACCGCTCCCCAGACGAGCAGCGAGCAGGCGAGTCCCGCGTAGATGGGTTCGATCGAGAACGGGTAGGCGCCCTTCGACGAGGGCACGCTCTTCCACAACACCCAGCCGGTCGTGAGCAGGCCGGGCAGCACCATCAGCCACAGCACGCCGCGCGGGCCCGGCCGGACGCGGCGCGAGAGCGCGAGCAGCACGGGGAGCAGCAGCACCGGCGTGACCACCGACCCGAGGTCGTGCCACAGCGCCACGACGCTCGGCCGCGCCAGCGCCAGCGCCGCCGCGAACGCGCACGTGATCCACAGGCCCCAGCGCGACCACTTCGGGATGCGCCCCGTGTCGCCGCCCTTCAGGCGCCAGAGGATGTCGCGGCCCACCGTGGTCGCGGCGATGAACGCGTAGGCGTCGATCGTGCTCATCACGGTGGCGATCATGCCGAGGTAGAAGAGTCCCAGCGCCACCGGCGGCAACGTCATGTTCGCAAGCCTGGGGAACGCGTAGACCGGGTCTGCGAGGTGGGGAAGGAGTGCGCGAGCGTAGAGCCCGCATGCCGTCGTCAGAAAATCAAAAACAATCCAGAACGCGATCGACCACAGCACGCCGTTGCGCGCCACGCGCGGGTCGCGCGCGGCGTAGGCGCGCTGCCAGAACGCCGGGTCCACCATGGTGCCGAGTGCGATCACGTACCACACGATCACCGCCGCCGCGCCGTTGCCGCCGTGCCACACCCAGTGCGACGAGGGCACGTGCGAATGGAGGAAACCCATGCCGCCGTGCTGCGCCACGAGGAAGCCGAGCAGCAGGACGAAGCCGCCGTACATGAGGACGAACTGCACCTGGTCGGTGAAGATCACCGTGCGCAGGCCGCCGCGGTCGACGTAGAACACGCTCAGCACCGCCGCCGCCACCACCCACGGCGCCGCGGGCCCACCGAACATGGCTGCGAACAGTGTTCCCAGCATCAGCACGTACGCTGCGGGCGCCGCGTTCAAGAACACCGCGACCGCGCCCACGAGCGCCGCGCGCCGGCCGTAGGCGCGCTCGAGCAGGTCGGGGATGGTGAGCAGCTCGACCTGGCGCGCGCGCTTCGCGAGCAACCACGCGAACAGCGCGGCGCCGACGTAATACGGCACGCCGAACACGAGCCAGTTCGCGAGCCCAAACCGCCACGTGAACTCGCCGACGCCGAGGATGCCGCCGTAGAAGCTCGTCACCAGCGTTGCCACGAACGCGGGCAGCGTCACGCGCCGGCCGGCCACGAGGTAGTCCTCGGCCGAGGGCTGCGCGCCAAACGCACGCACCCAGACCCAGGCGAGCGACAGGAAGTAGATGAGGACAAGCGCCCAATCGGGGACGCTGTGCGTGAACATCGGCGCGACGCCTTCCCGGACGGTCGGGCGTGCCCGGGCTCGAGCCGCGGCGGGAGGCCGCGAAGGCTCTGGAGCCCGAAACACAACCGCCGTCCACGAAGGGACGGCGGTGAAGATCGCTGGCTTGAGCCTCGAGTCTTCGCCGTTTCCCTACGCTGGTCTCAACCAGTTCAGGTTCGACGGGTGTGTTCTCAGGCCCGCGCACTCTGCGCAGGCCACCCCGAACGGACGCACCGAGGATGCAACGCTGCCGTGGCGCGCGCAACCCGCCCCAGGCGCCGCCCCGGGAATCGGCGCGGGAAGCGCGCTAGAGTGCGCCGATGCTCGCGCTCGTGCTGCTCGTCCTGCTCGTCGCGCTACCCGCCCAAGCCGCGGGCTGGCGTCTCGTCGCCAGCGCCCCGTTCGACCCGAAGCAGATCACGTTCTACTGGGAGGGCGCCCCGATCCGCTCGCCGGCGGCGTTCACGACCGACGGCCGCGAGATCAAGGTGAACGGCGTCACCGTGCTGCCCACGATCGCCAGCGACACCGCCGGCGTGAACGCGCGTATCGCGGCCGTGTTCGCGGGCGTGCCGCTCGTCGACAGCCTCGTGGCGAAGGGCTCGACCTACGAGCAGGCCGTCGACGAGTACGGCTGTGAAATGGGCCGGCGGTTGCGACGCGCGCTCAAGCCGTCGCTCGCCGCGGTGCGCGCGAGCGGCACGAGCCAGGGCACGCCCCAGCTCAATGCCATCGCGTCCGAGCTGCGCATCGCCCGCGACGCGATCCGCGTCCGCGAGCGTACGCTCGAGTGCGTGATCGCCGGCGGCGTGCACCTGAGGGTGTCGCTCGACAGCCCGGACTCGGTGCTGCTCGCCGACCCGTGCGCTCCGCCGTCAGCGGAGACGCGCCGCGCGAGCCTCGAGAAGCGCGTCTCCTCGACCGTCACGGCACTCGGCGAGCCGGGGCCGCGGCTCGTGATCGGCGACCAGGCGCGCACGGTGTCGTACACCGGTCCCGCGGCTGCCCAGGCCTCGGACCAGATCCGACAGGCGATCGAGATCTACAAGCGCGGCGGCGCCGACGCCGTGCGGCGGGAGGGGAAGGACTTCCTCGTCCCGGCGCACGTCCTGATCCTCATCGCGC
>DATNFC010000305.1:0-5831 GCA_035606545.1 Candidatus Methylomirabilota bacterium
CCGAGGCGGCGCTGCTCTACACCACGACCGGCTGGCGGCTCGCCGAGCTCAACAACTCGCCGCTCCCGGACATCTACGAGGCGCCGACGTCGTCGTTCGACGCCACGTTCGCCACCTCGCCCTGGGCACACTGGCGACTGAAGTTCACGGCCCGCAACCTGCTCGACCCGCGCGTCCGCCGCATGTTCGGCGACCACGAGCAGTCGGGTTACTACAACGGCCGCAGCTTCTCGGCGGCGGTCTCGTTCGGATCATGACCTCGCCCGGATCGCGGCTCGCCGCCCTGCTCGTGTCGCTGGCGCTCGGCATGGCGCTCGCTCACGGCCCGGCTGCGGCCTCATCGGTGCGTGATACCCCCGGTTACGTGCCGCTGGCGGACCCGGACTCCGCCGCTGAGCGGCTCGGGCGGCGGCCGAACGCGCCGCTCGTCTCGATGCCGTTCCACGATGGGGCGAAGAGCCTCGAGGCGTT
Organism: Candidatus Methylomirabilota bacterium; assembly: GCA_035606545.1. Taxonomy (GTDB): domain Bacteria; phylum Eisenbacteria; class RBG-16-71-46; order RBG-16-71-46; family RBG-16-71-46; genus JAIOPA01. The sequence continues at coordinate 472 of DATNFC010000305.1, forward strand.
GGGCCGCGCGGTGTGCGGCGCGCTCCACGGCGACACGCCGGACTCGCTGCTCCGGCTGTGCGTGAGCGAGCAGGAGTTCCGCGTCATCCTGTGGCCCGAGTTCCCGCAGAGCCGGCCGGCGACGGGCCTGCGCTGGGACGACGCCTGGCCGGTGCTCTGGGGCCGCCTGAACGGCGGCTCGGTCTCCGCCGTGCGCGAATCGGGCTCGCGCGTCTACACGCTGCTGCGCGTGGAGCAGACGGGCCCGACGACCGAGTACCGCAACTTCAAGCTGCACCCAGGGTTCGTGATCGTGGCCCGCGACGACGAAGGCCACGAACAGCGCTTCGACTGGATCCGCTCCGTCGCCGAGCGCAAGGGGCGGTTCAAGATCTACAGCATGCGCGACTGATTCCCACGTCGTCGCCCTAGACTCAACGACTCCCTTGCGCCGCCTGTGGAAGCCCGCCGGCCGCAGTTGAACGTTGCTCGCACGCGGCAGTGGAACTCCCGTTCGGATTCCTTGGCGAAACTCCGAGCTCGGATCGCCGGCTCGGCGAGGCTCCGCTTCGGTCCACGGGTCCCGTCGCTCCGCGCTCGATGGGCGCCTACGGAACACCGAGCGCGACGCTCCGCTCTCGCCCGTGTCCCGAATCGGACCTCGCCGACCGTCGACCTCGGGCTCAGGCCTCGGAAGCGACAGCCCGGTGCCATCGCGCCAGCTGTAACCCGAGGTCGCCGGGCGTCGGGGTCCGATGCGCGGCACGGGCGAGAGCGAGATCAGCCGCCGAAGGCGGCTGCGACGGGACCCGTGCCGCGCAGCGGAGCCCCGACGAGCCGGCGATCCGAGCTCGGCACCACGCCAAGGGACTCGAACGGGAGTTCCACTACCGCGTGCGAGCAGCGTCCAGATGCGGCCGAAGGGCTTCCGCAGGCGGCGATAGCGAGTCATTGAGCGCAGGAGGCGCCAGCGGGTCGTCGAGCGAGAAGGTTTGGGGGTTCTTCCCCCGCGGACACCCGTTGGAAACATGCTCGCAACAGGCGAGGTGGTGAGCTTCTCACCCGTGATGTCCACCCAGAGCGTCCCGATCGAGACCAGGCCCCGCCGCCGACGCGGCCGGCCCCTGGAGATGTCGCCCGGCGAGCTGCTGCAGCGTATCCGCGAGCGCGCGGAGATCGGCGGCCTGTTCCGCGTGCATCTTGCCGAGCCCGCGCTCTACGCGCGTGCAAGACGCCTGTTCGGCTCGTGGGCGCACGCGCTCGCGGCCGCGGGGCTGGATCACACCGCGGCGGTGAGCGAAGCGCGGCGAAGAGCGCACGAGACGCGGCGACGCCCGCGTTCGTGAAGGCGATCCTCGACGCGGCGCGGGTCACATCCGGCAACTTTGTAACGCGCCCGAAACGCTCGTGAGTGATTGCCGAAACTCGGCGCGGCCGACGATGGAGTCACGAACACGGGTTTCCCGCCCTGCAACGGCAGCCCGGTCGTTCGTCCACAACCCGTGACTCACGAGGAGGTCGCCTTGAATCGGACCCTGCTTGCCGGCCCTGCGTTCCTGCTGGGCCTCGCGCTCGCCGGGAGCGCACACGCCCAGGCCCAGGTCGCGCAGACAGCTCCGGACTACCCCCGCGGCCGCATCAGCGGCTACATGATGGGGGACTACTACTGGAACGCCGCCGGCGATCCCCGCCACGCCTACAACTCCGCCGGCGCCGACTCCGGCCAGGTGCAGATCGACGGCGTGAAGGTCATCACCAAGGACCTGAACGGCCTGCAGTTCCGCCGGCTCTACCTCCAGCTCGACAACGACTTGTCCGCCCGCTACTCGACGCGCGTGCGCCTCGAGGCCGACGGCAAGTCGCTCACGTCGGACACCAAGATCGGCATCAACGTGAAGGCGCTCTACGTCCAGGCGAAGAGCGTGCTCCCGAGGATGGACATCTACGCCGGCCTCGTCTCGGTGCCGTTCTTCGACGTCACCGAGGAGTTCTGGGCCTACCGCTCGATCGAGAAGGTGTTGCCGGATTTCCGAAACTATTCGCCCTCCGCCGACATGGGTGTGCAGGTGAAGGGTTTCTTCGACGGGAACAAGGTGCTGGGCTACAACGTCCTCCTCGGCAACGGCACCGGCCAGAGGGTCGAGAACAACCGCCAGAAGCGCATCTCCGGCTCGCTGCCCGTGCGCTGGAAGGACCTGCGCTTCGAGCCCTACGCGGACTACGAGAACATCGTCAACGGCAGGGACCGCCTCACCTGGCAGGTGATGCTGGGCTACGACCTGCCCAAACACAGCGCCATCGGCTACGTGGTGACGGACCAGACCCAGCACACGCCCACGGGCCCGTACAGGGAACTGCTCGGGCACTCGATCTTCGCGCGCATCCAGCCCACTCCGAAGCTCGGCGGCTTCGGCCGTCTCGACCTGTTCCTGCCGGACAAGCGCGCCGCGAACCGCGTCGACCAGCAGCTGTGGATCGCCGGGATCGACTGGCAGCCGTTCGGTGACGTGCACGTGATGCCGAACGTCGAGGCCATGCAGTACGTCGCGAAGGGCACCGGGCCGGCTTCGGTCGTGCCCGCGCACCACGATGTCCAGGCGCGCATCACGTTCTACTGGCGATTCAGCCGGCCGCAGTCCTGATCCCCAGACATAAGGAGATCCGATCATGAACTCGAGGATTCGCACAGCGCTCGCTGCGCTCGCGCTCGCGGCCGTGGCCGCACTCCCCGCTGGCGCCCAGCAGCTCACCGGCGCCGGCGCCACGTTCCCGTACCCGATCTATTCCAAGTGGTTCGACGTCTATCACGAGAAGACGGGCGTCGCGATCAACTACCAGTCGATCGGCAGCGGTGCCGGCATCCAGCAGGTGAAGTCGGGCACCGTGGACTTCGGCGCCAGCGATGCGGCGCTGAGCGACGCGGCGCTGAAAGACATGCCGCGCCGCGTGGTGCACATCCCCACCGTGGGCGGCGCGGTCGTGCTCGCGTACAACCTCCCCGGCTTCGCCGGCAGGGTCCAGCTCACGCCCGAGCTGGTCGCCGGCATCTACCTGGGGGACATCACGACCTGGAACGACAAGCGCATCGTCGCGGCCAACCCCGGCGTGACGATGCCGGCCGCGCCGATCCTGGCCGTGCACCGCTCGGACGGCAGCGGCACGACGAACATCTTCACGCTCTACCTGTCCTCGGTGAGCAGCCGCTGGAAGGACGTGGCCGGCGCGGCGACGTCGGTGAGCTGGCCCTCGGGCGTGGGCGGCAAGGGCAACGACGGCGTGGCCGGCGTGGTGAAGCAGACGCCGGGCGCGATCGGCTACGTCGAGCTGGCCTATGCGAAGCAGAACCAGCTCCCCATGGCGTTCGTGCGCAACAAGGCCGGGAAGTACGTCGAGCCCTCGGCGGCGTCGGTGACCGCGGCCATGACCGGTGTCGCGGTACCGCTCGCGAAGGACGTGCGCACGCCGATCGTCAACTCGCCGGCGGCGGACGCGTGGCCCATCGCCGGGCTCACGTTCCTGATCGTCTACCAGGACGCGAAGGACGCGGCGCGCGGTCTGGCGCTCGCGCGCTTCCTCGACTGGGCGATCCACGACGGGCAGCAGTACGCCGGCGCGCTGGATTACGCGCAGCTGCCGGAGGCGATCGTCAAGGTGAACGAGGGCACGCTCAAGCTCCTCACCGCGGGCGGCAAGAAGCTGGCGGCGGCGAACCCGTGAGCGGAGTCGCGAAAATGGGGGCGCCGCGATGAGCGCAGCGAAGAGGCGCCAATGAGCGCGGGCGCCCCCACGCGCGCGACCGCGTTCGTGGCCTCGCGCGAGCCCGTGCGGGACCCATCCCGCCGCTTCAGCGCGGACGACGCGTTCGCGCTGGCGCTGCGCATCGCGTCGCTCGCCGTGCTCGCCGCGGTGCTGCTGCTGGTCTGGCAGACCACGCGCGGCGCGGCGCCGGCGCTGCAGACCTACGGGCCGGCGTTCCTCACCGGCACGGCGTGGGACCCGGTGGCGGAGCGCTTCGGCGCGCTGCCCTACGTGGTGGGTACGCTCGTCACCTCGGCGATCGCGCTGCTGCTCGCGGTGCCGTTCGGGATCGGCGCCGCGGTGTTCCTCACCGAGATCGCGCCGCCGAAGATCGGCGCCGTGATCTCGTTCATGATCGAGCTCCTCGCCTCGATCCCGAGCATCGTCTACGGGCTCTGGGGCGTGTTCGTGCTGGCGCCGTTCCTGCGCACGATCGTGGAGCCGTGGCTCATCCAGCACCTCGGCTTCCTGCCGCTCTTCCGGGGCTTCCCGTTCGGGTTGGGGATCCTGCCGGCGGGGCTGGTGCTGGGGATCATGGTCGTGCCCACGGTGACGTCGGTGTCGCGCGAGATCCTGCGCGCGCTGCCGGACTCGCTGCGCGGCGCCGCGCTCGCGTTGGGCGCCACGCGTGCCGAGGCGATCGGCGTCACGCTCGACGCGGCGCGACCGGGCATCCTGGGCGCGGTCATCCTGGCGTTGGGCCGCGCACTCGGCGAGACGATGGCCGTGACCATGCTGATCGGCAACTCGAACCACCTGTCGTGGTCGTTGCTCGGGCCGGGTGCGACCATGGCCAGCGTCATCGCCAACGAGTTCACCGAGGCCGTCGGCAAGCTCCACCTCGCGGCGCTGTTCGAGGTGGCGCTGGTGCTGTTCGTCGTCTCGCTCGTCGTCAACGCCGTGGCCCGGTTGATCGTGCTGGCCGCGACCGGAGGGCGCCGCGATGTCGCGGGAGCGGCCTGACGCCATGCAGAAGCTCCCCGCCAGTGTTCACTGGGCGCGCCGGGTGGGGAACCGCGTCGCGATCGGCGCCTGCGTGCTGGCCACGGGCATCGTCGTGCTGCCGCTCGCGCTGCTCATCATCCGCCTGCTCGAGTCGGGCCTGCGCGATCTCTCGCTCGACTTCTTCCTTCACATGCCGAAGCCGGTGGGCGAGCCGGGCGGCGGCATGGCGAACGCGATCGTGGGCACGCTGATCGTGGTCGGGATCGGCGCCGCGATCGCGGTGCCGGTGGGCGTGGCCGCGGGCGTCTACCTCGCCGAGTACGGGCGCGAGCGGCTCGCGAGCGTCGTGCGCTACACGGCCGACGTGCTGGCCGGCGCGCCGTCGATCGTGGTCGGCGTCGCCGTGTTCGGCCTGCTCGTGGTCCCCATGGGGCGCTTCTCGGCGCTCGCCGGGGGTGTCGCACTCGCGGTGCTCATGCTGCCGACCATCGTGCGCGCCACCGAGGAGGTGGTGCGCCTCGTGCCCGCCTCGTACCGGCAGGCCGCGCTCGCGCTGGGCGCGCCGAGCTGGATCGCGACGATGCGCGTGGTGCTGCCCGCGGCGCGCGCCGGCGTCACCACCGCGGCGCTGCTCGCGG
>DATNFC010000306.1:0-5563 GCA_035606545.1 Candidatus Methylomirabilota bacterium
TGAACGGCACCCGGCCGCTGTCGACGATGGTCACCCCGCGCGACGCCACCTGCTGGTCGCGTTGTCCAGCGCGGATCGAGGTGCGCCGGCGGATGGTGTCGCCCTCCATGCTGTGGCCGAAGCACTCGTGCACCATCACGCCGCCCCAGCCGTTGCACACCACGACCGGGTACGAGCCGGCCTCGGGCTCGCGCGCGGAGAGCAGCAGCACGGCGCTCGCCGCCGCCTCCCCGGCCACGGCCTCGGGCGTGCGCTCGGTGACGTAATAGCCGGCCTCGACGCAGCCACCGGCGGCGGCGAAGCCCTCCTGGCGCTGGTCGCCGTCGAGCGCGAGCGCGGAGATCACGAGCCGCGACAGGTGCGTGCGATCCTCGGCCCAGACGCCGTCCGTGTTCGCGACCAGGAACGACTTGGCCGCCGTGCCAAGCGACACCGAGACCTCGTGCACGCGGGGATCGTGCGCGCGCGCGGCATCGTCGGCGCGCTGCAGCATGTGCACCTTCGCGGTCTCGTCGAGCGCGAGCGTCGCCGGGTCGCGCAGCACGAACGGCGGCTCGCCGGGGGTGACGCGGAACGCCACGGGCGCTTCGCCGGCGCGCGCTCCGGCCGGCGGCCCGTGGCGGGCGACCGCGGCCGCGACGTGGGCTGCCTCGCGCAGCGCGTCGGGGGCGAAGCCGTCGGCGTAGGCGTATCCCGTCTGCTCGCCGCGGATCGCGCGCACGCCGACGCCCTGGAGCACCGTGTACGAGGCGGTCTTGATCCGGCGCTCGTCGAGCGAGAACGCGGTCACGATCGCGTGCTCGGCATAGAGGTCCGCGAAGTCGGCGCCGCCGGAGCGCGCGAGTGTCAGTAGCTCGCTTGCCAGCTCGCGGGGCAGGAATGACGAGAGTTCAGGTAGGGAGCGGTCCGTCATGGTCCTTATCTACCGGTCGGTACAACCACGTAGGCTCAAGTGAGACTGGACTTTACGGGCGCGTGGGGTGTAAATCAAGAAGCGCGGATCGTGCTGACCACGGGAATCCTGACCGTGGGCGCCGCATCCAACCAAAGCGGATAAATGACCGAGGGGTCAGTATATCCCCCGAGGCCCTCTACGGTCGCGCTGAGGAGGCTTCACCATGAAACCCAGTACACAAGGAAACAACGATAGAAAGCCTGCGCCGCGATGGCGACGCCGTAAGGACACCCGACCCGCCGAGATCCTTGCCGCCGCGCAGGAGATCTTCGGCGAGCGTGGCTACGACGCCACGCGGCTCGAGGACGTGGGCCGCCGCGCCGGCTGCACCAAGGGCACGGTGTTCCTCTACTACGAGAGCAAGTCCGAGCTGTTCAAGGCCGCCGTGCGCGAGGCGATGTCGCCGATGGTGCGCGACACCGAGCAGGCCGTCGAGGAGCACCAGGGTTCCGCGCGCGATCTGCTCACGAAGGTGCTGCGCCTGCGCTGGGAGCACATGGCGCGCACGCGCCTCACCGGACTCGTCAAGCTGCTGCTCACCGAGACCGGCAAGTACCCGGACCTCGCGCGCTTCTACAACGACGAGTTCTTCGATCGTGGCCAGGCGCTGCTGCGCAAGGTGATCCAGAAGGGCGCTGACAAGGGCGAGTTCCGCAAGGTGGACGTGGAGCAGGCGGCGCGCGTGGTCGTGTCGCCGCTGTTGTTCGCGGCCGTCTGGCGGCACACGTTCGAGCCCGTGGTGCCGGCGCCGATCGAACTCGACGAATACTTCAACACCAGCCTGGAGATCATGCTCGCCGGTCTCGATCCGGCCCATGTCCACGAAACCGTTCGTTGACGGGTGATCCAGCACGCGGGGCGTCCGCTCGCGCGATGGCGCAGCAGGGCCATGGCGTCAGCGTCCCTCCCTCGATTCGCTTCGGCGGACGTCCCCGTGCCACCCGACCACGCGCCGTCTCCAGGGCGACGCAGGGTATCCGACCCGAGCGTCACTGACCCGGGAACCGCATCGCAGAACGCGCATCGAAGGAAGGCATGAGCACGACCCTCGAGCGCCCGTCGACCACCGCGTCATCGTCACCCGCCCCTCAGCCCGCCCCGTCACCCGCTTCAGCCCCCCCGCCGCTCGCCGCGGTGCCGGCCCGCCCACCGGCATCGCCCCGACCGAACCGCGTACCGGTGTTCGTGCTCGGTACGCTTGCACTGATCGGCATCGCGTTCGGCGTCGTGCGCTGGCGCTGGGGTCTCACGCACGTGAGCACCGACGATGCGCAGGTGGAAGGCCACGTCATCCCCACGCTCGCCCGGGTCGCGGGTTACGTGGCGGACGTGCCCGTCATCGAGAACCAGCGCGTGCACGCGAACGACCTGCTCGTCCACCTCGACGACCGGGAGTTCTCGGCCAAGCTGGCCCAGGCGGACGCCGATCTCCAGGCCGCGCTCGCCGTGGGCGGCGACCGCCGGGTGGGGGGCACGGGCCCCAACGGCCAGGCCGAGGCGCAGATCGCCGCGGCGCGCGCCGAGGTGGCGCGGGCGGAAGCGTCGGCGACGCGCGCCCAGCAGGAGGAGGCGCGCCAGCAGCAGCTCGCCACGCGCGGCATCATCAGCGCGTCCGACCTCGAGACGGCGGTGTCGGCGGCCGCGGTCGCGACCGCGGCGGTGGAGGCGGCGAAGCGAAACGTCGAGGCGGCCGAGGCCGCGCGCACGGGAGCGTCCGCGAAGGTGCTGGGGGCACAAGCCGCGCGCGATCGTGCCGCGCTCGACCTCTCCTATACGCAGATCGTGGCGCCGAGCGACGGCGTCGTGAGCCGCAAGACCGTCGAGATCGGGCAGTACGTGCAGGCCGGCCAGCCGCTGCTCGACGTGGTGCCGCTCGAAGACGTCTGGGTGGTGGCGAACTTCAAGGAGACCGAGATCCGCGACGTGAGCCCCGGCGACCGCGCCGAGGTCCGCGTCGACGCCTATCCGGGGCGCACGTTCGGCGGCCACGTCGAGAGCCTGAGCCCGGCCACGGGCGCGCGTTTCTCGTTGCTGCCGCCCGACAACGCCACCGGCAACTTCACCAAGGTGGTGCAGCGCATCCCGGTGCGGATCCACGTGGACGGCCCCATCGACGCCGCGCACCCGCTGCGGCCCGGCATGAGTGTCACCGCCACCGTCGTCACCCGCTGACATGAGCGAGGGCACCCTCGCCCAGGATCCCTCCTACGCGCATCGCTGGATCATCGCGATCACGGTGACGATGGCGTCGGTGCTGGAGATCCTCGACACCAGCATCGTCAACGTGGCGATCCCGCACATGATGGGTTCGTTGGGCGCCACGCTCGACCAGATCACCTGGGTCTCGACCGGCTACATCGTCGCCAACGTCATCGTGCTCCCGGTGACCGGGTGGATGTCGGCGTACTTCGGACGGCGCCGCTACTTCGCCGGCTCGATCGCGCTGTTCACGATCTCCAGCATCCTGTGCGGGAACGCGCACACGCTCACCGAGCTGGTCGTGTTCCGCATCCTGCAGGGGCTGGGCGGCGGCGCGCTGCTCTCCACCGCGCAGGCCACGCTCTACGAGGTGTTCCCGCGCGAGGAGTATGGCAGCGCGATGGCGATCTTCGGGCTCGGCGTGATGGTCGGGCCCACGCTCGGACCCACGCTCGGCGGCTGGCTCACCGACACCTGGTCGTGGCCGTTCATCTTCTATATCAACGTGCCGTTCGGCGTGCTCGCGTTCATCCTGTCGCTCGCCTACGTGCGCGACTCGCGCTACGCGCAGCGCGTGGCCGCGGTGGACTGGACCGGCTTGGCGCTCCTGGCCGTGGGCATCGGCATGCTGCAGACGATGCTCGAGCGCGGCGAGCGGCTCGACTGGTTCAGCTCGCGCGAGATCGTGACCTACGCGACCGCCAGCGCCACGGCGCTCGTGCTGTTCGTGTGGCACGAGCTCACCACCGCGCACCCGGTCATCGACCTGCGCATCCTCAAGAACCGCCAGTTCGCCACCGGTTGCGTCGTGGGCGGCGTGCTCGGGGTGTGCCTGTACGCGACCGTGTTCGTGCTGCCGGTCTACCTGCAGCAGGGGCTGGGCTTCACCGCGAACCAGACCGGCCTCGTGATCCTGCCCGGAGCGCTCGCGACCGCGGCGACGATGGCGGTGATGGCGCGGCGGCTCGGGCGCACGGACACGCGGCCCACGGCGGTGTTCGGCGCCGGGCTGTTCGCGTTCGCGATGTGGCAGTGGTCGCACTTCACGCTGCAGAGCGGCGGCAACGACTTCTTCTGGCCGCTGATCGTGCGCGGCGTGGCGCTCGGCATGGTGTTCATCCCGCTCAACAACCTGGCGGTGAGCGAGCTGCCGATGACGCAGATCGGCGCCGCGACCGGCCTCTACAACCTCACGCGCCAGTTGGGCGGCAGCATCGGCATCGCGCTCTCGGCGAACGCGATCGCCCGCTTCGGCGCCCAGGCGCGCGCCGCGCTCGCGGCGCACCTGCCGGCGAACGACCCGACCGTGCTCGCGCGCGTCGACACGATCGCGCGCGGACTCGCGGCCCGCGGCACGCCGCCGGCGCAGGCGCACGAGGCCGCGCTGCGCACGCTGGCCGGGCTGGTGCAGGCCCAGGCGTTGATGCTCGCGTTCGAGCGCATCTTCATCCTGTTCGGCGTGGCGTTCCTGCTCGCGGTGCCGCTCATCCTGTCGCTGCGCTGGCGCCCGGGCGCGCAGCCAGCGGCCGAAGCGCACTGACGCCGCTGGGCGCTGGTGCGCGCCCCGCGCCCGCGCGTATGCTCGGCGCCCGCACGCGAACCGCATTCCCACCCGGCCCACAGATTCCGCACCCATGTCCCGTGATTCGTTGAAGATCGTCGTCGCCGTCGCTGCCGTGCTGCTGCTTGCCGCCGGTGGCTCATGGCTCGTGGATCATGCGAGAAGGCCCGCGCTGCGCGCCGACGCCCGACCCGCTTCAGTCCCCGCGGACGCTCGGCTCGTGACGCTCGAGGTCTCCGGGATGACGTGCGCGAACTGCGCCTCACGAGTCACGAACCGGCTCGAAGCCACTTCCGGCGTGCGTTCGTGCGGCGTGGACCCGGCGGCGAGCCGCGCGTGGGTGGTCTGCGACCGCGCCGTTGCCGATACCGTGCTGGTCGCGGCCGTGGAGCGCGCGGGATCGCGCGCCGGGGGTGCCTCGGAGTACGCGGCGCGGGTCATCCCGCACTGACCGGACGGCGGATCCATGCGCTGCATGGACGCCGCCGGGGGTACTATCCTCGAGGTCCCATGCACTCCATCCGGCGTTTCCATCACCACGGCGGGAGCGGCGGCGGCTCGTCCGCGGCCGCGGACGTCGCGCGCCCGGACCACCTGCCGGTCGCCGGGGACGGCGAGGGCTGCCTCGAGATCCTCGCACACCGGCTGCGCGAGCGGCCGGGCATCGTCGCGATCGAAGCGGACTTCGGCGATCACACGCTGACCGTGCGCTACCGGCCGGCGCTGGTGACGCCCGACGAGCTGAACGCGCTCGCCGACGACGTGGGCACGCTGTTCTCGCAACGGGTCACCGCGTGCGAGAAGCGCGAGTCGATCGACGCCTGCGAGGCGTGCGCGCTGCGGCTCGG
>DATNFC010000307.1:0-2172 GCA_035606545.1 Candidatus Methylomirabilota bacterium
CAGCGTTGCAGTCAGGACACGTGAAGCACCCATCCGGAAGCAGGAGCGCCGGACGCCGCCTTGAATGTGTGCACGGAGCCTCGTCCGGCACGAGGCCGAACAGGAACGAGTAAATGCAGTCCGCGATCGCGTCGAGCGCTCTGCTCTGCTCGGAACCGCCGGGTGTGACCAACCGACGGCGGTAGGCGACATGCCGGATGAGGTTCTGAGCCTTCCGCAGGTCGTCGACGTCGGGGTCGAGCGCGGCGTAGCTGCGATCTTCGGTGCCTGGTTCATTCGTGTTACTGGGCATTGTTCGGGCCTCCTTGTCAGGTCCGGGCCAAGCCCCTCGGCCGTCTTGCGAACGGCGCGGGGGGCACTTCCTTCGTTTCGAGCCTCGCGGCTCGCTGGGGGCGTCGAGACGAGCTCGGCGCGCCCAGCGAACCGCGTGGCTAGATGGCCCCGCTACGGCCTCTCAGCGCCCCGTAGAGGCGCCCACGGCGCGGCCGCACCGCGGGCACGTGGAGGCGGCCGACACGCGCCCCCAGCCGCAATGGGGGCACACCCTGGGGTCGAGCGTCCGCGCGCTCCCGTCGAGCTCGTTGCAGAGCTCGGAACCGAGCCCTACGACTGCCGCCCCCAGGACGCGCAACCGTCGCCGGGCGAGCTCGTCCAGCACGGTGCGGATCTGCAAGGTGCGGAGCTCGTCCAGCACGACCGCGATCAGTTGCGCCGCCGCCTGCAGGCGTGAGTCCAGCAACCGATCCCCGTACACCAGGTGCGCGGTGTGGGTGCGTAGCGGCTGCTCCTCCACGGCAACTTTGCCGATTCGCACGCGCGGATCGCAGTGGGCAAATACCGCGCGTTTTTGTCACGCCAAGATGACGGCGCGGGCCGTCGACCCGGTCTATCTTATGCGAACTTCTGGACGGGGGATTTCCCGCTGTCGCATCGCGGCGTTGCAACGCACGGACACAAATCGTCCGGGCGCACGTGCGCGCGGCTTGCCGCACACACGTGGCGTGGTCATGCTCGAGGAAGGTCATCACGAACAGGTGCTTTCTGTTTTGGTGACTGCCGGCTCGCGCCGGACAGCGCCCGCGAGTTGCAACCTCGTGGGCGTTGTAATTTTGGCTGCTTGGTAAGGCTGGGCAAGCTTTTTCTTTCTGTCAGCCCTGGCTGTCACACCGTGGGATCGACGGAAACAGGCAAACGCTGCAGGAAAGCCACTCGAAGCGGCACCCCGGCAACGGTGATCGAAACGCCCCTTTCGGGTATCGCGAACGCCGGGGACGCGAAAATGAGGACGTTCATCCCGGGGTCCCCCTGGACGATGTCCGCGTCCGTGACGGTCTCCGGATCGATGTCCAGAGCCATGAACGCCTCGCGCATGACGTCGTTCGTGCTCGGCAGCGCCGCGGGCCCTTCGAGCCCGATCGCGAACGCGCCGCCACCGAGGCGCAGCGTCGCGACGCTCTCATTCACGACGAATGGATCTGCGAGTACCAGTGCGGCCATTTGACGGGTCTCCTTTCCTACGGGCGCCGCGACGGCGCCGGCGGCTGCATGAACCAGCCAACGGTGAAAATCAGAGCGACGGCCGCGAGCTGCAGTGCTGCGCGCACGACGGGGTTTCGGATCTCCTGCAGCGTGCTCGGGACCTGAGCGGCGACGAGCCCCACGAGCACGAACGCCGTGCGTGACGCGGTGCTGTGAGGCGGGATCGACAGGTCGCGCATTGCTCAACCCCAGGTCCTCGTGGACAGCAACGCCGAGCGCGGCCGTGCGTCGAATTGCCAGTTCGAGCCGTCCCAAAACCACCGGAAGGGCGTGGCGCCCAGGTTCGTGCGCTCGATGTCGAACTCTTCGTGCCACGCATCCGCGGGCGTCATCGGATCGCGCGGCGTGTACCAGACGCCGGTGGACCCGTCGTGGGGCCAGCGGTCGACGTACCAGGCAAGCCACGTCATCCCCCACACGCCGCGCCCTCCAAAAAAAGACTGGGCCACGCACGAGGCGTAGCCCAGTGGAGGCAAGGCCTGGGGGGGGATCCCTGGTTCTTCGTCTCCGAGCTTTCAGATTGAACGACCATCGGTGCGTCCGTCAAGCCTCGTGGCCACCCGCGGTCAGGTACACGCGTTCTCGGCCCGTGGGTGGCGCCGAGCCGCTCGGATCGAGCAGAAGCCGGATCAT
>DATNFC010000308.1:0-2099 GCA_035606545.1 Candidatus Methylomirabilota bacterium
ATCAGGCTCACCACGATCATCTCCTCGATCAGCGTGTGGCGCAGCGTGTCGATGGCGCGGTGGATGAGGTCGGAGCGGTCGTAGACGACGCGCACCTCGACGCCCGGAGGGAACGACGGCCGCAGATCGCGCAGCCGCTGCTTCACGCGCTCGATCACCTGCAGCGCGTTCTCGCCCGCGCGCATGACGATGGTGCCGCCGACCGCCTCGCCCTCGCCGTCCAGCTCGGACACGCCGCGCCGGATGTCGGGGCCGAACGACACGCGCGCCACGTCGTCCACGCGGATCGGTGTGCCGGAGCGACGGTCCGCGCCGACCGCCACGCGACGCAGGTCGTCCAGCGAGTTGATGTAGCCACGGCCGCGGACGAAGTACTCGCGGCCCGACATCTCGATCACCCGCCCGCCGACCTCGCGGTTGCTGCGGCGGATAGCGGCCGAGACGTCGGCCACGGAGAGCCCGTAGGCGTGCAGCCGCGACGGGTCCACCTCGACTTGATACTGGCGCTCGTAGCCGCCCACCGACGCCACCTCGGCGACACCGGGCACGCTCGCGAGCGCGTAGCGCAGGTGGAAGTCCTGGAACGAGCGCAGCTCGGCCAGGTCATGACGCCCGCTCTTGTCGACGAGCGCGTACTGGTAGACCCAGCCGACCGCGGAAGCGTCGGGTCCCAACGTTGGCGCGACGTCTTCGGGCAAGCGGCTGCGAATGGTGCTCAGGTACTCGAGCACGCGGCTTCGCGCCCAGTAGAGGTCGGTGCCCTCCTCGAAGATCACGTAGATGAAGCTCATGCCGAACATGCTCTGGCCGCGCACGGCGGTGACCTTCGGCGCCGCGAGCAGGCTGGAGACGATCGGGTAGGTGACCTGGTCCTCGACCAGGTCCGGACTCCTCCCCATCCACTCGGTGAACACCACCACCTGCGGATCGGAGAGATCGGGCAGCGCGTCCACGGGCACACTGCGCATGGCGAGCACCGCCGCCACGAACAGCGCCGCCGACAGCACGATCACCAGCCCGCGGCGTGTGGCGCACCATTCGATCAATCGCGCGATCATCGTCATGGGCGCGGGGCGGAGCCCCGCGCCTTGGAAGAAGTCGGCATCGCGCCCGCAGCGGAGGAGTCGGCGCCCAGCCCGGCGATCGCGGCCTTGAGCCGGCTCTCGGAGTCGATCAGGAACGAGGCGCTCGCCACCACGGTGTCGCCCTCGGCGAGGCCCTGGAGCACGGTGATGCGGTCGCCATCCCCGCGGCCGGTCCACACCCGGCGCGGCTCGAACCGGCCGCCGCCACGCGCCAGGAACACGTACGAGACCTCGCCCGTGTTCACAACGGCCTCGGCGGGGACGACCAGCGCCGCGTGCCCGCGACTCGTGGACACCTCGACCTGCCCGTACATGCCGGGCCGCAGCACGCCGTCGCGGTTGTCGAGCACCAGCCGTGCTTTCAGCGTGCGCGTCTCGTTCGAGATCGTGGGGTAGACGAAGTCGATCCGCGCGTCGAACGTCCGCCCCGGCACGCCGTCGGCGGTGAAGCGCGCGCGGTCGCCCACCTTCACGCGGCCCTGGTCCATCTCGTAGAGGTCCACGAGGACCCACACCCGGGAGAGATCGGCGACGGTGAACAGGGGCGTCTCGGCGCCCACGTATTGACCTTCGACCAGGTTGCGCTCGAGCACCGTGCCGGTGACCGGCGAGCGCAGCGTGAGCCGCGACGACGCCGTGCGCTCACGCTCGAGCCGTGCCACCTCGTCGTCGGGCACGCCCAGCAGCCGCAGCCGCTCGCGCGATGCGTCGTGCGCGCCGGCGTCGTGGCCGGCCCCGCCCTCGCCCATCGCGATCAGGTACTCGCGCTCGCTCTGGTAGAGCTCGGGGCTGTAGAGCGAGAGCATCGGCTGGTCCGTTTTCACGAGCTCGCCCGTGCGGTTCACGACGACGTCCTGCACCCAGCCCGCGACCCGGAGCTGCACGCGCTTCATGCGCGTCTCGTCCGGCGCCACGAAGCCCACGAGCGACCTGCCCTCGCCGAGCGCGCCGGCCTCGACACGCGCGAGTCGCACGCCGATCCGCTGCGTGCGCTCGACCGGGATCTGCACGGTG
>DATNFC010000309.1:0-7081 GCA_035606545.1 Candidatus Methylomirabilota bacterium
TCGCGGCATGGATCCCGGTGTCGCCGGCCGCGTGAAGCTGCCGCTCGGCGAAGGCGTCGCCGGCTGGGTCGCGAGCCATCGCAAGCCGGTGCTCATGCGCAAGCAGGGCGATGCGTCGCCCGTGCGTCCCACCGGTGTCGATCGCTACAACTCCGACTCGTTCGTGTCGGTGCCGCTCATCCACCAGAGCCGCCTGCTCGGCGTGCTGAACCTGAGCAACAAGCGGAACGGGAAGCCGTTCGACGAGACCGACCTCGACCGCGCCATGATGGCGAGCGCCGTGCTGTCGATGGCGATGGGCGCGCGCACGGGCCTGGCCCCGATCTCGCTCGAGCAGCGGGAGCTGCCGCCGTTCGAGATGCACGGCTGATCGTCGATGACGTGCCGGCCGGCGGCGCTGCCGCCGGCCCGCGCGTCTGAAAACAGGCAGGCCCCTCGCGCGCGTGGACTTCGCTCGCCCACGCCGCAGAGGGGCCTTGCCGTCCGCGCCGCGCTCACATCCGCCCCATGCGCACCTCCTTCGAGCCCAGCGGCAGCGTGTAGAGGCTGCCGTCGTCGGCTCGCTGCTCCGCCGCCATGGCCTCACCGACGCGAAGCGCTAGGCGCGCGCGCGGGGCCGCGGCCTCGCGCGTGCGCCGGTCCGGCCGCCGCTAACGCGTCGCCAGCCGCTCGATCAGCTCCGCGAGCGCCTGGCGGTGCGAGGCGAACGCGAGGTCGTCGGGGAGCGCGTCGAGCGGGTACCACGCCAGCTCGATCGCGTCGTCACCCGCGCGCAGCGTGCCGCCGGTCGCGACGCCCGTGTAGAGGATGAGCACCGCGCGCACGCGCGGATCGTCGAAGCCGGCGTAAACGCCGAACAGCCCGGTGAGCTGCGTGATCAGCCCGGTCTCCTCCTCGAGCTCGCGGATCGCGCTCTGCTCGGGCGTCTCCCCTGCCTCCATGAACCCGGCGGGCAGGCACCAGGCGCCGGCGCGCGGGTCCCAGCGGCGCTTCACCAGCAGCACGCGCGACTTTTCAACGAGCACGACGCCCGCGGCGGGCACGGGGTTCCGGTACCAGACGTAGCCGCAGTTGGGACACGTGGGCCGCAGCGTGCCGTGGTCGTCCGCGGTCGCCATCGGCGTGGCACAGCGCGGGCAGAACGAGGGGGTGAAGACCATGAACCCGTCATTCTACCGGACCGGAAAAGAGTTCGCCGGTGGAACCCCCACGGTTCCCACCGGCGAATCGTCCCTGCTGAGAGACCTCTCACCCATCGGTGATTCGTGGGGGCGTCGCGCTGCACCATCCGGCCTTACTTCGCCCCATGCTGGCACCTTTCGGTGACGGCCGGACGGAACGACGCCCCCCCGAGACACCGACCCGGGGAGTTCTCAGCGACGCGGAAAGCGTCGCTGGGGACGTCGCTCGGAACGCGGTCTCTTCAGGCTGCTACTTCTTCGTCTTGATCTGGTCGCGGAGCTCCTGGATCTCTTTCTTCAGATCCTCGATCTCACGCCGAAGGGCGGCATCGCTGTCCGAGTCGTCCTTCGATTTCCAGTACCCCCATGACCCCGATCCGGGTTCCGAAAATCGCAGGCGATTGCGGCTCTCGGGGATATCCACATCCAGGGTCCGCCGGTTCCCGCGGCGCAGGACCTCGATGCTGACCTTTCCCTGACGCTCGCGAAGCGCCCGCGTGAGGTCGGCGGCGTCGTCCACGGGGTCGCCGCCGACCTTCACGATCACGTCGCCGGCGCGGATGCCGGCCTTCTGCGCGGGCGTGTCCTCGAGCACCTGGCGAACGAGCGCGCCCTTGCCGTTGGTGACGCCGAGCGCATCCGCCATGTCCTTGTCGAGGTCGTCCACGCGCACGCCGAGCCGGCCACGGCTCGTGCCGGGCGTCATGAACACGTTCGCGCCGGGACCCGTCCAGCCATGCCAGTCGCCCATGTCGTCGAGACTCTTGAGCTTGAACTTCATGTCCTTCATCCGCTCTTTGATCTCGTCGTCGGTGAGTTCCTTGCCGTCGACCCACATTCGCGTGTCGCCGTCATCGCTCCACACGCGCGTCGAGCGCGGGGCCCGCGGTGCATCGGGTGGTGACGGCGGCGAGGGCGGCGAGGGCGGCGTCGGCGGCACCGGTGCGTCGTACGAGTCGAAGTCGCCGCTGTCGGTGACGTCGCCGAGTTTCACGTCGACCGACTTGCGCGCGCCGTCACGCCAGATGCCCAACGCGATCGCGCGGCCGGGCGCGGTGTCGCGCACGAGGTCGCGGAGTTGCTCGGGTGTGGTCACGTTGCGGCTGTTGTAGGTGAGGATCACGTCGCCCTTGCGCACGCCGGCGCGATACGCCGGGCTGTCACGCGTGACCGAGTTCACGAGCAGTCCGTCCTGCTTCAGGTCGAGGCCCTGGCGAAGGTCCTCGTCGGTGGGCTGCGTCGACACGCCCAGCCAGCCCTTGCCGGTGTTCGAACTGCTCGCGGCGAGCGCGGGGGTGGTGACGAGAACGAGCAGCGATGCTGCGGCCAGCCATCGCGCCAACTTCGATCGCATGGGATTCCTCCTGGGGGTCATCCGGGACGTAGGGTCGCCGCTGCGGCTTGCGAGCCGGGAAACGGCCGGGATAGCGTGTCGTGCTCTGCGGGGACCGTGCGTGCGTCGCAGGAGATAGACAGGCGGATGGCCGGAATGGTTCTGTCCACGCCGCGTGGAATTCGCCGGGCGGGGCATCTCGCGGCCCGGCGGGGCGGCCGGCGCGCAGGCCCGGGGGCGCAAATGAAGGTCAGGGACGTGTTAACGCTCGACGTGGAGGACGTCGCGCTGGGCGGAAAGGCTCTGGCCCGCGTCGACGGCCGCGTCGTGTTCGTGGATCGCGGCCTGCCCGGCGATCGCGTGCGCGCCCGGGTCACGAAGACGAACAAGCGCTTCGCCGAGGCGAGATTCTCGGCCGTGGAAGCGCCCTCGCCGACGCGCGTGCCCGCGCGCTGCGCGCACGTCGAGCGCTGCGGCGGCTGCCGACTTCAAGAGTTGCCCTATGCGGAGCAGGCGCGGTTGAAGGAGCGCCAGGTGCGCGAGGCGCTCCACCACATCGGCGGCTTCGCCGACCCGCCGGTGCGCGCGATCGTGCCCGCGCCGTCGCCGTGGGGCTATCGGAACAAGATGGAGTTCTCGTTCGCGCCCGCCGAGCCCGATGCCGCCGGCTTCGCCCCGCCGCTGCTCGGGCTCCACGAGCGCGGCACGTACGATCGCATCTTCGAGCTCAAGGAATGCTGGCTGCCGTCGCCGCTGACGGTGGAGATCGTGCGCTTCACGCAGGCGTTCGCGGCCGCGCACCGCTGGCGCGCCTACCACCCGTCGCGGCACGACGGCGTGGTGCGCTTCCTCACCGTGCGTCATCTTTCGCACACGCGCAGCTGTGCCGTTCAGCTCCTCGCGGCGTCGGACGACATCCCGGGGCTCGAGCGGTGGGCGCGCGGCGTCGCGGCACTGTCGCCTGAGGTGCGCACGGTCACACTCGGCTTGAACGCCGGGCGCGCGCACGTGGCGTTCGCCGAGTCCGAGCGCGCGCTGGTCGGCGACGGCAGCATCGTCGAGCGGCTGCTGGGACTGGAGTTCGAGGTGGTCGCGAACGCGTTCCTCCAGACCAACAGCGCCCAGGCCGAGCGGCTCTACGAAGGTGCGCTGGCCGCGGCCGCGCTCCAGGGCGACGAGCGTGTGCTCGACCTCTACTGCGGCGCCGGAACGCTGACGCTGCTGTTCGCGCGCGCCGCCGCGGAGGCGGTGGGCGTGGAGAGCGTGCCCGACGCGGTCGAGCGCGCGCGCCGGAACGCGGCGCGGAACGGCGCCGCGAACGCCCGCTTCGAGCTGGGCGAGGCGCGCGCGGTGCTGCGGGAGTGGGCTCGCGGCGAGCGCGCGGGCGCGCCCAAGCCGGACGTGGTGGTGGTGGATCCCCCGCGCGCCGGGCTCCATCCGCGCGTCGTGGCGCGCGTGGCGGAGATGGAACCCGCCCGCATCGTCTACGTGTCCTGTAACCCCGCGACGCTGGCGCGCGACTTGAAGGACTTCGCCGCGCTGGGCTGGCGGCCGGCCGAGGTGACGCCGTACGACATGTTCCCGCACACGCCGCACATCGAGTGCGTCACCCGCCTCGAGCGCGCGGCTGCACCCGAATTGACCGGGACCTGAGCGGTGCGATCGCAGCCGATGTTACGCTCTTCCGCCATGCGTGGGACCCTCCTGGCCGTGCTCCTCATCGCCACGTTCGCCGCGTTGCCACCGGCGCGGCCGGCCGCGGCCCTGACGCCGGTGTCGGTGGACTCGACGCAGTTCGCCGTGTTCGAGAACGAGGTCCCGGTCGCCACCGAGCGCTGCATGTACAACCACATGGGCGACTCGCTCGTCGTTGTGGCCACGACGCAGCGGACGTTCGTGGACGAGCAGGGCACGCGTCACCCATTGCGGAAGAGCATGATGCTGGTGGTCGACGCGCACGACATGGGCCTCATCCGCTACCTCTCGACCCAGGACTTCAACGGCCACCAGATCGTGCGCGGCCTGATCCCCAGCGACACCTCGATGGCCTACTTCATCGAGCTGGACGGCGGCGGCAACGCCGATCAGGTGGTGCAGCCGCCGGGACGGCTGTTCGTCATGGACTCGCAGATGTTCTCGCTGTTCGACGTGCTGTCGCGGAGCCTGGCGAACAAGACGTTCACCACCCGCCGCGTGCAGTTGCTCGCGCTCCAGACCGACTCGCTGGCCGCGCCGCTCGCCACGGTCACCGCGCTCGGCGCCGACACGCTCGTGATCGGGCGCTCGAAGCAGGTGGTGAAGCACTACGCGTTCGAGGACGCGAGCGCGCGCTTCGAGATGTGGTCGGACCGCCAGGGCCAGCTCGTGCGCCTGGTCCACGCCGAAAGCGGGCTGCGCGTCGAGCGCGTGGCGGCGCCCGCCCCGCGCAAGCCCCCCGCGGCGAAGCAGCCGAGCAGCGGCGCGCCACACTGACGCCGCGTCACCTCGCGACGCGCTTCGCCGCTTTCGCCGGGGCCTCGGGAGCAGTACCCGCGCGCGACTCCAGCCACTCGACGAGCAACCGCACGCCGAATGCGTTCGGGCCGCGCGCGGCATCGGGACGGTCGTTGTACGTCCACGCGGTGCTCGCGATGTCGAGGTGCGCCCACGGCATGCCCTTGGCGAAGTGCGACAGGAACGCCGCGGCCGTGCACGAGGCGCCCTCGCGGCGCTCGTTCGAGTTGACGAGGTCCGCGGTGTCGCCGCGCATCTCGGCGAGGAAGTCCCCCCACAGCGGCATGCGCCACAACCGCTCGCCCGTGGTCTCGCCCGCACGGTGGAGCTCCCCGGCGAGCCGCTCGTCGGCGGTGAAGAGCCCCGCCGCGTGGCGGCCCAACGCGATCGACATCGCGCCCGTGAGCGTCGCCAAGTCGACCACCGCCTCGGGCGCGAAGCGCTTCGCGTAGCCCAGCGCGTCCGCGAGCAGCAGCCGGCCCTCGGCGTCGGTGTTCGTGATCTCGATCGTGGTGCCGTCAAGCGCGCGCAGCACGTCGCCGGGCTTGAACGAGCGGCCGCCGATCGCGTTCTCGGCGCTGGGCACGAGCCCCACCAGCCGGAACGGCAGCGCCAGCGTGTCGAGTGCCGCGAACGTGCCGATCACGGCGGCGGCACCGCTCATGTCGTACTTCATCTTGCTCATGCCCTCGCGGGGCTTGAGCGAGACGCCGCCGGTGTCGAACGTGACGCCCTTGCCCACGAGCACCACGGTCGGCGGTTTCGCGGACCCGCGCTTCTCCCCCGCACGCCCGGCCCTGATGCCGGCCGGCTCCTTCACCAGCTCGATGAAGCAGGGCTCGTGCGGGCTGCCGCGGCCCACGGCAAGCACGCAGTTCATGCCCAGCCGCTCCATGGCGGCCGCGTCCATCACCGTGACCTTGGCGCCCACGCGCTTCGCCACGTCGCGCGCGCGCTCGGCGAGCGCCTGTGGCGGCAGGTCCTGGCCCGGCGTGCTCGCGAGGTCGCGCGCCAGGCACACCGCTTCGCCGCGCGCGAAGCCGACCGCGAGTGCCTCACGGACCGCCGCTTCGGGCTTGACGGAGACGATCAGCTCCGCCGTCGCGAGCGCCGGTTTGCCGCCGTCCGAGAGGTACGCGGTGTGGCGGTGGTGCCCGGTGACCAAGCCCTCGCCCACGGCGCGCGCCAGCGCGGGCTCGCGCTCGATGCGATCGCCGAGTGCCAGCGCCAGCCGCCCAGCCGCCAGCTCGCGGGCGCGCCTCGCAGCGGCCGCGGCCGCGAGGCGTGCCGACTTCGCATCGAGTTCGGGGCCCAGCCCGACCACGAGCACGCGCTTCGCCTCGAGCCCCGGCGCGTAGAGCAGCGCGGTCTCGCCGGTGCGGCCCGAGAAGTCACCGCTCGCGAGCAACGCTTTCAGCGCGCCCTTGGACGCCGCATCGAGCCGCCCGCCCGGTGACTCGCGCGGCGGGCCCGCGGCCGCGGTCTTCGCGCCTCGCGCTCCGGACTCGTGAACGCCCACGGCGAGCAGGCCGGCGGGGTACGCGGCGAGGTCGACGATGCGGAACGAGGGCTCCACGATGGTGGCGGACGATACGCCGTCGCGCGCGGGCCCGCGAGCCCACAAGCCCGTGCAAAGGACTCCGGTGCCGTCTCAAGCCCGAGGGCTCCGTGGCCGAAGACAGTGCGGGCTCGGGCTTGCAACAGGTCCTCCCGGCTGGCATGGTGTCCGAGCCCGATTCCGCAGGATCAGCGGAATGCGCATCCGTACTCGTCCTCGTACCGTTCTCACGTCCGGCACGGAAGCCGGCTTCGTACTGGAGGATCCCCGATGGCCTTTCGTCGCGCGCCCATCGCGCTGTTAGCCACACTGGCCCTGTACCTCGCTGCCGGTTGCAGCGGACAGAAGGCCGCACAGAACACCCCCGGCGCCAGCAGCGACAGCCTGCTCGCCTCGAGCCCGATCGAGCCGGCGCAGGGCCAGCTCCAGCCGCAGGCCACCGTGCCGCAGCCGGCGCCTGAGCAGACCACCCCGGCGCCCACGCCGGAGCCCAAGCCTGCGCCGCCGCCGCAGGCG
>DATNFC010000310.1:0-7014 GCA_035606545.1 Candidatus Methylomirabilota bacterium
CGCGTCCATCACGTTCACGTTAGCACTGTGCTCCGGGCCTGCTGAATGCCACCTTCGGCTACGCGTCCTGAGGAATCGTCGCTTGGTGATGGCCAGCGTGACATGTGAGGGCACACTCAGCTAACCCTAGGCTTCGTGCCGGGCTGGAGGGTGGCACCGCGGCCAACCCGGGAGGACCGCCCGATGCGGACCAGCAAGTGCTGACGCGGGTCGGAGTCCAGCGCGGCCGGCCGGCGACGATCACTCCAGGATCGGCTCATCTTCTGGAGACTCCTTCGGCCGCGCGAAGGACGCCTACTGTGTGCGCGCGATCTCGGCCAACATGGCCGAGTCAGCCCACGCGATGCGACCCTCTACCACCGGACCCAGACGATGAATGGTGTCTTTCAGGAACCCCGGGCGCAAGCTATCGGGCATGTCGCTCGCCATCGCGCCCTCGACGCCTGCCAGCAGCCAACTGTTGTAGGAGTCCACGAGGGAGGTCTCGTGCAGGTAGCGGCGCTCCCAGGCGGCCAGTCGCAGAATGATCCCATCCGCCACATGGCCGGCCTCGACGCGCGCGTTCCAGATCTTGCGCCTGGCGTCCCAAGCAAGTCGAACGCCATCCACCGTGCGTTGCTCCGCCCGTAGTTCGGACAACTCCGAGCTATGCCGATCTCGGAGTGCGGAGACGAGCCTGGCCAAGGTCTGGCGGAGATACTGGCGCGGCTGCCCGCCCCCGATCGGGATCGCGCTCAGGGCGCTGTCCAGGGAGTTGATGGACGCCATGCCTTCCGCATCGAATGAAGCGATCGACTCGCTGCTGGTAGCCCTCCCCACTACGTCTGCCGTGGTGGCTCCATAGATGGGCGAACGCATCGTGTACGCCCCCCAGGCGGCGCGCAGCGCCAGCCGGATCGATGGCTTGTATGCGCCGTCGAAGGAGCACGAGCTAAGTACGGTGAGGGTGGCTCCGGCGGCGATGATGAGGTAGTTCGCGACCTTCATGGACTTCCCTCGGCCGGCCAGCACCATTCGCTTCACTTCGCGTCGCGGACGTACGAGAGTCGGAGGTCCGGCTCCCACGCCGGTCCGTCTTTCTTCATGGTGCCCTCGCCCTCCATCGTGCGTCCGTCGTTCGCAATCGTGACGCGGAAGCGCTGGGCGAACTGCGGCGCGTCGCGCGACCATGTGAAGCCGTCCGCGTGGAGCGCGACGTCGTACTTTCGCGCGACGCCTCGCACGTCGAAGTAGAGCATCGTGCACGCGTTGTCGGCGTCGTCCGTTCCGAAGATCGCGACGCCCTCAGGGATCTCCGGATCGTCCATCTTCGAGTGCATCCGGACAAACGCTCCAGCCTCGATGCGCTCGAACGTGACACGGCCCCGCAGCGTGCGGCCCGGGAGGTACGGGTGCGAGCCCGTCACGGTCCAAGTTCCGACGGCACCGTCCAGTATCGCGAGCGCGGGATTCGTCCCCATGGCCAGCTTCTCCAACAGATTCCGTCCGCCAGCCCTCAGCGCCCCGGGTTCCTCCCCGCCTGCTCCACCTTGCGGAACTCGGCCTCCGCTTGCGCCACGGTCGCCTTGAACTCCGGCGAATCGATCCTGGTCACGGCTCCGCAAGCGCAGGTGAAGCTCGTGTTGTTCTTCACCCAGGCGATCGACTTCCGCGTCGTCTGCCCGCATCTCGGGCACTTGATGTCGATGGTCCTGTCCTGCAGCGCGCCCATAGTCGCCTCGCTGGTTCGTGCCCGCGACCTCATTTCATGACGTCGCTACCGTAGCACCTCTGGCTGACGGTGGTTCGGCGGACGGCTCGGGTGCTCTGCCGGGGGCAAACGCCGGGCAGATGCGGGCGCCGCGATGGGCGCTGTGCTGGGGCCCCGCCCTGCGGTGATTCGGCAAGGAGCGATCTCGCGGACGGGGACCCCAGGCTCAGCACGGAGAAGTGAGGAGTCGCGCCATGGGACGCGCTCCTCGCAACTTCTCTTTAAAACGCTAGACGGCGACCTTCACGAGCTCGCCTTCGAGCTGGAAACGCACCTCGCCGGTCACAATCTCCGGGGCGCGGTTGGAGAACGTCGGCAGGTTGTTCTTGAGCCAGGCCGCCTCGACGCGGTTCGACTCGTCGGCCGCGGCCTTATCGTTGCACAGCGTCATCGACACGACTCCATCGGCCGTCTTGACCAGGTAGAAGGCGTGCAGTCCACGAATCGGCCGCAGGACCGTCTTGATCTCTTCCTGGTGCTTGACCAGCTCGTCCGACAGCAACGGCGCACCGCTGTACTTGCGGATGCTCGCAAACATGGGGTTCGTCATATGAGGGCTCCTTCCCTTGCGGGAGAAGGGCGGGCGTTGCGTGCCCACCGAATCTTGTGTGCGGCCAATGTGTGCGGGGGATGTCCCCGCGCATAGACACCATCGGGCATCCCGCGACCAACGGAAAATAGAAAGTTTCGAAGCGACACATTGGTTAAAGCGATGTAAGCTGCGCAGCGCCATGGAACGACTCAACTACCACCACCTGCTCTACTTCTGGATGGTCGCCCGCGATGGCTCGGTGGCTGGCGCGGCGGCGAAGCTGCGTCTGGCACAGCCAACCCTGAGCGGGCAGATCCACGCGCTCGAGGACGCCCTGGGAGAAAAGCTGTTCGTGCGGGCCGGACGGGGGCTTCGACTCACCGAGATGGGTCGGGTGGTCTCGGGCTATGCGGACGAGATCTTCGCGCTGGGCCGCGAACTCCGCGAGAGCGTGCGCGGCCGACCGACGGGCCGGCCCTTGAAGCTCGCCGTCGGCGTGGCCGATGCGCTTCCGAAGCTCGTCGCCTACCGCCTCATCGAGCCCGCGCTCGCCCTGCCCCAGACGGTTCGCCTGGAGGTCCACGTGCAGAGCACCGAGAGGCTGCTCGCGTCGCTTGCGCTGCACGACCTGGACGTGGTGCTCACCGACCGCGTCGCCCCACCCGGCGTGAGCGTACGGGCATTCAACCACCTCCTCGGCGACTGCGGGGTGACGCTGTTTGCGGCGCCCAAGGCCGCGCTCAAGTACCGACGGGGCTTCCCTCGGTCGCTGAACGGCGCACCCTTCCTGCTGCCGGGCGAGACCAGCACCATGCGGCGGGGACTCGAGCAGTGGCTCGAGCGGAAGCGGATCCAGCCCCGCATCGTCGGGGAGATCGACGACAGCACACTCGTCGAGGTGTTCGGCCAGGCCGGCCGCGGCATATTCGCCACGCCGTCGATCGTCGAAGCGAGTGTGTGCAAGCAGTATGGCGTTAGCGTTGTCGGGCGCCTGGACCGGGTGCGCGAACGCTTCTTTGCCGTCTCGGTCGAACGGCGGCTGAAGCATCCCGCCGTCATCGCGATCACCGAGAGCGCCCGACGTGAGCTGTTCGGCTGAGCGACTGACCGCACGCGGCCCTGCACACCGGCATGGCGTTGCAGGGTCCGCAAGCACCGAGCCCCGCGATTCCGAAGCCTGCTAGAATGGCCCAGCCGCCCCCATCGCGGCCGCGGATGTCCTGCGGCCCGCTCCGGAAGGACGGTCCGCACGTTGGTCTTCGCCCGTCGCCCGAAGTCGCGCGCACTCATTGGCGCACCGGGCGGAGCGCCACGCCCGATCGGCCTCGACTCGAGCCCGCTACACGGCGAGCTTCTGGGCGTCGAACGCCTCGAGGAGCGCGCACGGGCACTGGCCGCCGAGTTCACGCTGGCTCGCGATCCCGGCCGCGGTCCGCCGCTGCTGCTGCGCCGCCTGACCGACGACGCGCGCGTGCTGCGCGCCGCCTACCGCACGCTCGCGGGCGATGTCCGGCGCGGCGAAGCGGGGACGCCCGCGGCCGAATGGCTGCTCGACAATTTCCACCTGGTCGAGGGCGAGCTGCGCGAGGTCCGCCGCAACGTGCCGACGCCCTACTACCGCGAGCTGCCCAAGCTCGCCGGGCGCGGACGGGCCGGCACGGTGCGGGTGTTCGCGATGGCGGCCGAGCTGCTGCGCTACAGCGACGCGCGGCTCGATCCGCAGCGGCTCGATCGGTTCCTGAACGCCTTCCAGAGTGTGGCGCCACTCAGCATCGGCGAGCTGTGGGCGTGGCCGAGCATGCTCAAGCTGGCCCTCATCGACCACCTGCGCCGGCTCTCCGAGGAGTTGCTCGAGAGCCGTGCCGGGCGCCGCGAAGCCGACCACTACTTCACGCTCTTCGAGAGCACGCAGGCGAGCGGGCGGGTCCCGCCGCTGCCCGCCGAGTTGCACATCGCGTTCGTGGATCAGCTGTTGCAGCGCATGCGCGAGTACGGCGCGGGCGCGGCCGAGCTCCGCAAGCGGCTGGAGGCGCGACTGGAAGGCGCGAACGCGACGGTCGAGGACGCGGTGCGCGCCGAGCACCAGCGGCTGGCGATGAATCACGTGTCCATGAGCAACTCCATCACCAGCCTGCGACTGTGCTCGACGCTCGACTGGAAGGAGCACGTCGAGAGCGCGAGCCTGATCGAGCAGATCCTGCGCCGCGATCCGCCGGGCATCTACGCGCGCATGGACTTCGCGAGCCGTGACCGCTACCGACACGCGGTCGAGGCGCTGGCGGAGCCGAGCGGCGAGGCGCAGGTCAGGGTCGCCCTGCGCGCGATCGAGAGCGCACGCCAGGCGGCGGAAACGCCCGGCATCGATCCCCGCATGGCCCACGTGGGCTACCACCTTATAGGGGGCGGTCGCCGCGGGCTCGAGATCGACGTGGCCAGCCGCCCGCGCCTGCGCGCGCGACTCGAGCTGGCGCTGTTCGCGTACGCGACGCCCTTCTACCTGGGCTCGATCGCCCTGATCACGGGGTTGGGCGTGGCCGCCGCCGTGGCGGCGGCGCGGGCGGCGGGCACGCCGCAGTGGTCGTGGCCCTGGGCCGCGGCGCTCGCGCTCATCCCGGCCAGCGAGTTCGCGGTGGCGCTCACGAACCGCGTCGTGCACCGGCTCACGCGGCCGATCCCGCTGCCGCGGCTGGACCTGCGCGAGGGGGTGCCGGCCGCGGCCCGCACCATGGTGATCGTGCCGACGCTCATCTCCTCGCTCGAGGGCGTGCGCGGGCTTCTCGAAGACCTCGAGGTCCACGCGCTCGGGAACCGGGACACCAACGTTCATTTCGCCCTGCTCACCGACTTCCCCGACGCGAGCCAGGAGCACCTGCCCGGCGAGGACGAAGTGCTAGCGGCAGCCGTCGCGGGCGTCGAGGCGTTGAATGCGCGCTACGCGCCGGGCACGGCCGACCGGTTCTACCTGTTCCATCGCTCGCGCCGCTGGAACGACAGCGAGGGCGTGTGGATGGGCTGGGAGCGCAAGCGCGGCAAGATCGAGGAGTTCAACCGGCTTCTGCGCGGCGCCACGGACACCGGCTTCGTCGTGCAGGTGGGCGAGCCCGCGATCCTGCCGGGCGTGCGCTACTGCATCACGCTCGACAGCGACACGCGGCTCCCGCGCGACTCGGCGCGCCGGCTGATCGGCGTGATCGAGCATCCACTCAATCGCCCGCGCCTGGACCCGAAGTTGGGGCGCGTGGTCGAGGGCTACGGCATCCTGCAGCCGCGTGTGAGCGTGACGATGGCGAGTGCTGCGGGCTCGCGGTTCGCGCGCGCGTATGCCGGCCACACGGGCATCGATCCCTACTCCACGACGGTGTCCGACACCTATCAGGACCTGTTCGGCGAGGGGAGTTTCACCGGCAAGGGACTCTACGACGTGGACGCGTTCCGGGCGGCGCTCAAGGACCGCGTGCCCGAGAACGCGATGCTCTCCCACGATCTGTTCGAGGGCCTGTACGCGCGCTGCGCGCTGGTCTCCGACGTCGAGCTGGTGGACGACTTCCCCTCGAGCGTGCTCGCGCACGCGCGGCGCCAGCATCGCTGGGTGCGCGGCGACTGGCAGGTGCTGTTCTGCCTGCTGCCGGTGATGCCGACGCGTCACGGGCTCGAGCGCACCCGCCTGCCGCTCATCAGCCGCTGGAAGGTCCTCGACAACCTGCGCCGGAGCCTCCTGGCGCCGGCGCTGCTCGCGCTGCTGGTCGCCGCGTGGATGTGGCTGCCGGATTCGGCGCTCGGCTGGACGTTGGCCGCGCTGGCTGCAATCGCGTTCCCGTTCGTGCCGCCGCTCGTCCATCTCATGTCCGGGCCGCGCCCGCTGCAGCCGGTGAAGGTGTTCCTGCACGACGTGGGATCGGAGCTCAAGGACGCGGGCGCTCGCGTGCTATTGCAGGTCACGCTGCTCCCCTACCAGGCCTGCGAGATGGTCCACGCCATCGTGGTGTCGCTGATCCGCATGGTGATCACGCAGCGCCGCATGCTCGAGTGGGAGACGGCGGCGGCAGGGGCGGCACGGGCCGCGGGGCTCTTGGCGAGCCAGGGCCCGCGCGTGTTCGCGGCCGAGATGTGGGCGGGACCGGCCGTCGCGGTCGCGGTGCTGCTGGCGATGCTGCCCGCGAGCCGCCACGCGTTGCCGGTGGCGCTGCCGTTCCTCTTGTCGTGGTTGGGCTCGCCGCTGGTCGCGTGGTGGCTCAGCCGGCCCGTGGTGCCGCGGCGGCTGGCACTCGGTGCCGCCGACGCCGAGCAGTTGCGCCGCATCGCCCGCCGGACATGGCACTACTTCGAGCGCTTCGTCACCTCGGAGCACCACCAGCTGCCCCCGGACAACGTGCAGGAGGTCGAGGACCGTCGGGTGGCGAGCCGCACGTCGCCAACCAACATCGGCGTGGGGCTCCTCTCCACGCTCGCCGCGCACGACCTCGGCTACCTGGACCGCGCCGGGCTCGCCCGCCGGATCGAGGGCACGCTGGCGAGCGTCGAAAAGCTCGAGCGACACGAGGGCCACCTCCTCAATTGGTACGACACCACGACGCTCGCCCCGCTCGCGCCGCGCTACGTGTCCACGGTGGACAGCGGCAACCTGGCGGGAGCACTGATGGCGCTCGCGGCCGGCCTGCGCGAGCGCGCCGTCGCGGCCGAGGACGACGACGCGCGGTGCGCAGGGGCCACGGACACGGCGGGCGTGCTCGCC
>DATNFC010000311.1:0-4428 GCA_035606545.1 Candidatus Methylomirabilota bacterium
GCTGTGGGCGCGACCGATGGAGGGTGCGCGCGCGGCGCTGGACGCGCTCGTCGGGTTGGGGATCCGCGCCTGCTGCGTCAGCAACTCGGACGGCCGCGCCGAGCACCACCTCGTGACCTACGGCGTGCGCGAGGGGCTCGAGTTCGTGGTGGATTCGCAGATCGAGGGTGTGGAGAAGCCCGACCCGCGGATCTTTGGCATAGCCCTCGCCAAGCTCGGGCTGCCCGCGTCGCGCGCGGTCTATGTGGGAGACATCCGCAGCGTGGACGAGGCCGGCGCCCGCGGCGCCGGCATGCACTTCGTGCTCATCGACCCGTTCGGCGATTATGCTGCGCCGGGCCAGCTCGCCGTGCGCCGGCTCGAGGAGCTGCCGGCGCTGCTCGCATCGCACTTCAGGCTGGTGCCCGGGCCCGCAAGCGGGCACCCCGGGCGCCCGGCCCCGACCTCATCCTGAACGGCCGTCCCGCGAGGCGGCAGGAGGACGCACCATGAACGGCATCGCCCCGATCGTCGTCGATCCGCGACTTCTCGAGCGCGCTTCCGCCGTGCGCGAGCCCGAAGTCCCGGGTGCGCAGGTTTTCCGCCGCGGCAAAGTCCGCACCGTGTTCCACGCCGGCCCGGAGCACTACGTCATCGTCGCCAGCGACCGGCTCTCGGCCTACGACTCGGTGCTGCCGACACCGATCCCGGGCAAGGGCGCGATCCTGTCGCTCATCTCCGCGTTCTGGATGCGCGCGCTGGGCGCCGCCGCGCCTCACCACCTGGTGAGCGACGATCCCGCCACGTTCCCGTCGCCATTCCGTGAGCAGGCCGAGCGCCTCGCCGGCCGCGCGCAGCTCGTGCGCCGTGCCGAGCGCATCGACATCGAGTGCGTGGTGCGCGGCTACCTCACCGGCAGCGGCTGGAAGGAGTACCAGCGCTCGGGCGCGGTGTGCGGCATCGGGCTGCCGTTCGGTCTCAAGGACGGCTCGCGGCTCGAGCCCGCGATCTTCACCCCCGCGACGAAGAACGATGACGGCCACGACGAGAACATCTCGTTCGAGCGCATGTGCGAGCGGGTGACACGCCCGGTCGCGGAGAAGCTGCGCGAGCGCTCGCTCGCGATCTACCACGAGGCGCGCGCCCACGCCTGGTCGCGCGGGCTCGTGCTCGCGGACACGAAGTTCGAATTCGGCCGCATCGACGGCGAGCTCACGCTGATCGACGAGGCGCTGTCGCCCGACTCGTCGCGCTACTGGGACCGTGGCGAGTACGAGGCCGGCCGGCTGCTGTCGTTCGACAAGCAGTTCGTGCGCGACTGGCTCGACGCCAGCGGGTGGGATCACGAGCCGCCGGCGCCGGTGCTGCCGGAGAGCGTGGTGGCGAAGACGCAGGAGCGCTACCTCGAGGCGATCCGCCGGCTCTCGGGGGCGTCGGCGTGAGCCACGCGGCGGGCGAGACGTCGCCCGGAAGGGCCGCAGCGGGCGGCGCGCCGGCGTGGCCGCGCGCGGCGCTGCTCTCACTTTCCGACAAGCGTGGCGCCGCCGAGTTCGCAGCGGTCCTCGCCAAGGCAGGAACGCGGATCATCGCGTCGGGCGGGACCGCTGAGCACTTGAGAAAAGCGGGTCTAACCGTCACCGCGGTCGAGGACTGGACCGGGTCCCCCGAGCTGCTCGGGGGTCGCGTGAAGACGCTCCACCCGCACGTGCACGCGCCCATCCTCGCGCGTCGTGGCTCGGCCGACGACCTCTCCGAGCTGCGCACGCGCTCGCTCGAGCCGATCGACCTCGTGGCGGTGACGCTCTACCCGTTCGAGGAGAAGGGCCGATCGCTCGACGACGCCGGCATGGTGGAGGAGATCGACATCGGTGGCGTGGCGCTGCTGCGCGCGGCGGCCAAGAACCACGACGGCGTGATCGTGCTCCACGACCCGTCGCAGTACGAAGAGGTGAGCGAGGCGCTGGCGCGCGGCGTCACCGCCGCCGAGCGGCGCCGCTGGGCGACGGCCGCGTTCGCGCGCACTGCGCGCTACGACGGCGCCATCGCCGCCGAGCTGGCGCGGCGCGCCGCGGCGACCGACGAGCCGCCGCCGGTGGAGGTGCGCGTGCTCGAGCGCGCGCGCACGCTCCGCTACGGCGAGAACCCGCACCAGGCGGCGGCGCTGTACGTCTACGATCGCTCGGCCTCCGGCCTCGCTGGGGGAGCAGGCCCCGGCCTCGCTGGCGGGGGAGGCGCCGCAGTTTCGGTGCTCCGCGAGACGAAGGAGCTCTCGTACAACAACCTGCTCGACCTCGAGGCCGCGGTGACGCTCGCCGGTCGCTTCCAGCATCCGGCCTGCGTCATCGTGAAGCACAACCAGCCCTGCGGCGTCGCCTGCGGCCCGACGCTGATCGAGGCCTACGAGCGCGCGTTCGCCACCGATCCGATGAGCGCGTTCGGCGGCATCGTCGCCGTGAATCGCACGCTCGACCGCATGACCGCTGAGGCG
Source organism: Candidatus Methylomirabilota bacterium (assembly GCA_035606545.1). GTDB lineage: Bacteria > Eisenbacteria > RBG-16-71-46 > RBG-16-71-46 > RBG-16-71-46 > JAIOPA01. Next base: position 2,468 of record DATNFC010000311.1, read on the forward strand.
ATGGCGAAGCCGTTCGCCGAGTGCATCGCGTTCCCGGACCTGGGGCCGGGAGCGGAGCTGGCGTTCATCGACCGCAAGAACCTGCGGCTCGTCCGCCTGACCGCGGCCGACCTCGCAACCGGCGAGCGCTGGAGCTGCCGGTTCGCGGGTCCGTGGGCGCTGCTGCAGCGCGAGGACGCGACGCCGGCGCCGCCGTGGCGCACGGTGACGCGGCGCTCGCCCACGGCGAACGAGTGGGTGGCGCTGCAGTTCGCGTGGGAGGTGGTGGCCGCGGCGCGCTCGAACGCGATCGCGATCGCGCGCGGCGAGGGATTGATCGGGCTCGGCAGCGGGCAGACGTCGCGTGTGGACGCGGTGGACGTGGCGATCATGAAGGCGAAGCGCGCGGGCCACACGCTCGCGGGTGCGGCGCTCGCGAGCGACGGCTTCTTCCCGTTCCCGGACGGCCTCCAGCACGCGGTCGATGCCGGCGTGCGCGCGATCGTCCAGCCCGGCGGCTCGGTCAAGGACGGCGACGTCATCGCCGCCGCGGACAAGGCCGGCGTCGCCATGGTGTTCACGGATCGGCGGGTGTTCCGCCACTGACGGGAGGCGCGCATGGATGCGACGCAGAAGCGAACCATCGAGGGCGCGGCGTTCGTCATCGCCATCGTCCTGTTCGTGTTCTTCTTCGGCCGTCAGGCGTGGACCTGGGCCACGTGGAACGAGGCGAAAAACACGATCGACTTCGGCATCGTGAAGTTCAGCACCCGACCGCCGTTCCCGAACGACCTGCGCTCGGTCCTGCTCGGGCTCATCGTCCCGATCGCGATCGCCGCGGCCGGGCGCGTCATCGGCCAGGGCGGCGCGCAGCGCACGGGGAGCGGGGGCGCTTGAATCCGTTCGTGCTCGCGCGGCTGGAGCTGGTGTCGCCGCGCCCGGTCGCGGAAGCGCTCGGCGCGCTCGAGCGGCTGGTCGTCGAGGGTGTGGACGTCGACGGCCGTCACTACCGGCTCTTCGGCGGACGGCGTGGCGACTATTTCAGCATGAGCCTCGGCATGCCGGTGCTCGGCGGCGGCGCCCCGGTGCTGCGCGTGCGCTCGCTCGCGGACGCCGGCCCCCCACGGCTCCTCGTCACCGTGGGTGCTCGCATCGAGCTGATCGTGTTCGGCACGTTCTGGGCGCTCATCACCGCGGTGGGCGGTGGCTACCAGCTGCTGCTGCAGCTGGCCGCCGTGGCCGCTGGCCGCGCCGGCGCCTCGGCCGTGCTCGAAGTGTTGCCCGGGATCGGCATCATGGTCGGGATCCTGCTCCTCGGCTGGTGGATGTTCCGTCGCCGCGGCGAGAGCCACACGCGTTTCCTGCTCGCATGCTTCCACCGGGCGCTCGGTATCGCCCCGCCGGATCGCGCGGCCGCCGCCGCGCCGCCCCTACATTAGAAGGAGACCCAGCGACCGCATGCCACGTGCCCGACGTGCCCACGTCCTGATCCTCGACTTCGGCAGCCAGTACACCCAGCTGATCGCGCGCCGCGTGCGCGAGCTGGGGGTGTACTCCGAGATCGTGCCCGGCCCGACGCCGGCGGCGGCGATCCGCGAGCGCAAGCCGGCGGCTCTCATCCTCTCCGGCTCTCCGGCGAGCGGCTATCGGGAGACCGCGCCGCTGCCCGACCGTGCGATCTACGAGATGGGCTTGCCGCTGCTCGGCATCTGTTACGGCTTCCAGGTCACGGCGCAGCTGTTGGGGGGCGGCCTGGAGAAGGCCGAGCGTCGCGAGTACGGACCCGCGATGTTCGTCCAGGACGGGCGCTCGCCGCTGTTCACGGGCGTGCCGAAACGCTTCCGCGCGTGGATGAGCCACGGCGACGAGGTGCGCGCGCTCCCCGACGGCTGGGTCAAGGTGGCGCACACCACGAACTGCGCGTTCGCCGCCGCGCGGCACAAGAGCCGGCCGCTCCACCTGATCCAGTTCCATCCCGAGGT
>DATNFC010000312.1:0-2515 GCA_035606545.1 Candidatus Methylomirabilota bacterium
CACGTACGTGTACGAGGGGAACTGGAGCTGGTCGGGGTGCGACACGATCTCCTGCGCGGTCGCGGGCAGGGCGCACGTAGCGAGCATCGCCAGGGCGCCCGCCACAAGCGGCGACACCACCGGCGTCGCCGCCCTGAAAGAGTTCGGGGTCATCGCGGGCCTCCGGTTCACTTCTTCGCGTCCAGCTCGGCGAGCCGGGCCTGGATCCTGGTCTTCACGTAGTCGACGCCGGGCTTCATGTTCTCGGGCACCTGCGCGCCCATCTGCTCCATGCGCGACAGCATCTGCTGGAGCTGCGCCGGGTCGTTCGAGGCGGCGATGCGCGTCAGCGCCTGCTTCACCATGCCCTTGGCCTCCGCCGGCAATGACGCGACGACCGGGTCCTCGGGCTCGCTGCCGCCCTTGCGCGTGTACACGGCGACGGCGCGGTTCTCCTTGGTGAAGTACTTCTTCACGATGCGCTGGAGGTCGGCGCTGGAGACGCCCTGCACCTGCGTGGCGAGCGCGTCGGCCAGGTGCCAGTCGCCGCGCGCGTCGGCGACGCCGTAGCGGAGCATGAGGAAGAAGTTGCCGTCGAGCTGGCGATAGGTCGTGGTGAGGAAGCGGTTCTTCGCCGCCTGCAGCTCGTCCTCGGGCGCGCCGTCCTTCGCGATTCTTTCCAGCTCGGCGTAGACCGCTTTCTCGCACTCCTCGGGCGCGTGGCCCTCCTTCGCCTCGGCGTCGATCTCGAACAGGCCCTCGTACTTGCGGTCGTCGAGTTGGGCGCGCGCGCTCGTCGCCGGGCCACTGCCGAGCACCAGGTTCTTCCGCAGCCGCCCGGTGTCGCCGTTCAGCAGCGTCTGCAGGACGGTGAACGCGGGGATGTCCTTGTGCACCGTGGGCACCGCGTGCCAGCGGATCTCGACCTCGGGGTTCGTCTCCGCCTCGCCGTAGAAGCGCTTCTCGGCGATCTGCGGCACCTCGGTGGTGATCATCTCCGGGATCGGGTTCTTGCCGCGCGGAATCGAGCCCAGGTAGCGCTCGGCGAGCGCCAGCCCCTGCTTGGGATCGAAGTCGCCGACGATCACCGCGGTCAGGTTCTGCGGCGCGTAGAAGCGGTCGTAGAAGTCGTTCGCCTGTGCCAGCGTGATGTTCGCCACGTCGCTCGGCCAGCCGATCGTCTCCCACGAGTAGGGCGAGGCGTCCCAGAACGTGGAGTTGAACGACTCCTCGAACTTGCCGGTGGGCGTGGACTCGAGGCTGCGGCGGCGTTCCTCGTACACGACGTCCCGCTCGCTGTAGAACTCGCGGAAAACGCGGTTCTTGAGCCGGTCCGCCTCCAGCCAGAAGTAGAGCTCGAGCTTGTTCGCAGGCAGCGTGTAGAAGTAGAACGTCATGTCCTCGTTCGTGAACGCGTTGATGCGCGAGGCGCCGTTCTTCTGCAGCACGAGGTCGAACTCGTTCTTGATCATGTTCGCGCGCTGCTTCGCGACGAGCGAGTCGAACTGCGCTTCGAGCTGCTTCATGCGCGGCGTCTTCGCCTCGGGTTTCGTGATGTCGTCGATCTCGCCGCGGCGATAGGCCGCGCGGAGCTTCGAGATCTCGGCGCGCATCTGCTCCATGACCGCTTCCTGCTGGTCGATGAGCTGGGCGTCGAGCGCGTAGTCGCGCGTGCCGATGACGTGGGTGCCTTTGAACATCATGTGCTCGAACAGGTGCGCGATCCCAGTGATGCCCGGACGCTCGTTCGCCGAGCCGACATGGGCGACCCAGCCGCAGGACACCGTGGGCGAGAGGTGCCGCGGCACGAGCAGCACGCGCATGCCGTTCGCGAGTACGTGCTCCTCGACCGCGGGCGCGGCGACGGTCTTGCCGGCCGGCGCGGGTTTGGCGGCGGGCGTCGCGCCGTATGCGAGCGGTGGGGCGTACAGCGCCGCGAGCCCGAGCAATGCGAGACCGGCGGGCACGCCGCGCGCCGACGCCCGGGCATGGAGGCGGTTCATGGGGGACTCCTTGAGGGTGGGTGAGGCGTAGCCGATACTTCAGATCTGGGGGTCCGCAGGGTAAGCCCCTGCCGCACAGTGACGTCAAGCACTCCGTCCGCCCGGCCGCAGACCCCGGTCAGCCGGCGCGTGGTGAGTGCGAGTGGACCAGGGAGGGGCGCGTGCAGGAGGCGATGAAAGGACCCAGTTGGCCGGGCCCCATGTCGCCCGGCCCTTCTGCCACGGGCGGCCCGGTGCCCCCCGAGGCCGCCACGGCCCCCGAGCCGGCCAGCGAGGCCGCGAACTTCCAGTTCCCGAAGGGCTTCCTCTGGGGCGCCGCGACGTCGGCGCACCAGGTGGAGGGCGGCAACGTCCACAACGACTGGTGGGCCTGGGAGCAGGCGGGGAAGGTCGCCACGCCGAGCGGCATGGCCACCGACCACTGGAACCGCTACCGCTCCGACTTCGACCTCGCGCGCTCGATCGGGCACAACGCCCACCGGTTCTCGATCGAGTGGAGCCGCATCGAGCCCGAGGAGGGCCGCTGGGACGAA
>DATNFC010000313.1:0-13284 GCA_035606545.1 Candidatus Methylomirabilota bacterium
CGCGAGCTTCGTGGACGGGATCGGTGGCCGCGGCGTGCTCGCGGAGATGTGGCCGCTCGTGCGTGCGCTGCTCGCGGGCGCGTGCGTGAGTGAGCTGGCGGCGGTCGCGGACGCGGTGCGCACGCTCATCACCCGGGCGCACGTCATCGCCGAGGGTGCGGGCGCCGCGTCGCTGGCGGCGGCGCTCGGCGGTGCACGCGTGACCGAGGCGGGCGGCAAGCCCGCTTCGCTTCCGGAAGGCCCGCTCGTCTGCGTCATCTCCGGCGGGAACATCGATCCCGCGAAGCTGGCGATCATCCTCGACGGTCGCGTGCCCTGATGGCGCCGCCCTGGCGCGGGGCGGCGGTCGCGCTCGCCGCCGCCGCGGGTGTGCCGCTCGCGGCGTATCTGTGGGCGCTCCATCCGGGACTGGCGGCTGGCGACGCAGGCGAGCTGGTCACGGCCGCGGCCACGGGCGGCGTCGCGCACCCGCCGGGTTACCCGCTGTACGTCATGGCGGGCTGGCTCTGGCTCAAGCTCTGGGCGCACGCGTCGCCGGCGTGGGCGATGAACCTGTTTTCCGCGCTCTGCATGGCGGGCACTGCTGCCGTGCTCGCGGCCGCGGTGCGGCGCGCGTCCGGCTCGTGGTCGGCGGGCGTGCTCGCGGCGTGGCTGTTCGCGGCCTCGCCACCCGTGTTCACGAACGCCCTCGTGGCCGAGGTGTTCGCGCTCCACGCGCTGCTCGCGGCCTGCGCGTTGCTGGCGATGGTCTCGGCTCCCGCGGCAGGTGCCGTCGTGCTCGCGTTCCTGTGCACGCTCGCGCTCTCGCACCAGCACACGCTGCTGCTGCTCGCCGTGCCGGGGTTCGTGGCGTGCACCACACGCTCGTTTCGTCGGCCGACCGGGCGCGTACGGATCGTCGCCGGGAGCGGCGTGGCCGCAGTCGTCGGCCTGCTGCCGCTGCTCTGGATCCCGCACGCGGCCAGAAGTCCGCACGCGCTGGTCTGGGGCGAACCCACGACGCTTCGGGGATTCGTTTCGCTGCTGCTGGGCGCCGAGTACGACCCGGTCGCGGCCGGGCATGAGTCGTTGGCCGCGCCGCTCGTGGCGTTCGCTCGAGCGCTCCCCGCCGATCTGAGCTGGGTGGGCCTGGCGCTCGCCGCACTCGGCGCCTGGCGGCTGTGGGCGACGCGACGCGAGGCGGCGACCGCACTGGCCACGACCGCCGTGCTGATCGCGTGGTCTCTTGCACGACAGCCCCAGGCCCCCACGGAGCGCTTCCACATCCTGCCGGTGCTCGTGCTCGCGTTCCTCGTCGGGCGTGGCTCGCTGTGGCTGGCGACCTGGCTCGGGCGCGCGGCCTGGGTGCAGGAGTTCACGCTCTACGTGCTTCTGGCGCTCGCGTTCGCACTGGGAACGACGCGTGTCACCGAGCTGAGCCAGCGCGACAACCGGCTGGTCGAGACGCTCGGCCGCGGCATGCTCGCCAGCGTGCCGCGCGACGGCGTGCTGTTCAGCGGCGGCCGCGTGATTCCGAACGCGCTCGGCTATCTCCAGCGCATCGAACACCTGCGCCCCGACGTGATCGCGCTGGACCAGGAGCTGATGACGTACGCGTGGTACGTGCGCCGGGTCCGCGCGCGGCATCCGGACGTGCTGCCGCCGCTCGATCGCGCCGAGCGCATCACGCTCACCGATGGCTCCACCGTCGATGGCGTCGCCGTCCGCCACGGCGACGGCACGACGGACCTGCTCTCGGAAGCGGGCGAGCGCACGGTCGAGTCGGCGATCGTCGTTCGCATCGTTCCCGCGGCGGCGGAATCGCTGTTCGCGACGGCGCCGGTCGGCACCGACAGGCCGTCCCGCACGGACACATGGCGCGCGCCGTGGCTCGATCCGAGCGAGGACCGCTATTCCGGCCTGCCGGGGTCGCGGAACCTGCTCTGGTTCGACGCGCTCGTCGGCGGCGTCCCGGTGTGCATGCTGGGGCCGAAGGACAACTCCTACACGCTCCGCTACCAACTGGAGCCGCGCGGCTTCGTCCAGCTCGTGCGGCCGCACGGCGATCCCGCGAGCGAGCTGGCCGAGTTCCGGGCGGCGTTGGCCGCGATCGATGCGACGGACCTGGCGGTCTACTTCCGCGGCTACACGCCCACGAGCCTCGAGGCGCCGGAGCTCGAGCGTTTCACCATCGTCGTCACCGACGCCGCCCTGCTGCTGGCGAAGGCGGGTGGCGGCGAGCCCTCGCGCGCGCGCGATCGCGTGCGCGAGTTCGCGCGCCGGTTCGAAACTCTCGAGCCCGCGCCGGACCCGGCGTGCCTGCGCGCGATCGGTTTCCTGCGCTTCTACGACCCGGGCTTCCGCGACCTCGATGCCGCGCGTAAAGACCTCGAGCGCGCACTCCGGGCCTCGCCCGACCCGGGCAGGGACATCGAGGCCCAGCGCCTGCTGGAGACGATCCGGCAGGGGCCGCGCTGAATCGCGCGACGTCAGGCGCCTGCGAGCGCCCGCGTCTCCGCGAAACGGCCCGCGAGCACGTGGCGTGCGAGCGCCGAGAGCAGCTCCGGCTCGTCGTTCAGGCATGGCAGGTGGACGACCGACCGCCACGGGTGTGCGCGCAGGAACACGCGGCCCTCGAGCTCGCTCTCGGCGTTGTCCGCGAGAAAGCCGTAGGGGAAATAGACGACGTTCCGGAACCCGGCGTCGGCAACGCGGTGGAGCGTCTCCTCCACCGGCGGCTCGGTCCAGCGGCCGCCGCGCGTGTGGTTCAACCAGCCGCTGAACACGCCGCCGAAGCGGTCGCCGACCCTCTGACCGATCGCGGCGCACACGTGCTCCGTGGCCTCGCGTCCGGTCTCCATCGGCCGCGGCGGCGCGAGCAGCGTGCCGTGCGCTGCCAGCACCAGCGCCCAGTCCGGGCCGCCGACCTGGCGTTCCTCGAGCTGGCGCGCGATGAAGCGCGCGCAGAGATCGGCGAGCAGCTCCTCGTCGAGCGCCGGCAGCACGTGCACCGATGCCGAACGCTGGGCGCCGGCGCGTTCGGACCATTCGCGCACGGTGGCGCGCGAGATCTCGTGCGTGAACGCCGAGTCCGCGGCGTACATGGGAACGATGTCGACCGGCTCGTCCGGCGGGAGGCGGTCGAGCACGGTGGTGAGCAGCGGGTCGCGGAACTCGTAGGCGACGTGCACCTGCCAGGCGTCGCCGGGCTGATGACGGCGCAGCGTGTCCCCGAGCCCCCGTGATTGTGCGGCGGTGATCGCCTCGAGCGGCGAGCCGTATTGTTCGGCTGTCCACAGCTGGTGCCGGGAGCGCCCGCGACTGACCGCGATCAGCGGCAGGAGCGGGGCGGGGATCGGGGCCACCAGGCGCGTGAGGCCGAGCAGGATGCGCCACGAGTAGCGAAGCTGCTCGTTGAACGAGGGTGTGGGTGGCTCGCCGTACGTGATCAGGACGACATGTCGACGCATCGATCGCTCCTCACGAGCGAGAGGTGGGGTGCCGCGGCGAACGGCGCGGTGTGGCGCGGGGCGTGCGGCGCGGGCCGTCGCGGGGCGAGCGCGGCTGAGCCGAGCAGGCGCCCCACGGCGCGTTCGGCGGAGACGATCGCGGATGTGAACGACACGCCGTCGTAGGAGGTGCCGCAGAGCTCGAGCCCCGGATGCCGCGAAGCGCACGTGCGCACGCGGGCCACGCGCTCGAGGTGGCCGCCCGTGTACTGCGTGATCGCGCGCGGCCAGCGCCAGACCCAGTGCCGCACGGGCAGCGCACGGATCCCCATCACGCCCGCGAGGTCACGCCGCGCGCGCTCGAGCAGCTCGGCCTCGTCCAGCCACAGGAAGTCGGGCCGACGGGCGCCGCCCAGCATGGCACGCACCAGCACGTGGCCTTCGGGGGCGCGGCTCGCGAACAGCGATGACTCCCACACCGCACCGAGTGTGCCCATGCCCTCGCCGCGCGAGGTGAGGAAGCCGTAGCCATTCAGGCGCTGCGGAACGTCCTCGCTTCGGAACCCCATCGCCACCACCGCGAGTCCGGTCTGCGGGAATCGCGACAACACGTAGGCCAGCTCCGCATCCTGCGGGGCGAGCGGCGCCGCCGCATCGGCGGCCGACGTGGCGACGATCACGGCATCGGCCTGCAGGTTCTCGCCGCTGTCGAGCAGCACGCGCCAGCCGCCGCCCGCGCGCGCGATCCGCAGCGCCCGGGCGTTGACCCGGACCCGGCCGTCGAGCTGCCACGACAGCATCTCGGCGAGCACGCCCATGCCGGGCGCCAGGGTCACGAGCCGGCCCGGTCGCCTGCGGTGAGCGAGCATCGCGCGCAGCAGGCTGCCGTACTGACGCTCCATCTGGGCCAGCGTCGGGAACGCGGCCGCCGCTTCCAGCTCGCGGCTGTCGCCAGCGGTGATTCCGGAGACCGCGGGATCCACGAGCGCGTCCGCGGCCTCGTGGCCCAACCGGCGCGCAGCGAACGCGTGCACGGTCTCGCTCGCAGTACCGCCGCGCGGAACGAACGGCTCCGCGACGAGCCGGAGCTTGCCCGCGAGGCCCAGCGTGTCGGTGGTGAGCAACGACAGCGGCGAGGCCGGCGCGGTGCGCAGCCGCCCGCGCAGCCACACGTACCGGCGTCGCGAGACGCGATCCGCCTCGATCAGCCCGGACTCGAGGCCCAGTTCACGGACGAGCGTCAGCGGCTCGGGCTCGTCCGCACGCGCCATGAAACCGTTCGGTCCGGCTTCGACGACGAAGCCGTCCTCGTGCACGGTGCGCACGTGGCCACCGCAACGTTCCGCGGCCTCGACCACGATGACGTCGTGCTGCGGCGAGTCGACTCGCAGCCGGTGCGCCGCAGCCAACCCGGTGATGCCACCTCCAACCACGATGATGCGTGCCATGATTCAAACCGTCCTGCTGAAGACCGGTGTCGTGTGCGCCACCTTCCGGCGAAGGTGGCGGTCGAACACCATGCAAACGTTGCGTACGAAAGTCCGCCCGAGCGGCGTGAGCTCGATCGCGTCCGGCGTGAGCGTGAGCAGGCCGTCGGTGCGGTAGGGACCGCTGCCACCCAGCTCTTCGAGCTCGGTGGCGAACGTGTCGGTGAACGAGATGCGGAAGCGGCGCTCGACGTCGCGCAGGTCGAGCCGCGAGTCGCACATGAGTCGGGTGATGACGTGACGGCGGAGCAGGTCATCTTCATCCAAGACCCGACCGCGCTCGATGGGGAAACACCCATCGCTAAGCGCCGCAGCGTATTGCGGCAGTTTCTTCGCGTTTTGTGCAAAGGCGCCCTGAACGTCGCCGATGCCGGAGATGCCCAGCGCCACCATGTCGCGCGCGCTCTGCACGGTGTAGCCCATGAAGTTCCGGTGCAGCGTGCCGTCGTCCATCGCCCGCGCCAGGTCGTCGTCGGGAAGCGCGAAGTGGTCCATGCCGATCGCACGGTAGCCGGCGCGCGTGAACGCGTCGATCGCGTGCGCGAGCAGCGCGAGCTTCGCTTCCGGCGCGGGCAACGCATCGCCGGGGATGTGGTTCATGTGCGGCTTGATCCACGGCACGAACGCGAACGAGTAGACGGCGACCCGTTCGGGTCTGAGTGTCAGCACCTGTTCCAGCGTGCGCTCGAACCGCTCGGTCTCCTGGTAGGGCAGTCCATAGATGAGGTCGATGTTCACCGAGCGGAAGCCCACGTCGCGCGCCACGCGCAGCAGCTCGGCCGTCAGCTCGTAGCTCTGCACGCGGCGCACGGCTTCCTGCACGCGCGGGTCGAAGTCCTGCACACCCATCGACAGCCGATTGAACCCGAGCCGCCTGAGCGTGCGGATCTGCCCGGCGCTCGTGACCCGCGGATCCACCTCGATGCCGATCTCCGCGTCGGGCGTGAACTCGAAGCGCTCGGCGATGACGTGGAACAGACGCTCGAGGTCCGGCGCCGGGTAGTAGGTCGGTGTGCCGCCGCCCCAGTGCATCTGCGACAGCAGGCGGCGGTGGGGCAGGTGGCGGGCGAGGAGATCCAGCTCGAGCAGGAGATGCCCGAGGTAGTCGGCGGCGACGCCGCGGTGCTTCGTCACCACGATGTTGCAGCCGCAGTAGAGGCAGCGCTCTTCGCAGAACGGCAGGTGGACGTAGAGCGAGAGCGGCTCGTGCGCGTGGGCGTCGGCCATGGCCAGGCGTTGCCGGTACTCGGCGTCGCCGAACCCGTCGTGGAACTCGACCGCCGTGGGATAGGACGTGTAGCGCGGCCCCGGCTGGTCGTAGTGCGCGAGCAGGCGCGCCGTCTCGGAGCGTTCGCGCGCGATCACGCCGGCCGGCTTTCTCTTTCGGCAACGGCAGCCACCAGCGCTTCCACCGATGCGATCGGCGTTTCAGGGAGCACGCCGTGTCCCAGGTTCATGATGTGGCCGGGTTCGTCGCCCGCGGCATCGAGCACAGCGAGCGCCCGCTCGCGCACTTGCTCGGGCGACGCGAACAGCGCGGCGGGGTCGAGATTTCCCTGGAGCGCCACGCGCCCGCCCGTCCGTCGGCGGGCGGCGTCGAGCGGCGTGCGCCAGCAGACACCGATTGCCTCGGCGCCGCTCGTTGCGGCCAACTCCAGCAGGTGGTCTGCGCATGGCGCGAAATAGATCACCGGCACGCCGTCGCGGCGCAGGCCGCGGATCAAGCGCCGCACCGCGGGCAGCGCGAACTCGGAATAATCCGCGGGCGAGAGGATCCCGGCCCACGAATCAAAGATCTGCACCGCCTGCGCGCCGGCCGCGATCTGCAGGTTCAGGTGCTCCGCCATGAGCGTCGCGAGCTTGTCGAGCAGTGACGCCAACGCTGCCGGGTCCGCGGCGCGCAGCGCGCGCACGGCGGGGAAGCCGTCGCGGCCCCCGCCCTCGGTGAGGTAGGCGGCGAGCGTGAACGGCGCGCCGCAGAAGCCGATCACCGGCACGCGGCCGGCGAGTTCGCGCCGCAGCAGCGCCACGGCCTCACCGACGTACGGCACCACCTCGGTGAGCGGCCGCGGCGACAGCGCCGCGATCTCGGCCGAGGTCTTCAGCGGCCGCGCGATCCGTGGCGAGGGTTCGAACGACAGCTCACAGCCCAACGCCTCCAGCGGGGTCAGGATGTCGGAGAACACGATGGCCGCATCGAGGTCGAATCGCCGCAGCGGCTGCAGGCTCGCTTCCACGGCCAACTCGGGTGTGCGGCAGAGCGTGAGGAAATCGATGCGCCCACGCAGCTCGCGATACTCGGGCAGGTAGCGGCCGGCCTGGCGCATGATCCACAGCGGCGCACGGTCGACGGGCTGGCGCCGGCACGCGCGCAGGAAGCGGTCGTTCATGCCGCCACCTCCGCGAACGCGGCGCGGGCGGCCTCGAGCGTCTGCTCGAGCTCCGGCTCGCCGTGTGCGGTCGAGACGAACGCGGTCTCGAACGGTGACGGCGGCAGCAGCACGCCGCGTGCGAACATGCCGCGGTGGAACGCGGCGAACTTCTCGCGGTCGACGGCTCCGGCGTCGTCCCAGGAGCGAATCCCCTTCTCCGCGAGCGACACGGTCCACATCAGGAACATCGTCCACATCGAGCCGATGCGCTGAACGCGCGCGGGAACACCGACCGCCTTCGCCGCCGCCTCGAGGCCGTCCGCGAGCCGCTCGGTGTAGTCCTCGAGCCGCCGCCACAGCGCGGGGTCCGCATCGAGCGCGTCCAGCACGGCCAGCGCCGCGGCGATCGACAGCGGGTGCGCGGCATACGTGCCCGCCTGGTAGACGGGGCCCTCCGGCGCGATCAGCCGCATGACATCGCGTCGGCCGCCGTAGGCCGCGAGCGGCATGCCGCCGCCCAGGACCTTGCCGAGGAGCACGAGGTCCGCGCGCACGCCGAAAAGCTCCGATGCACCGCCGGGGCCGAGTCGAAAGCCGGTGATCACCTCGTCGAAGACGAGCAGCGCACCGGCCGCGTCACAGCGCCGGCGCAGGCCCTCGAGGAAGCCGGGCTGGGGAGGGACACAGCCCATGTTGCCCGCGACCGGCTCCACGAACACCGCCGCGATCTCGCCGCCCGCGTCGCGGAACGCGCGGTCCACGTCGGCGAGGTCGTTATAGCGCGCAACGTGCATGTCGCGCGCCGCCCCTTCGGTGACGCCGAGGGAATCGGGCACGCCCATCGTCGCCGCTCCCGAGCCGGCGCGGATCAGGAACGCGTCGGCATGGCCGTGGTAGCAGCCCGCGAACTTGACCACGGCGTGGCGTCCCGTGGCCGCGCGCGCCAGCCTCAGTGCGGTCATCGCCGCCTCGGTGCCGCTGACGACGAAGCGCACCATGTCGCAGCCCGGAACGCGCCTCGTGACGCGCTCGGCCAGCTCCACCTCGGCAGGTGCGGCGAGGCCCAGCAGCGTGCTGCGCTCGAGCTGGTGCGCGATCGCCTTGGCGATGGCCGGCGGATGGTGACCGAGCAGCGCCGGGCCCCAGGCCCCGATCCAGTCGAGGTATTCGCGGCCGTACGCATCCCAGACCTTGGCTCCGCGCGCCTCGATGAGCGCCACCGGCGGCGAGCCGACGGCACGGAACGCGCGCACGGGGGAGTGCACGCCGCCGGGCGTGACGCGCGCGGCGCGCTCGAAGAGCGCACCGGTTTTTGCGGGCGGGCCGCCGGCGACGCTCATCGGGCGCTCTCCGCCGTGCGCCGGGATTCGCTCAAACGTTCGGCCAGCGCGCGCGCGAAGTACGTGATCACGAGGTCGGCGCCGGCGCGTCGCAGCCCGAGTGTCGCCTCCCACATCGCGCGCTCGAGGTCGAGGTGGCCCTTCTCCGCCGCGTCGTGGAGCATGGCGTACTCGCCCGACACCTGGTACGCCGCCACCGGCACGCTCACCGACTCGCGCACCGCGCGCAGCACGTCGAGGCTGGGCATGCCGGGTTTGACGATGACCGCGTCGGCGCCCTCGGCGACATCCTCGCGCGCCTCGGCGATCGCCTCGCGCACGTTTGCCGCGTCCATCTGGTAGCCGCGCCGGTCGCCGTGACCGGGCGTCGAGCCCGCCGCCTGCCGGAACGGGCCATAGAACGCCGAGGCGTACTTGACCGCGTAGGAGACGATCGCCGTGGCGGTGTGCCCGGCCTGGTCGAGCGCGGCACGGATCGCGGCCACGCGCCCGTCCATCATGTCCGAGGGCGCCACCACGTCGGCGCCGGCCCGCGCGTAGGCGACGGCGGCGCGCGCGAGCAGCGGCAGCGTCGCATCGTTGTCCACGTCGCCGCCGCGGAGGGTGCCGCAATGGCCGTGGTCGGTGTACTCGCACAGGCAGACATCTGCCCACAGCACCAGGTCCGGCGTGCGCTTCTTGATCAGCCGGATCGCGAGCGGCACCGGGCCGTCGCTCGCCCACGCGCCCGTGCCCTCCGCGTCCTTGCGCGACGGGACGCCGAAGAGGATGACCGAACCCACGCCCAGCGCCGCGAGCGCCACAGCCTCTTCGGCCGCAGCCTCGGGCGAGAGCCGGGCGTGCCCGGCGAGCGCCGCGATCGGCACGCGGTCGCGCTTGTCGTCGTGCACGAACAGCGGCGCCACGAGTTGATCGGCCGCGATGCGCGTCTCGCGCGCCAGCGCGCGCAGGCCTTCCGTGCGCCGCAGGCGTCGGCCGCGATGGGCGGGGTAGGGCATGTCAGGCCCCCGCGCGCGACGCGCCGAGCAGCAGGTCGGCGACGGCTTCGAAGTCCGAGCGCGCGGGCACGATCGCCGGCACGCCGAGTGCCGTGAGCGTCATCGCGGTGGTGGGACCCATCGCCGCGACGCGCACGAGGCGGCGCAGGCACTCGGCGCCCAACGCCTGGACGAGCGCGCGCGCGGCCGAGGGGCTCGCGACCACGACCGCGTCGGGGCACGCCGCCCGCCACGCGTCCACGATCTCGGCGGGCGGACGCGCCACGGTGCAGTAGGCCACGATCTGATCCACGCTCGCGCCCCAGCGCTTGAACGCGACGGCCAGCTCGCGCCCGCCCTCGAGCGCGCGCGGCAGCAGCACGCGCTTGCCGGGCCAGTGGTCCTCGTCGCGAAGCTGGGCGATCAACGCCAGGGCGCCTGCGCCCGCCGCAGTGATCGGCGATGCGGCGCCCGCAGCGACGAGCGCCGCGGCGGTCTTCTCGCCCACGGCAGCCGTGCGCAGCTTCGCCGGCAGCGGCCGGCCCTGGCGCGCGGCCATCACCGCCGCCACCGCGCGTTGGCTCGTGACCACCATCCAGTCGCGATGCTCGAGCGACGCCGCGGCCCGCTCGAGCATCTCGGGTTCGGGGGCCGGGACCTCGAACACGACGTTGCACGCGACGGGCTCGAGCCCGCGCCGGAGCAGCGCCGAGCTGAGCGGTCCATCGAGCGACTCGTCGCGGGTCACGACCACGCGGCGGAGCACGGGCGTCATCGTGGCTCCCTGACGGCGAGCCGCGGTTCGCGCTCCAGCGCATCGAGGATCGCGCCCGCGCCACGTTCGAGCAGCGCCCGCGCCGCCCCGATGCCCACCGCCTCCGGCGAGGCGCCTTCCACCGACACGCGGTGAGCGGGCGTGCCCTCGAGCGCGAACACGCCGGCCTCGAGCTGGACGCGGCCATCGGCGAAGCGCGCGAGTGCCCCCACCGGCACCGAGCAACCGCCGCGAAGCTGGTGGAGCAGCACCCGCTCGGCTTCCACCGCCTGACGCGTGGGCGTGTGCTCGAGTACCGCGAGCCGGGTATTCAACGTGCGGGCGCCGGCGCGTGTCTGCACCGCGAGCGCGCCCTGCGCCGGCGCCGGCAGCACCTCGGCAGGGGTGAACACCTCGGTCGCGCGGTGCGCGAGGCCCAGCCGGTCGATCCCGGCGCGCGCGAGGACGACCGCGTCCAGCTCGTCGCGCTCGACGCGCGCAAGCCGGGTGGGCACGTTGCCCCGCAGCGACACATACGCCAGGTCCGGACGCAGCGCGCGCAGCTGCGCCGTGCGCCGCAGGCTCGACGTCCCGACGCGCGCGCCCGCGGGCAGTCCGCGAAGACGGAGTCCGTCACGGGCGCAGAGCACGTCCTCGACCGCGCCGCGCCGCGGGACGCAGGCGATCGTGAGGCCGGGGGTCATCGCCACCGGCAGGTCCTTCATGCTGTGCACGGCGACGTCGATATCGCCGGCGAGCAGCGCGCGCTCGAGCGTCGAGCTGAAGAAGCCGGCGCCGTCCATGCGCTCGAGCGGCGCGTCGGCGAGTTCATCGCCCACGGTCGTGAACGGGACGACCTCCACCTCGAGCGCCGGTTCGTACGCACGCCAGAGACCGAGCACGAGCTCGGTCTGCCACTGCGCCAGCGCGCTCGCGCGCGTGCCGATCCTAACAGTCACCGTGGACGCGCTCGCTTTCGAATACGAACGACGGGTACCGCCGCACGGCGAGCTTCCGCTCGGCCCAACGGGCGAGATGCTCCAACTCGTGGCGGAGCAGGATCTCAACGCGCGGGATGTCGGTCTCGCGTCGCTTCCGGTTCGCGGTGACGACGCCCTCCAAGTCGGCGAGATTGTGGAGCTGCACGCCGGGAAACGCGGCGCAGCCGGGGTCGATCGCGCGCGGCAGCGACAGGTCGATGAGCGTGAGCGGGGTGCTGTCGTACGCCGAGCGCGATCCCAGGAGAGCCGGGAGGAGGAGCGGATGCTCGACCTGCGCCGCGGCCACCACGGCGTCGGCCGCCGCGAGTTGCGACGGCAGCTCGTCCAACCCCGCGTACTCGACGCCCAGCTCCCGGGCCGCCTCGCACGCACGCTCGATCGTGCGGTTCAGGATCACGAGCCGGCCGACGCCCACCGCCTTCAGGTGCCGTGCGGCCTTGAGGCCCATGGTCCCGGCTCCGACCACGAGCACGGTGAGGCGCGAGAGGTCGTGGCCCTCCTCCGAGAGCAGGCGGACCGCAGCCGAGGCGATCGAAAGCGCACCGGCGCCGATCCCGGTCTCGTGGCGGGCGCGGCCGCCGAAGCGGAGTGCGGCGTGGAACACGCGGGACAGGAACGGCCGGGCGCACCCCGTGCGCTGGGCGCCCTTGAGCGCGGTCCGGAGCTGGCCCAGGACCTCCGCTTCGCCCAGCACCAGCGACTCCAGGCCGGCGGCGACGCGAAACAGGTGCTCGGCGGCGTCACGGCCGACGAGCCGCACCGGGTCCACACCCACGTCCGCGAACCGCGCGCCCCACAGCGCCTCGGCACGGGCGTCATCACCGGCGACGGACGCGCGGTAGTAGAGCTCGGTGCGGTGGCACGTGGAGACGACGACCGCCTCGATGCCGTGCATGCGGAGTTGCACGTGCAGCGCGTCGCGCAAAGCAGGCGCGAGCGCCATGCGCTCGAGCAATGAGAGCGGCGCGTTACGATGGTGGGTGATGAGCGCGCGGAGCGCTCCGATGCCAGACCGGGGGGCGTGGGTCACCGGAGAGTCGTTCCCTTCCGCCGGGTGGGGGCGGTTCGGGTCTAGGGCTGCAGGTCCCTGAGACTTCCGCGGCAGGAGTCGCAAGCGACGTGCCTTCACCACGATCATCCGCACTCGCGCCCGCGCGTGCCATGAGAACAATTGCGGAGCGTGGTTGTATGTAGGCACGCGGGCCAGTCATGACGCGGGGCAAACGTCGATGACGATCACCTGACCTCGAGCGAATGGATTTCGCACATCGCGGGTCGAGAGAACTGATGACCCGTGATATCGAACAAAGTCACGGCAGGCTTTCGGGCCCCTTCCGAGCACTGGGGCGCCGAGCCCAGCGCGTGCGTGAACGTTCACAGTGCGGAGCGGCACCATGAACCCGGCGCCGCGAGCACGAGCGGCGGGACCGTTTCGCGGAGGTGAACGTGGTGCATCGCGACGAAACGTCCGTCGCGAACGCGCACGCTCAGGGCTTCGGTCCCCGGGCGAGGAACGCGAGCACGCGCGGGTTCACGAGGTCGGGGCGCTCGATCATGGCGCCGTGCGAAGCGCCCGGCACGATCCACAGCTCCGCGTGCGGGATCGCGGCCGCGAGCGACTCCGTGTGCTCGCGCAGGATGAGGTCGTGCTCGCCGGCGCAGATCAGCGTGCGCGCGCGGATGCCCGCGAGCTCCGCGTGCGTGAACCGCGGCAGCGTGCGCCAGAGCGTGATGATCTTCTCCATCGCCTCGCGGTAGTGAGCGGGCTCGGGGTTGAGCGCCTTCCAGCCCTGCTCCATCCCGGTGCCGAAGCTGTCGGCGGTCGCGCTCGCGTTCCAGGCCCGATCGGCCGGCTGGAGCCCGTCCGGTGAGGTGTTCGCGCCGAACGTGACCAGGTGGACGATGCGGTCCGGGTGGTGGATCGC
>DATNFC010000314.1:0-2859 GCA_035606545.1 Candidatus Methylomirabilota bacterium
ACCGCGGGCACCTGGAAAGACCTGACCGGCAACGTCAACCTGCTGGCCGCCAACCTGACGAACCAGGTCCGCGCGATCGCCGAAGTGGCGACCGCCGTGACCAAGGGCGACCTGACTCGCTCGATTCAGGTCGATACCCGCGGCGAGGTGTCGGACCTGAAGGACAACATCAACACGATGATCCGCAACCTGCGGGGCACGACCGAGTCGAACCAGGAGCAGGACTGGCTCAAGACCAACCTCGCGAAGTTCACGCGCATGCTGCAGGGCCAGCGCGACCTGGTCACCGTGGGCAAAACCCTGCTCTCGGAGCTCGTGCCGCTGGTGAAGGCGCAGCAGGGGGCGATCTACCAGATGCGGTCCAGTGAGGCGGCCGATGGGAGAACGCAGGACCTCGTCCCCCTCGCCAGCTACGCGCGCGCCGCGAACCGCCTGCGCCCCGTACGGCTCGGCGAAGGGCTCGTCGGGCAATGCGCCGTCGAAAAACAGCGCATCGTCCTGACCGACGTGCCGAGGTCCTACTCGCGAATCGGGTCGGGTCTGGGCAGCGCCCTGCCGACCAACGTCATCGTGCTCCCCGTGCTGTTCGAGGGAGAGACGAAGGCCGTGATCGAGCTGGCGTCGCTGTACCCCTTCACCCCGACGCATCTGAGCTTCCTCGAGCAGCTCACGCAATCGATCGGCGTGGTGCTGAACACAATCGAAGCGACCATGCGGACGGAGAGCCTGCTCGTGCAGTCGCAACAGCTCACCACCGAGCTGCAGACCCGCCAGACGGAGCTGCAAAGCACCAACGAGGAGCTGGCCACGAAGGCGAAGCAGCTCGCCGAGCAGAACGCCGAGGTGGAGCGGAAGAACTTCGAGGTGGAGCAGGCGCGCCGCGCTCTCGAAGAGCAAGCCGCCGAGCTCGCGCTCACGTCGAAGTACAAGTCGGAGTTCCTGGCGAACATGTCACACGAGCTCCGCACGCCGTTGAACGCCATTCTGCTCATCGCGCAACAGCTGGGCGACAACCCGGGAGGCAGTCTCACCAGCAAGCAGGTGGAGTTCGCTCGCAACATTCATTCGGCGGGCACGGACCTCCTCACCCTGATCACGGACATTCTCGACCTGTCGAAGATCGAATCGGGAACAGTGACCGTCGAAGTCGACCCGGTCACGTTCGGGGGCGTGCGCGACAGCGTCGTCCGGACCTTCCACCACGTCGCGGAATCGAAAGGCGTGCTGCTGCGCGTCGAAATGGACGAGCGGCTGCCCAGCACGTTCACCACCGACCCGAAGCGGTTACAGCAGATTCTCAAGAACCTGCTGTCGAACGCGTTCAAGTTCACCGAGCGCGGCGAGGTCACGCTGCAGATCCGCGTCGCGGACGGGGGGTGGGCCAACGACCACCCGGTGCTCAACGGCGCGCAGCCCGCAGGCGTCGTCGCGTTCGCGGTCAGCGATAGCGGAATCGGCATCGCGCCCGAGAAGCAAAAGCTGATCTTCGAAGCCTTCCATCAGGCGGATGCCGGCACCAGCCGCAAATACGGGGGCACGGGGCTCGGGCTCGCGATCAGCCGCGAGCTGGCCGCGCTGCTCGGCGGTGACATCCGGCTCGTGAGCGCGCCCGGCAAGGGCAGCACCTTCACGTTGTACCTGCCGATCGAATACGCCGGGCCGACGCGCGAGAGCAAGCCGTCGCGCGACCCCGTCGAAAGCGGCACCTTCCTGTCGACGCCCGTGCTGAGCGTGTCGCGCGCCGACGAAGTGGTGCCCGACGATCGCAGCAGCATCACGCCGGGATCCGGTGAGAACGTGCTGCTGATCGTGGACGACGACCCGCACTACGCGCGGGTGCTGCTGGGCCTCGCGCGCGACAAGGGGTTCAAAGGCCTCGTCGCCAACCGCGGCGAGACGGCCCTGGCCCTGGCGCGGGAATACCGCCCCACGGCCATCACGCTGGACCTGTTCCTGCCCGACACGCTGGGCTGGTCGGTGCTGAGCAACCTGAAGCTCGACCCGGCGACGCGGCACATTCCCGTGCAGATGATCTCGGTGGTCGAGGATCGCCAGCACGGCCTGTCGCAGGGCGCGTTCTCGTATCTCGTCAAACCTGCGACGACGGCCGAGCTGGAAGGCGCGCTCGACCGGCTCAAGACCTACGCCAGACCACACACCAAGAAGCTGCTGATCGTGGAAGACAACGAGATCGAGCGCCGGGGCATCGTCGAGCTGTTGCAGCACGACGACATCGAGATCACGACCGTCGGGACCGGCGGCGAGGCGCTGCACATGCTGTTTGAATCGAGCTTCGACTGCTGCGTCGTCGACTTGCGGCTGCCCGACATGAGCGGGCTCGATTTGCTCGAACGCGTGCAGTCGGAGCAGCGGCTGCGCGACGTGCCGATCGTCGTGTTCACCGGCAAAGAGTTGGCACCCGAAGAAGAGGATCGTCTCAGGACATTGTCGACCAGCGTCGTTCTCAAAGACGTCCAATCACCCGAGCGATTGTTCGATGAGACCGCGCTGTTCCTGCACCGCGTCATCGGCGACTTGCCGGAATCCAAGCGGCAGCTGCTCGATCGCCTCTATAGCTCGGCCGAAATGCTGCGCGACCATCGGGTGCTGGTGGTCGACGACGACGCGCGCAACATCTTCGCGCTCACCACACTGCTCGAGAACGAAGGGATGGACGTCCTCAGCGCCACGAATGGCCGCCAGGCGATTGAGCTCATCGACGAGACGCCGGGCTTGAGCGCGGTCCTGATGGATATCATGATGCCCGATATGGACGGCTATGAGACGATCAGGGAAATCCGCCAGGATGCGCGCTTCCGCAGCCTGCCGATCATCGCGCTCACCGCGAAGGCCATGAAG
>DATNFC010000315.1:0-2653 GCA_035606545.1 Candidatus Methylomirabilota bacterium
GCACGCGGTAGGCGAAGAGGCTTCCGTGGTCGCGATCTGTGACGGCGAGAGACATGTGCTGCTGCCCGCCGCGCGCGACCACAAGCGCGCGTTCGACGGCGACCGCGGACCGAACACCGGCGGCATGGGAGCCTACGCGCCGACGCCGGCGGTGACGCCGGAGCTGGAGCACGCCGTCTCGTCGCGGATCGTGACCCCGGTGCTGCGCGCGCTCCACGCCCGCGGCACGCCGTATCGCGGGGCACTGTATGCTGGCCTCATGCTCACGGCCGCCGGACCACAGGTCATCGAGTTCAATGCGCGCTTCGGGGATCCCGAGACCCAGAGCATGCTGCCGCTGCTCGAGGGCTCGCTCTCGCTGCTGCTCGCGAGCGCGGAGCGCGGTTCGCTCGAGCCGCTCGCGTGCACGCGTGCGAAGAGCGCCGCGGTCACGCTCGCGCTCGTCGACGAGGGCTACCCGGATCGCGTGCAGGGCGGTGGCGTGATCCGCGGCCTGGACGAGGTGGAGCGCTCGGGCGTGCTCGTGTTCCACGCCGGCACGCGGCACGAGGGCACGGAGTGGGTGGTACGCGGCGGGCGCGCGGCCTACCTCACGGCCACGGCGCCCTCACTCGAGGCGGCCCGGGCACAGGTGGAAGCGGCGCGCGCGCGGCTCTCGGGCAGCGGCTGGCGCTGCCGCACGGACATCGGGGCGCATCTGCAGATACCGGGGGTGGCATGAAGAAGGCTGCGAAGGCGGCAGGGGCGGCGACGGTGGGCATCGTGATGGGGAGCGATTCCGACCGCCAGGTGATGGAGGAAGCGCAGCGCGTGCTGACCGAGTTCGGCGTCGAGTCCGAACTGGTCGTGCGCTCAGCTCACAGGACTCCCGAGGCTGCCGCGGAATGGGCGCGAACGGCACGTTCGCGCGGTCTCAAAGTCATCATCGCCGCGGCCGGCGGCGCCGCCCACCTCGCCGGCGCGATGGCGGCGCACAGCCGGCTCCCCGTGCTCGGCGTGCCGCTCGCCTCCTCGCCGCTCGTTGGCTTCGATGCGCTGCTCTCCACCGTGCAGATGCCGCCCGGCATCCCCGTGGGCACGCTCGGCGTGGGCGCGTGGGGCGCGCGCAACGCCGCGTTCCTGGCGCTGCGCATTCTCGCGCTCAACGATGCCGGACTCGCCAAGCAGCTCGAGGCGCACACCGAACGCATGGCGCGCGCCGTGCTCGCGAAGTAATGGAAATCCTGAAGGTCGACTCCGCGAAGCCCGACCGGCGCGCGCTCGATGCCGCAGCCGAGGCGGTGCTGCGCGGCGGCGTGATCGCGTTCCCGACCGACACCGTGTACGGGCTGGGCTGCTCGCTGCTCGACGTCGCCGCGGTGGAGATGGTGGGACGGCTCAAGCGCCGCGCCCGCGAGCACGCCTACATCTCCCTGATCCCTGATCCCTCGCAGGCCCTGGGGCTTGCGCTCTCCGTGAGCGGGGTGGCCAAGAAGCTCATCGACCGCTTCTGGCCGGGGCCGCTGTCGCTCGTGTTCGTGGCGGCCGAGATCGTGCCCGGGCGGGTGAGAGGTTCGGGCGGCACGATCGCGCTCCGCTGTCCGAATGACGTGTTGTCTCACGCACTGCTGCAGCGGATCGGCGGCCCCATGGTCTCGAGCAGCGCCAACCTGAGCGGCCAGCCGCCGGCGGCCACCGCCGACGACGTCGTCGCCACGTTCGGGAACCAGCTCGACCTGGTGCTGGACGGTGGCCCGCGGCGGGGCGGTATTCCTTCGACGCTGGTGGACGTCTCGGGGCCGCGGCCGAAGCTCCTTCGCCGTGGCGCGCTCGACGTCACCGCGTTCCTGGGCGAGTTCGATGACCTCGCGCGCGAACGCGGTTGACGCCCGCGAAAGCGGCCACCTATCCTCGATACGCATGTCGTCCCAGCCACCGGGTTTTCGCATCCTGTTCGTGTGTACGGGCAACACCTGTCGCAGTCCGCTTGCGGTTGCGGCACTGCGCGCCGAGCTCGGGAGCGATGCGGACCTGGTCGAGCTGGGCTCGGCCGGCACCGCAGCGGCCGCGGGCCAGCCGGCGAGCGAGGGTGCGGTGCGGGTGGCGGCGGCGGATGGCCTCGACCTCCACACTCACCGTTCGCGCGCGCTGACGCCGGAGCTCGCGCGCTCCGCGGATCTCGTATTCGTCATGAGCGCCGCCCACCGGGCGGCGGTGGAGTCGATGGGCGTGCCGCGAGGACAGGTGCACCTGTTGAGCGAGTGGCCGGCGCCGGGAGAACCGGAGCTGCCGGTGTTCGATCCGTTCGGCGCCTCGTTCGAGGCGTACGAGGAATGCTGGCGGCGGCTGCGCCGGCACGCGCGACGCATCGTGTCGCCCGTGCGCCAGGCGATCCGCGAGCGCCGGTTGTCGTGAACGCGCGCGCGAGCGCGAGGAGCCTCCCATGGCGATGACCAAGAGCGAGAAGATCTGGATGAACGGGCATTTCGTGGCCTGGGACGACGCCAAGGTCCACGTGCTCTCGCACGTCATGCACTACGGCTCGAGCGTGTTCGAGGGCATCCGCTGCTACAACACCAAGCAGGGCCCGGCGATCTTCCGGCTCGGCGAGCACATCGAGCGCCTGTCGTACTCGGCGAAGATCTACCGCATGAAGATGCCGTTCTCGACCGAG
>DATNFC010000316.1:0-3133 GCA_035606545.1 Candidatus Methylomirabilota bacterium
GCGCGGCACCGCACGGCCCACGAAGCGCTCGATGCCGGCGAGATGCCGCTGCTCCTCGGGCGCCATGAGCGTGAACGCGTCGCCCTGCGCATCGGGCCGGCCGGCACGGCCGATCCGGTGCACGTAATCCTCGGGGGACGGCGGCACGTCGAAGTTCACCACGTGCGCGACGCCGGCGAGCTCGAGCCCGCGCGCGGCCTGGTCGGTCGTGACCGCGATCTGCAGCCGGCCACGCTTCAGGTCCTCCATTGCGCGCTCGCGCTCCATCTGGTTCTTGCGCTCGTGCAGCGTCGCCACCGCGTAGCCGCGGCGCTCGAGCTGACGCGCGAGCCGGTCGGCGCCCTCGCGCTGCCGCGTGAACACGATCGTGCTGCGCACCTCGCCCGAGCGGGACAGCAGGCGGTCGAGCAGCTCGATCTTGAGATGATTCGGCACCGGGTAGATGGCGTGCGTGATTCCCGGCGCGGGCTGCGGCACCGTGAAGTCCACGCGCACCGGCTCGATCAGCGCCTCTTTGGCGAGGCGGTTCAGCTCCGCCGGCATCGTCGCGGAGAACAGCAGCGTCTGCCGCGTCTCGGGCAGGAGCTTCAGCAGCTTGCGCACGTCGCCCGCCTGGCCCAGGTCGACCATGCGGTCGGCTTCGTCCAGCACCAGGATCTCGATGTCCTCGAACCCGAGCGCCTTGCGCGCGTGCAACTCGAGAACGCGGTCAACGGTCGCGACGAGCACGTCGACGCCCGGATCGCGCAGCAGCTTCTCCTGCACCGCGATCGGCGCGGCGGTGTGCACGAGGGCGACGCGCAGCTCGGTGAAGCGCGCGAAGTCACGGGCGTGCGCCTCGACCTGCGTGGCGTGCTCGCGGGTCGGGGTCAGCACGATGGCGCGCAGCTTCTGCGGGCCGTCCAGCAACCGCGCGAACATGGGCAGCAGGAACGCGCCGGTCTTGCCCGAACCGCTCGGGGCATTACCAATCAGGTCATTCCCCTGGAGGATGACGGGAATGGCCTTGCCCTGGATGGGCGTAGGCTCGTTCAAACCGGCCGTGCGCGTGGCCTGGACCAGCGGCGCGGGCAGCCCCAGCGTGCTGAACATCATCGTTGTGGACTCCGGGCTCTCGGGATCACGCCACAACGGCTTGCTTGCGGCCGTGGAGGCGAGGGGGGTCGGAGAAACACCGCATGGTACGGCGACGGCCCCGGCGGGTTCAATGGAAACCTTTGCCCCATCCGGGGGCGCGAATGGCGCGGAATTGCCGTGCGCAGAAGCAGGTACGACGCCGTCCATATCAACTCACATGATGCAACCCGTATACCGTTGAGATGACAGGAGCGGGCAATGTCGTCTGTCAGTGATTCGACAAGCGCCGCGAACGCTGGCGCTGAACGCGGCGAGCAGGGGCGCGAACGCCCCGGCGCTGCTGCCAAGATCCTTCGCGGCGTTGGCAGCTGGGGCAGAAGAACGTGGACCTGCCGTTCTGCACGATGCGGCGCACCGGCGTTCCGCAATTGCGACACGGTTCTCCGTTGCGGTCGTAGACGAGCAGTTCCTCGCCGTACTGGCCCGGCTCGTTCCAGATCGTGCGGTAGCTCGAGAACGTCGTCCCCATGCGCGCGATGCTCTCCTCGAGCACAGCGGGGATCTCGGTCGCGACGCGCGACCACTCCTCTGCCGCGAGTGCGCCCGCTCGCCGGCGCGGGTCGATGCGCGCGCGGAACAACACCTCGCTCGCGTAGATGTTCCCGAGGCCGGCGATGCGACGCTGATCCAGGAGCCAGGTCTTGATGCTCGTGCGCGCGCCGCGCGCCGCGGAGCGAAGCGCCGCTCCGTCGCGGGGCACCGCGAGCGGGTCGGGGCCGAGGAGCCGGAGCGACGCATCTTTCCCGAGTTTCGCTGTCTCCACCACGCGGAGCATCCCGAAGCGGCGCACGTCCTGGAACCAGAGCGTGGCGCCGTCCTCGAACACGAGCTTCAAGTGCACGTGGTCGAGCGCCTCGTCGGGGTTCCACCCCGGTCGCCAGTAGAGCCAGCGGCCGCTCATCCCGAGGTGGGAGAGCAGCGTCACGCCGCCGTCGAGATCGAGCAGCAGGAACTTCCCGGTGCGTCGCGGCGAGGCGAACGTGCGGCCGACGAGCCGCTCCGGGAGCGAGGCGAGCGACGTGGTGCGCAGTCGCTTGCGCGACACGCGCGCGCGCGCGACGCGACGGCCGGGGATCGCCCCCGCGAGCATGCGGCGCACCGTCTCGACCTCGGGGAGTTCGGGCATTGGGTGCCGAGGCTGGTGCGTCCCGCGCGCCGCCGTCAAGCGGGGAACGTTCGCCGTGTACCAGCGCGGAAGGCCCGGCTGCGAACGTCGTTCGCCACGCATCGGAAAGGCGTGCCCGCGCATCCAGACTGCGGTAGCGTCGAGCCGAACGAAGCGCTGCGAACCCTCGCCCCGCCGGGAGAACGAACCATGACGACGACCTCACCCGTGACCGGTCGCCACACGTTCGGGCACGCGATGCACGCCCACTTCTCGCTGGATCCCGCGATCACGTACCTGAACCACGGCACGGTCGGCGTGGTGCCGCGCCGCGTGCAGCAGGCGCAACAGGCGATCCGCGACGAGATCGAGCGCCAGCCGGCGCGCTACGTCGTCCGCGAGCTGGCGGACGTGGGTGAGTTCCAGCTCCGCATGCCACCGCGCATGCGCACGGCAGCCGCGGCCGTGGCGTCGTTCGTGGGCGTCGACGCGAAGGATTTGGCGTTCGTGGACAACGCGACGACGGGCTACAACGCCGTGCTGCGCTCGTGGCCGTTCGAGAAGGGCGACGAGATCCTCGTCACCGATCACTCGTATGGGACCGTGGGGCTCACCGCCGAGTACGACGCCAGCCGCACCGGCGCCCGGGTCGTCACGCTCGCGATGCCGTTCCCCTCGACCACGCCCGAGAAGGTCATCGCCGCGTTCGAAGCGGCGGTGACGCCGCGCACACGCATCGCGGTCGTGGACCACGTCACCGCACCGAGTGCGCTCGTGCTCCCGTTGGCGGAGATCACCGCGCGCCTGCGCGCCCGCGGCGTCGCGGTGCTGGTGGACGGCGCGCACGCGCTGGGCGCGCTGCCGGGCGACATCCAAAAGCTGGGTGTCGAC
>DATNFC010000317.1:0-9567 GCA_035606545.1 Candidatus Methylomirabilota bacterium
GCTGCCGACGTCATGTGGTCCCCCGAATGTGGATTGTGCATTGCATTGCACGTGATTGTCTCCTAGCATTTTCCAGTCGTCTCTCTCTCGCGCTTGCGGGCATCCCCCCAGATCCCGCCACCTCATGCGCGTCCCACCTCGAGGAATCGTGATGTATCGCCGCATTGTTGCGGGCGTGATGATCGGTGTGGTCGTGCTTTTCGGAGCCAGCCCGGCACAGCCCCGGGCACAGGACCCCACCCCCACGCCGACCCCCGCCGCCGCCGAGCACACGGCGCGCCCCGGAAGACCGGAACTGGAAGCGTTCTCCATTCCCAAGGGGGCCGAGAACAGCATCCAGCTCGACGGCCGGCTGAACGAGCCGGAGTGGAAGTCCGCGGACTCGATCGGTGAGCTCGTCGAAGTTGAGCCCAAGCAGGGCCGCAAGCCCTCCTCGCGTACGGTCGTGCGCACGCTTGCGAGCCCGACCGCGATCGTCATTGGCTTCCACTGCTACGAGGACTCGTCGCTCATGTACGCGGTCACCAAGGCGCGGGACATCGAGCTGGACGAGGAGGATCACGTCGTGATCGTGCTCGACACGTTCGGGGACGAGCGGTCGGGCTTCGTGTTCGCCGTCAATCCGCTGGGATCCCAGTTCGACGGGATCATCACCGCGCAGGGCCTGGACGTGAACAGCAAGTGGGACACGGTGTGGGAGGCAGGCGTCGCGCGCGTTTCCGACGGCTGGAGCGGCGAGATCCGCATCCCGATCCAGAGCCTGAGCTACAAGAAGGGTCTCGACCGCTGGGGCATGAATTTCGAGCGCCACGTCCAGGAGATCCAGGAGACGAGCCGCTGGTCCGGAGCGAAGCTCGACTTCGAGATCTTCCAGATGGGTGTCGCCGGCAAGCTCAAGGGCCTGCCCGCGTTCGACCAGGGCGTCGGCCTGACGGTCAAGCCGGCGCACGTGCGCAACTTCATGATGGAAGATCCGGGCGAGGGCCGTGACACGGAGGGCGACATGAGCCTGGACATCACCCAGAAGCTCGGGCCCAACTTGAACGGCATGCTCACGATCAACACCGACTTCGCCGAGACCGAGGTCGACCAGCGGCAGACGAACCTGTCGCGGTTCGACATCCTGTTCCCGGAGAAGCGCCAGTTCTTCCTCGACGGCGCCGACATCTTCGAGTTCGGCGTGGGCACCGACATCGAGGACGCGAACCTGTTGCCGTTCTACAGCCGCACCGTCGGCATCCTGACGCCCCCGGGTGAAGACGAGGGCGTGGAGGTCCCGATCCGGGGCGGCGGCAAGATCCAGGGCCGCATCGGGAACACGAATGTCGGCGGCCTGCTGGTGGGCACGGGCACGGTCGAGGACCTGCCACTGAAGAACACGGAGATGGGCGTGGTCCGCCTGCAGCGGAACATCCTCGCCGAGTCCTCCTTCGGCGTGCTCGGCACGTCGGGCGATCCGCTCGGACGCCGGAGTTGGACCGCGGGCGCCGATTTCACGTACCGCACGTCGAGCTTCCGCGGCGACAAGAACCTCCAGGCCGGCTTCTGGGGCGCGCGGGCCGACCGCGACGACCTCACCGGCGATCGCTCCGCCTACGGTGGCAAGATCGCGTATCCGAACGACCTGCTGAACCTCGAGGCCACCTATTACAAGGTCGGCGACCATTTCGATCCGTCGATGGGGTTCGTGCAACGCCACGGCAGTGTGTTCTATGGCGCGGCCTCGTTGAACCCGAGGCCCCAGACCCCACCCGTGCGCGTGTACACCACGGAGGCGTCCTACTTCCTGAACACCCGCAACGACGGGGCGTGGGAGAGCTACGCCACGTCGATCACGCCGATCGGCTTCGAGCTCACGAGCGGCGACGGCCTCGCGACCATCGTCGAAGCGGAAGGTGAGAATCCCGAGGAGGCGTTCGATGTGTTCGATTCACCCGAGCACACGGTGATCCTCCAGCCGGGCGCCTATCGCTGGACCCGGTACGGGCTCGAGGCAACGATCGCACCCCAGCGGCGGCTCGGCGGCACCCTGACGATGACCACCGGCGGGTTCTACGGCGGCACGCTCCAGAGCATCGAGTCCGAGCTGAGCCTGAAGGTCCACCCCATCCTGACGTTCCAGCTCACCAGCGAGTGGAACGACGCGAAGCTGCCGGAAGGCAACTTCACCCAGTACCTCTACAGCCTGTTCACGGAGTTCAAGCCGTTCCCCGTGTTCCAGATCACGAACATGGTCCAGTACGACAACGAGAGTCGCGAGCTCGGGTCGTCGAGCCGGCTGCGCTGGTCGTTCCATCGGCAGGGCGACGTGTTCGTCGTCTTCAACCAGAACCTGGTCCGGACGTACGGCATGTCCGACGACCACTGGGCCATGGAGAGCGACGAGCTCATCAACAAGATCCAGTTCGCGTTCCGCTTCTAGAGGAGGAAGTACGCATGCGATCGATTCGGCTTCATCCGCTGACGGCCTGTCTCGGGCTCGTGGCGATGCTGGCGTGGGGCGCGACGCCCGCAAGAGAGGCGCCGGGCGAACCGTGGGCCACGGAGTTCCCCACCGATCCGTCGCAGCTCTCTTCCAAGGGCCGCAATCCCTACTTCATCCTCGAGCCGGGCTACCGCCTCGTGCTCGAGGAGGGCGCGTCGCGGATGACCGTGACGGTGCTCGACGAGACGAAGATCGTGCAGGGCGTCGAGACGCGTGTGGTCGAAGAGCGCGAGTCAATCAAGGGCCAGACGAGCGAGCTCACACGCAACTACTTCGCCATCCATTCGCAGACGCACGACCTGCTGCACTTCGGCGAGGACGTGACGAACTTCCGGAACGGCAAGGTCCTCAACCGGAACGGGTCCTGGCTGGCGGGCACGGGGAAGGCCCGACCGGGGCTCCTGCTGCCGGGGCAGCCGCGCGTCGGCTACCGCTACTACCAGGAGCAGGCGCCCGGCGTGACGATGGATCGCGCCGAGATCATGAGCGTGAACCTGACCCAGAAGACGCCCGCGGGAACGTTCGAGAACTGCATGCGCACCCAGGTCACGAGCCCGAATGCGCCGGACGACAAGGAGTACCGCTACTACGCCCCCGGCGTCGGACTCGTGAAGTTCGAGACGATGTTGCTCGTGGAGCATGGATTCAAGGATGGCTCGGATTCCACGAAGGCTGGCGCAGGACGCTGAATCCACCAACCCATGACTGTTCACCGAGAGAGAGAAGGAAAGGGTCGACCGATGGAGAATCGCGTCACGAGTCGTATCGCTGATCTGAGCCGGGCCGGAGCGGGTGCGCTGGCCGTGGCGATCGCCCTCAGCCTGGCCAGCACGCCGGCGCGGGCGGAGTGGTGGGGGCAGGAGGAGCGGCACGAGCCGTTCGAGAAAGCGAAGTTCACGAGCCCGACCGAGCTCACGAATCCGCTGTACCCGATGAAGCCGGGACTGCGCATGACGTTCGAGGGAACCTCGGTCACCGATGAAGGCGTCACGATCAAGCGCCGGATGCAGATCAACGTCACGGATCTCACGATGACGGTCGGCGGCGTCAAGTCCCTCGTGTCGTACGACCTCGACTGGGCGAAGGGCGGTCTTGTCGAGGCCGAGCTCACGTGCCTGGCGCAGGACGACGAAGGCAACGTGTGGACGATGGGCGAGTATCCCGAGGAGTACGACGACGGCAACGGCGTCATCACGGGGAACCCCGCCTGGTACCACGGCCTCGACGGCGCGCTCGCGGGCATCCTGGTGCCGGGGAAGCCTGCGGTGGGCACTCCGAGCTTCTCGGAGGGCTGGGGGCCGAAGGTCGAGTACAACGACCGCGGTAAGGTGGATTCACTCGGCGTCACCGTCTGCGTTCCGGTGCAGTGCTACAAGGACGCGGTCGTGATCGCAGAGAGCAGCGCGGACGAGGTGGACGCCGAGCAGCTCAAGTACTACGTCTCGGGTGTGGGGAACGTCGGCTGCAGGGGACGTGGCCCCAAGGACACGGAGCACCAGCTGCTGTGGCTGACCAAGGTCGAGACGCTCGACGCCAAGTCCATGGACAAGATCCGCACGAGCGCGATGGCGCTGGACAAGAAGGCGAGAGGACGCAACAAGACGTACGCGAAGAACCCGGCGCTCGAGACCATGGGCGCGCCCGCGGGAACGAAGTAACGCAGGATCCCAGCTGACGGCTGTACGGGCCCCGCTGCCAACGCAGCGGGGCCCGTCTGCTTGCGGGAGAACAGGCACGGGTGTGCGCTCGGCATACTCGCTGACGGCACCCGATCCAGTGGGACCTGCACTCTCCAATGTGTTGCGTCCCAGCATGTCGTCCCTACACACACCTCCTTGACACTCCGCGCCCCTCTCTCCACCATCCGCGCCCGTACCCACGCTGCGCCTGGGTGCCCAGGCAAGGATGCCCGCACGACACGCACACGGAGGACGCCACGGAACCGTTCTGGATCGCCCTCACCGTTGGTCTCATCGTGCAGGGCTACAAAGGGTTCGCTGCGTTCCTCCACACCGGCCGCTGGAACATGCGCCGGTTCGTCGAGACCGGCGGCATGCCGAGCGCTCACTCGGCCGCCGTCGCAGCGCTCTCCACCGCGGTCGGGCTCTGGCACGGCTTTGGCACGGGTCTCTTCGCCGTTACGCTCTACTTCAGCCTCATCGTCATGTACGATGCCGCCGGCCTGAGACGTGCCGCGGGCCGCCAGGCGATGGTGCTCAACCGATTGATCGAGAGGCACTTCCAGCAGCCGGAACGTGAGACCGCGAAGCTCATGGAGCTCCTCGGGCACACGCCGTTCGAGGTGTTGGTGGGTGCGTTGCTGGGCACGGGCACGGCGATCATCTGGTACAAGGTGCACCACCCATGAGCCTGCTGGAGCACATTCACTCACCGGCGGACGTGAAGTCGATGAACCGGGCCACGCTCGCCCAGCTCGCGGCCGAGATGCGCCACGTGATCATCCAGACCGTGGCGCGGAACGCGGGGCACCTGGCTCCGAACCTGGGTGTGGTGGAGCTGACACTGGCGCTCCACCGCGTGTTCGATTCGCCACGCGACAAGATCATCTGGGACGTGGGCCACCAGAGTTATCCGCACAAGCTGCTCACCGGGCGCTACGACAAGTTCCACACCCTGCGGCAGCTGGACGGGATCGCCGGCTACCCGCGCCGCGTCGAGAGCCCGCACGACCCGTTCGGCACGAGCCACGGCAGCACCAGCATCTCGGCGGCGCTGGGCTTCGCCGCCGCGCGGGACTTGAAGGGCGAGAACCATCATGTCGTCGCGGTGATCGGCGACGGCGCGCTCACCGGCGGCATGGCGTTCGAGGGGTTGAACAACGCCGGCGAGCTGAAGAAGCCGTTGATCGTCATCCTGAACGACAACGAGATGAGCATCTCGCCGAACATCGGCGCGATCCATCGCTACCTCACGAAGCTCACGACCAGCCGGCTCTACCGTGCGTTCGAGAAGGACGTCTGGGAGCTGCTCGGCAAGCTGCCGCGCGGAGCGAAGCGCGCTCAGCTCGCGGCGCACCGGCTGAAAGAGGGCATGCAGAACATGGTGGCGCCGGGCGTGCTGTTCGAGGAGATGGGCCTGAAGTACTTCGGACCCATCGACGGCCACAATCTGCCGGTGCTGGAGGAGACGCTCTCCGATCTCAAGCGCTTCGAGCAGCCGGTGCTGCTGCACGTGGTGACGCGCAAGGGCCGCGGCTACGGCCCGGCCGAGGGCGACGCCACCACGTTCCACGGCGTGGGCGCGTTCGACCCCGACACCGGCACGGCGAGCAAGGGTGCGAAGAAGACCTACTCGCACGTGTTCGGCGAGACGGCGCTGCTGATCGGCGAGCGCATCCCGCACGCGGTGGCGATCACCGCGGCGATGACCGACAACACCGGGCTCACGCGGTTCTCGAAGCTCTTCCCCGAGCGCTTCTTCGACGTCGGCATGGCCGAGGAGCACGCGGTCACGTTCTCGGCCGGCCTCGCCTGCGAGGGGCTGACGCCGCTCACCACGATCTACAGCACGTTCCTGCAGCGTGCGTTCGACCAGATCATCCACGACGTCGCGGTGCAGGACCTGAAGATCGTGCTGTGCCTGGATCGCGCCGGGCTCGTGGGTGACGACGGCGCGCCGCAGCACGGCGTGTTCGACGTCGGTTACCTGCGCATGATCCCCGGCACGGTCGTGATGCAGCCGATGAACGGGGAAGAGCTGCGCGACATGCTGTGGACGGCGGCCTACTGGCCGGGCAAACGGCCGATCGCCGTGCGCTACCCGCGCTCGCCGATCCCCGAGGACGCGTTGCCGGACCGCGAGCCGCGCCTCCTGCCGATCGGCGAGGCGCAGCAGCTCCGAGCCGGCGGCGACGTGGCGATCGTGGCGCTGGGCACGATGGTGCTCCCGAGCCTCGCCGCCGCCGAGCTGCTCGCAGCGCAGGGCGTCTCCGCCACGGTCGTCAACGCGCGTTTCGCGGCGCCCGTCGATGTGGCGATGATCGGCGGCCTCGCCCGCTCGACCGGACGCATCGTCACGGTGGAGGAGAACGTCATCGCCGGCGGCTTCGGCAGCGCAGTGAGCGAGGCGCTCGAGGCGAACGGCCTCACGGGCGTGCCGCAGCTGCGGCTCGGCGTGCCGAACGAGTTCGTGCTCCACGGCAAGCGCGACGAGCTGTTGAAGCAGGTGGGGCTCGACGCCGAGGGGATCGCCCGCCGCACGCTCGAGTTCGTGCGCCAGAGTCGCCACCAGTACTTGTGAGCGTTCGCGGGCACAGGGTCGCGATCCTCGGCCACCTGGGCCGCGCGCAGGTCCGTCGCGAGGCGATCAGGCTGCGCGACCGGCTGGCGAAGCAGGGCGCGGTGGTGCGCCTGGAGCGCGAGCTGGCGAGCGCCTGCGACAGCAAGGGCGAGTCGCTCGCGGTGCTCGCGCGCTGGTGCCAGACGCTGGTGTCGCTGGGCGGCGACGGCACCGTGCTGACCGCCGGCCGTGCGCTCGCCGGCCAGAAGGCCGTGCTGCTGGCGGTGAACATGGGCGGGTTGGGCTTCCTGGCCGCCGCCGAGGCGAAGGAGCTGGACGCGGCCGTGGACGCAGCGCTCGCCGGCAAGTGGCGCGTGGCCACGCGCACCGGCGTCGAGGCGCGCGTGCGCCACGGGAGCAATGGCCGCGCGCTCCCAATGGGCTTCGCGCTCAACGACGCCGTGGTCCGGAGCGCCAGGAGCTACTCGGCGATCCACATGCGCGTCTCGGCACTGGGTCAGGACCTCGGCCACCTCGTGGCGGACGGCCTCATCGCTGCCAGCTCGAGCGGCTCCACCGCCTATTCGCTTTCGGCGGGGGGGCCGTTGGTGGCGCCCGATCTCGACTCGCTGGTCGTCACACCCGCGTGCGCGCACGCGCTCGGCAGCCGTTCGCTGGTGCTGGCGCCCGACTCGCGGGTGACGGTGCGGGTCATCAGCCCGGGGCCGGCGCTGCTCGTCCTCGATGGCCAGCAGGCCGACGAGTTGAAGAAAGACGACGAGATCGAGCTGCAACTGGCCAAGGCACGAGTGCGCGTGTTCGAGAACCCGGCGCGGCCATTCCTGCGCACGCTGCAGGCGAAGCTCGGGTGGCAGGGAACTGAGCGGAGGAGTTTGTAGGGCCGCTGCGGTAGAGTCCCGACGGCCCCGATCCCCCGCCCCTGGGAAGGACCCCATGCTCGAGCGACTCACCATCCGCGACCTGGCGCTCGTCGAGCGCGCGGAGATCGCGTTCGGCCGCGGACTCACCGCGGTGACGGGGGAGACCGGCGCCGGCAAGTCGCTCACCGTGGAAGCGCTCGCGTTGATCGTCGGTGGCCGCGCCGATGCCCTCATCGTCCGCGAGGGTGCGAAAGCCTGCGTCGTCGAGGCCGAGTTCCACCTCGCCGGCGACAGCGCGAAGCGCGCGGGAGCGCTGCTCGAGGAGTGGGGCCTCGAGTTCGACGGCGAGACGCTCATCGCCCGCCGCGAGGTGAGCGCCGAGGGGCGCAGTCGCGCGAGCGTCAACCAGTCGACCGTGACGCTCGCGAACTTGAAGCGCCTCGGCGAGCAGCTCCTGGACCTCCACGGCCAGCACGAACACCAGAGCCTGCTCCGCGACGGCGCGGCGCTCGCGACGCTCGACCGGCTGGGTGGGCTCGAGGCCGAGCGCGCGAAGTTCGCGGAGACGCTGGCGGCGCTGCGCGAGGGCGAGGGCGAGCTCGGGCGGCTGCGCGAGTCGTTGGCCACGTTCGCCGAGCGCCGCGACTACCTGCAGGCGGCGGCCGCCGAGCTGAACGAAGCGAAGCTTCGTGAAGGGGAAGAGGAGGAGTTGAAGTCCGAGGCCGCGCGCCTCGCCCACGCCGACCGGCTGCGCGAGCTGGCGTCGCTCGCGAACGAGCGGCTCTCGGAGGGCGAGCACGCCGCCGTGGGCTCGCTCGGCGCCGCGCGACACGCGATCGAGCAGGCGACCGCACTCGACCCCTCGCTCGCCGACGCGATGGCCCAGCTCGCCGAGGCGAGCATCGCGGCGCAGGAGAGCTCGCGCACGCTCGCCCGTTACCTGGACCAGCTCGAAGCCGACCCCGATCGCCTGGAGCAGGTGGAGCAGCGCCGCGAGCTCTATGCCCGGCTCACGCGCAAGTACCGCCGCTCGCTGGCCGACCTGCTCGCCTGGCGCGGGGAGCTCGCGACCGAGCTGGCGCTGGGCAATGACGCCGACGGCGCCCAGTCGCGGGCCGAGGCGAGCGTCGCCAAGACCCAGGCGGCCTGCCTCGCCGCCGGGAAGGCGCTCACGCGCAAGCGCGCGGCGGCGGCGAAGGAGTGGTCGGGCACGCTCACACAGGAGCTCAAGCCGCTCGGCTTCCTGCACGCGCGCGTCGCGTTCGAGGTGGCCGCGGTGCTGGATGGCCGCCCGACGCCCACCGGGCTCGACGAGGTGACGCTGGCGTTCACCGCGAACCCCGGCGAGCCGGCGCGCCCGCTGGGAAAGATCGCCTCGGGCGGCGAGCTGTCCCGCGTCATGCTCGCGCTCAAGTGCGCGCTCCAGGCGCGTGACCGGGTGGACCTGCTCGTCTTCGACGAGGTGGACTCGGGGATCGGCGGCGCTGTGGCGCAGGCGGTGGGCGAGCGGCTACGGAGTCTCTCCGAGCACCGACAGGTGGTGTGCGTCACGCACCTGCCGCTGATCGCGGCGCTCGCGGGGCATCACCTCGCCGTATCGAAGAAGGTGGCCGGGGGCCGCACGCTCGCGAGCGTCGCCGCGCTCGAGCGCGACGAGCGCATCGAGGAGCTGGCGCGCATGCTCGCGGGCGAGCGCGTCACCGACACCACCCGCCGCCAGGCGCGCGAGTTGCTCGGCGCGCCCATCGGCCGCGCGTGAGCGCGGTTCAGCGCTCGAGCACCACCAGCTTCTCGCTCACCGCGGGCCGGTCCTCGAACTCCAGCCGGGCGAGGTAGACGCCGGGGCGCACGCGCCGCGCACGATCGTCGCTCGCGTCCCACGTCAGCTCGTGGAGCCCCGCGGGCAGGAAGCCGTCGTGGAGCCGCCGCACGAGCCGGCCCTCGACATCGAGGATGTCGAGC
>DATNFC010000318.1:0-5401 GCA_035606545.1 Candidatus Methylomirabilota bacterium
TTCGCCTCGCCGGGCTCGATCCGGTAACCCTCGCGCAGCTCGTCCACGCGGCGGCCGGAGAGCTTGCCGTAGTCGCTCTTCTTGCGGACGTCGTAGTACACGTCGCCGCCGGCCGCGTAGGCGAAGCCCTTCTCGATCAGCCCCGCGATCATGCGGTGCATCTCGGGGATGTGTTGTGTTGCCCGCGGGTAGTGCGTCGCGCGCTTGATGTTGTGGAGGTCGGCGAAGCGCAGGTAGGAGTCGATGTTGCGCTCGCTCACGCTGCCATACTCGATGCCCTCGGCGTTCGCCCGCTCGATGATCTTGTCGTCCACGTCGGTGAAGTTGTAGACGTACGTCACCGTGTGCCCGAGGTGCTCGAAGTAGCGGCGCATGACCTCCGCCGACAACGACGCGCGGATGTGGCCCACGTGCGGCTTGTTCTGCACGGTCATGCCGCAGACGTACATGCCGACGTGGCCGGACTTCACCGCCACGAACTCGCGCTTCTCGCGCGTCAGCGTGTCGTAGATGCGAAGCGTCATGGGCGCGCTCAGGCCAGCGCTGCCACGGTCTTCGCGTCCAGCTTCTGCACCAGTGCCACGAGCAGCTTCACCGTCGACTCGTAGTCGCGCTTGTCGATGATGCTCACGTGGCTGTGGATGTAGCGCGCGGGAATGCCCATCGACAGGCTCGGCACGCCCTCGCCCGTCATGTGGATGCGGCCGGCATCGGTGCCGCCGCGCTCGATGGCCTCGAACTGGAGCGGGATCTCCTGCTCGGCGGCGGTGTCGATCACGAGGTCGCGCAGGCGGCGGTTCGGGATGCTCGTGGCGTCGTAGACCACCACGAGCGGGCCGCCGCCCAGCTTCTCGTCGCCCTCGGTGCCGGGCGTGTCGTGCGCGATGCCCACGTCGAGCGCGAACGCCACGTCGGGGCAGATCTTGTGCGCGCTCGTCTGCGCGCCGCGCAGGCCGACTTCCTCCTGCACGGTCGCCACCGCGTAGAGCGTGTTCGGGTGCTCCTGGTCCACGAGCCGGCGCGCGGTCTCGGCCGCGAGCGCGCAGCCGATGCGGTTGTCCCACGCCTTCGCCAGCAGCAGGTTTGGGTTCGCCATCACCGCGAACGACGAGTCGGGCACGATCGCGTCGCCGGGGCGGATATCCAGCTTCTTCTTCACGTCCCAATCGCTCGTTGCACCGACGTCGATGTACATGTCCTTGATCTCGAGCACCTTCTTGCGGTCGTCCTCGCGCAGCTCGTGCGGCGGCTTGCTGCCGACCACGCCCAGCACGTCGCCCTTCCGCGTCTTGATGATCAGTCGCTGCGCCAGCACGACGTGTCCCCACCAGCCGCCCAGCGGCAGGAACTTGATGAAGCCCTCCTTGGTGATCGACTTCACCAGGAAGCCCACCTCGTCGAGGTGCCCGGCGAGCATGACCTTCGGGCCCTTCGCGGCGCCCACCTTTTCGCAGATGAAGCTGCCGAGCCGGTCGCGACTGAACTCGCCCACGCCCTCCAGGTGCCTCTTCATCACGAGCGCGACGTCGTCCTCGAAGCCGGGCACGCCGTGCGCGTCCACGAGCTCCTTGAGGAAATCCAGGGTGCGGTCCATGGATGGGGTGTCTCCGGCCGGCGTTCGAGTGAGCGTCTTCATCGATCTCCTAGTGTGCGGTCGCGCGCGCGAGGTTGGCGTCGGCCCGGGCCAGGTCGAGCATCCGGCCCACGAGCTGGTCATACGAGATGCCCTTGGCCTGCGCCGCCATGGGCACGAGGCTCGTGGGCGTCATGCCGGGCACGGTGTTCACCTCGAGCACGAACGGCTCGTCGTCCTCGGTGAGCCGGAAGTCCACGCGCACCACGCCGCGGCAGCCGAGCACGGCGGCGCACTCCACGGCCAGCTCGCGGACGTGGCGGCCCAGCTCCTTGTCGAGTACCGCGGGGCAGATGTACTCGGTCTTGCCCTTCGTGTACTTCGCTTCGTAATCGTAGAAACCGCTCTTCGGCTTGATCTCGACGATCGGGAACGCCTCCTCGCCCACGACGGCGACGGTGAGCTCGCGGCCGTCGATGTAGCGCTCGACCAGCACCTGGTGGTCGAAACGGCCCGCGATCTCGATCGCCGGATCCAGCTCCGACGGATGGCGCACGATCGAGAGCCCCACCGTGGAGCCCTCGGCGTTCGGCTTCACCACCAGCGGATAGCCGCCGAGGAGACTGGTGTCGATGCTGCGGCCGGGCACGCCGGCCTCGAGCAGGATCCAGTGCGGCGTCGGGATGGCCTCGCGCTCGAACGCGCGCTTGCTCATCGCCTTGTCCATCGCCAGCGCGCTCGCGAGCACGCCCGAGCCGGTGTAGGTCTTGCCCGCCAGCTCGAGCGCCGCCTGGATGCAGCCGTCTTCGCCATACGTGCCGTGGAGCGCGATCAGCACCACGTCCGCCGACAGCACCGACGGCACCTGCACGGCGGCGAGCATCGCCGAGAGCGGGAGCTTCAACACGGCGTCGCGCTTCGGCGCGGCCGCCTCTTCCTTGCCTGCGGGCAGCGTCGCGCCATCCGCGGCGTCCACCGAGGTCACGTCGTGACCCAGGTTCCGCAGCGCCTGCGCCATTCCCTGCCCTGAGCGCAGTGACACCTCGCGCTCGCTCGAGCGCCCTCCCATGAGTACGGCGACCTTCATCGGTCCTTCCTCCATGATCTGTCGTGGGATGTACTGCGCGACCCTGTCCGTGGTCCTTCGCGCGTGCCGGCCGTCAGCTCCGGGGTGCCACCGCGCCCGCGCGCTGAAGGCGCGCGAGCGAACGCTCGCGCCCCAGCAGCTCCGCGATCAGCGGCAACTCGGGGCCGTGCGTGCGCCCCGTGAGTGCGGCGCGGACCGGCTGGTAGAGCTCGCGGCCTTTGACGCCCAGCGCCGGAGCGACGGATTGAATCGCCGATTTAACCGCGTCCGCGCGCCAGTCCGCAAGCGCGGCCAGCGCGGCGGCGGCCGCGGCGCAGACCGCCGCGGCACGCGGCGCGCCCAGCGCTTCCTCGGCCTCCGGCTCGAGCACCGGCTGCTCGTTCAGGAACGGGTCCAGTTCGAACGGCAGGTCCACGAGCGTCGCCAGGTTGCCGCGCACCCCCTCGACCACGTGCTCGAGCGTCGCGGGCGGCCAGGCCGCCGCGGCCGCGGGGAGGAACCGCTTCGCGTCGACGCCCGCGCGGTCGACCCAGGCTCGAATCGCGGCGCCACTCGCATGGTGGAGCCAGTGGGCGTTCATCCACGCGAGCTTCGCCGGATCGAACACCGAGCCGCTCTTTCCCAGCCGCTCGAGCGTGAATGCCTCCGTCATCTCGGCGTGCGTCAGCACCTCGCGGTCGTCGCCGGGGTGGAAGCCGAGCAGACCGAGATAGGCGAGCAGCGCCTCGGGCACGAAGCCGGCGCGCTTCCAGTCGCTCACCGCGACGGCCGCTTCTCCTTCGCGCTTGCTCATCTTCGTGCGGTCGGCATTCAGGATGAGCGCCACGTGCGCGAACTTGGGAGCCACCCAACCCAAGGCCTCGTACAGCATCAGTTGCCGCGGCGCGTTCGCGAGGTGCTCCTCGGCGCGGAGCACGTGCGAGATCTCCATCAGGTGGTCGTCGATGACGCAGGCGAAGTTGTACGTGGGCAGGCCGCTCGAGCGCAGCAATACGAAATCGCCCACGATGCCCGCCGGGAACCTGACCTTTCCGCGCACCTCGTCGTCCAGTTCCCAGTCCCGCCCCGGCACCTCGAAACGGATCGAGAACGGCACGCCGGCCGCGGCGCGCGCCGTGGATTCCCCGCGGCCGATCCCGCGACAGCGCCCGTCGTACTGGGGCGGCCGGCCGGCGGCGGCCGCTGCCGCGCGCCGCACCTCCAGCTCGGCCTCGGTGCAGAAGCAGCGATAGGCCTTGCCCTGTGCGAGCAGTTGCTCGGCGTGCGCGCCATAGAGCGCGAGCCGCTCGCTCTGGCGGTAGGGCCCGTGCGGGCCGCCCGTGTCGGGGCCCTCGTCCCAGTTGAGCCCCAGCCAGCGCAGGTCGTCGAGCACGCCGCGCTCGCTCGCGTCCGAGGAGCGGTCGGCGTCGGTGTCCTCGATGCGCAATATGAACGCGCCCTTGTGCTTCTGGGCGAACAGCCAATTGAAGTACGCGGTGCGCGCGCCACCCACGTGCAGCCAGCCGGTGGGGCTCGGGGCGAAGCGAACGCGGACAGGGGGCTGGTTCATGGTGCGATCCCCCGCCCTACCGCTCCACCAGTGCCACCGCGAACGCGGCCAACCCCTCGCGGCGGCCGATCGCGCCCAGCGTCTCGTTCGTCGTCGCCTTCACGCTCACGCGATCGGGCGCAACTCCGATCGCGCCGGCGATGTTCGCGCACATGGCGGCCCGGTGCGGGGCGAGCTTCGGCGCCTCGGCGACGAGCATCACATCGACGTTCTCGACGCGCGCGCCGCGCTCGGTGAGCAGCGCCGCGATGCGTTTCAACAGGTCCATGCTCGAGGCGTTCTTCCACTTCGGATCGCCGGCGGGGAAGTGCTCGCCCAGGTCGCCCAAGCCCGCGGCGCCCAGCAGCGCGTCGCCCACCGCGTGCAGCAGCACGTCGGCGTCGCTGTGGCCTTCGAGCCCCCAGTCACTCTCGAAGCGCACGCCGCCCAGCACCAGCGGCCGGCCGGCCTTCACCCGGTGGACGTCGTAGCCCATTCCCACGCGCAGGCTCATGCGTTTCCTCCGGTGGCGGTCGCCGCTCTTTGGATGAGCCACGACTCCGCGAGCGCGAGATCGGTCGGCGTCGTGATCTTGAAGTTGAGTGTGTCGCCGAGCGCGAGCCGGACCGGATGCCCCAGCCACTCGACCAGCGCCGCATCGTCCGTGGCCACCTCGGTCGCCTCGCGATGAGCACGTTCGAGCCAGTCCCGACGAAATACCTGCGGCGTCTGCGCCGCCCACAGCCCCACGCGCGAGACCGTACCGGTGATGGCGCCCAACGTGCCCTGCTTCAACGTGTCCGCCTGCGGCACCGCGGTGATCGCGGCCCCGTGCTCGCGGGCCTCGGCCACCGCGCGCGCGATCACCTCGGGCGTCACCAGCGCGCGCGCCGAGTCATGCACGGCGACGTGCGTGCAGCCGTCGGGCAGCACGTGCAGGCCGCGGCCCACCGAGTGCTGGCGCTGCTCGCCGCCCTCGGTCGCCGCCACGAGCTTCGCCGTGCTCATGCCGCTCGCGGCCAGCAGCTCGCGCAGCGTGCGCACCGGGCCCACGAGCACGATGCCGTCGATCGCGTCGCAGCGCTGGAGCGCTTCGTAGCTCCAGGTGAAGAGCGGCCGGCCCGCCAGCGGCACCAGCGCCTTCGGCACGCTCGCGTTCAGCCGCTCGCCGCGGCCCGCGCAGAGCAGGATCGCGCACGTGCTCACACCGCCA
>DATNFC010000319.1:0-10903 GCA_035606545.1 Candidatus Methylomirabilota bacterium
CTGCGCCTGGCCGGCGGCTTCATCGCGCTCGTGGCGCTCTTCGAGATGCTGCTCACGCTGGCCGGCTCGCGCGAGCTCTCCGGCGCGTACTGGCTCTGGCGCCACGGCAGCGCGGCCTGGGACCTGATCTCGACGCAGCTCGACGCCTCGTTCTGGCTGGTGCTCGCGCTCATCGGCGCGCTCGCCGTGGTCTATGCGCGGCGGATCGCGAGCTGGCTGGACCGGCGCGCGGACCTGGCGGGCCCCGACCTCTCGCGCAAGCGCCTGGCGAGGATCACGCTGCTCGCGGCCAGCGTGCACCTGCTGGTGTGGATCATGGGCTGGCCGTGGCCGCACCGCTTCAGCGCCGCGGTCGTGATCCTGCTCGTGTTCGCGTGGGCGGCGAGCACTCCGGGACTGCTCGGCCGCTGGCTGCGGAATCTCGCGCTGGGCCTGATGCCCGAGACCGGCGGCCGCGGACTCTGGAGCGGGCGCGCGCGGCGCCGGATCCTCGAGAGCCTGGTCGCGAGCGGCGACGCGAGGCAGCTGCAGGGAACCGGCACCGGGCTCGTGGTGAGCGCGCTCGCCGTGGACCGCGGCATGGTGACCCACTTCGTGAGCTGGCCCGAGGTGGACGAGGATTTCGAGCGCCGCATCCACGAGGAGCTGGGCGAGGTGGTGCACTTGCAGGATCCGGCGGAGACCATCTTGGCGGCGGTGGCGTCGTCGGCGATCCCCGGCGTGTTCCAGCCCGAGCGCGTCGCCGGCCGCGACTTCGTGGACGCGGGCGGCTTCGCCAACCAGCCGCTCCACGTGGCGATCGCACGCGGCGTCGACGCGGCGCTCGTCGTGCTCCTGTCGCCGAGCCGGCCATCCGCTGCGGCGAGCGCGCCCGCGGACGTCGTGGCGCTCGGGAGCCGGCTCCTGGAGCTCGCGAACTGGCGCGGCCTGCAGACCGAGCTGCGGCACCTGCCGGCCGACTGGAGCCGCGACGGCGTGCCCGCGCGCGTGTGCGTCGTGGAGCCGCCGGAGCCGCTGCCCTCGTCGCCGCTCCAGTTCGATCCCGCCCGGGCGGCGGAGCTGATCGAGCTGGGCCGGCGCGACGCGTGGGCGGCGCTCGCGCGGGCGGGCTGGATCGAGGCGCTGCCGGCCGGCCTTGAGCCGGCCCCTCGCGCCGGATAGTTTCACCGGATGGCCAGCCCCACGCTCGCGACCTGGACGCTCCGCGCCGACGGCGGCTCGCGCGGCAATCCCGGGCCGGGAGCGCTGGGCTACGTTCTGTGCGATGCTTCCGGGGCCGAGGTGGAGGCCCGCGGCGAGTTCCTGGGCACGTGCACGAACAACGTGGCCGAGTACCGCGCGCTGCTCGCCGGCCTCGAGGCCGCGTCGCGTCACGGCGTGCGTTCGCTCGTGGTGCGCATGGACTCCGAGCTGGTGGTGCGCCAGATGCTCGGGCAGTACAAGGTCAAGAACGAGGGCTTGAAACCG
This sequence comes from Candidatus Methylomirabilota bacterium, assembly GCA_035606545.1. Taxonomy (GTDB): domain Bacteria; phylum Eisenbacteria; class RBG-16-71-46; order RBG-16-71-46; family RBG-16-71-46; genus JAIOPA01. Next base: position 1,468 of record DATNFC010000319.1, read on the forward strand.
CTCCACGCCGAAGCGCGCACGGCCGTTGCGAAGCTGGGTTCGGTGCGGTTCGAGTCGGTGCCGCGTGACGACAACGGTCGCGCGGACGCGTTGGTGAACGAGGCGCTCGACGAGGCGCTTCGTAGGTAGAGGAGGGTATTCCGAGTTCCCCAGGTGATCGCGCGGGGCGTGCCGACGTCGCTCGAAGTCTGAGCGGCCAAGGCCGGACCGTGAGGAAAGTCCGAACTCCACAGGGCAGGACGCCGGGTAACCCCCGGGGGGCGTGAGTCCACGGAAAGTGGAACAGAGAGCAGACCGCCAACGGGCGGCGCGCCGCGCAAGCGGTGCTGCCGCTGCGGGCAAGGGTGAAACGGTGAGGTAAGAGCTCACCAGCGGCGCCGGCAACGGCGTCGGCTCGCCAAACCCCGTCCGGAGCAAGACCGCATAGAGGGGGAGGGGTGTGTCCCGCCCCGTTTTACCCCAGGGTCGGTCGCAATGAGGCGATGGGAGACCATCGCCCAAGTCAAATGATCACCACGGAGTGATCCGTACAGAATTCGGCTTACGGGGGACTCGGTTGACGTCGAGGTCGCGCCCAAGCGTGGCACCCGTGCGGGGGGTGTCCACGCGGGGTCCGGGCGCGGGTCAGGCCGCGAAGATGAGCCAGTCGCGCGCGCGCGCGCCGGCGTGGGTGTGGGCGATCCCCGCACTCGTGGCGCTCGCGCTCTACGCACGCACGATCGGCTACACGTTCGTCTGGGACGACTTCGACCTGATCGTGCGGCACGCGGAGCTGCGCGGGCCGGACTGGGCGCCCGCGCTGGTGCGCGACTTCTGGGCCTCGACCGGCGGCGGCACCGGCATGTGGCGGCCGCTGGTGACGCTGAGCTACCGGCTGGATGGGTGGCTCTCCGGCTGGCAGCCGTGGACGTTCCATCTCACCAACGTGCTCGCGCACGCCGCCGCCGCCGCGCTGCTGGCGCGGCTGGCGCTCGTGCGCGGCGCGGGCGCCGGGGCGGCGGTGGCCGCGGGGCTCGTCTACGCGAGCGCGCCGGCGATGAGCGAGTCCGTGGCGTGGGTCGCGGGCCGCACGGATGCGTTCGCGGCGCTGTTCGCGCTTGCGGCGCTCCTGCTCGCGCGGGCGCATCGCGAGCGTGGGCCGCGCGCGCTTGCCGCCGCCTCGCTCGTATGCGCGGCGCTGGCGCTGCTCTCCAAGGAGTCCGCGCTCGTGCTCCCGCTGCTGATCGCCGCGGACGCGATCGACGGCGCTGAGTCACCGGGCGGTGCGCGCGCCGGCCTGCGCGCGGCGTGGCCGTCGCTCGCGGTCGTCGCGGTGTGGGCCGTGCTGCATCGCGTGGTCGTCGCGGGCTCGGTCCACCCGCCCGCCCCGGGGGCCGCATCGGGTGTGGCCGCACTCGTCTGGGCACATCTCGCGTGGCTCGCACCCTGGGCGCCGCACTCGCCGCTCTTGGACCTCTGGTATGCGCCGGCAATGCCCGTGGCCGCGCTTGCATGGGTGGGACTGGCCGCCGTGGCTGCGCTGGGTGCGTGGCTGGCTCGCCGGCGTGTCCCGTTCCTGCTGCCGCTCGCGCTCGTCTTCCTCCCGCTACTGCCCGTGGCCGCCGCGTCGCTGCTCGAAACCGGCGTGCGCTTCGCCGAGCGAGCGCTGGCGCTGCCCGTGGCGGGAATGGCGCTCGCGTTCGCCGCGCTCGCCGCGAGCGCGCCCGCAGCGCGCCGGCCGCTCGCAGCCGCGGCGATCGCGGGCTGCGCGGTGCTCCAGTCAGCGTTCGCGCTCGCGCCGATCGCCGCGTGGGCGGACGAGGAGTCGCGCATCCGCCGTGTGGTCCAGGTGCGGCCACGGGACATCGACGCGCTCCTCGGGCTCGCGGACCTGCTCTCGACCGAGGGCCGCGAGCGCGAGGCGCTCACCTGGATCGAGCGCGCGGAGTCGGTGGCGCCGGAGGACGCCGGCCCGCCGGTCGCACGCGCGTCGGTCGCGTTCCGCGCCGGTCGCAACGACGAGGCGCTCGCGTTCGCGGAGCGCGCGCTCTCGCTCGAGCCCGCGAACCTCGCCGCGGGCGTGATCCGCGTGCGCGCGCTGGCTCGCCTCGGGCGGGCGGCAGCGGCGACAGTGGCCGCCGATTCAATCGTTTCGGCGCATCCCGGCGAGCCGGCGGCGCTCGGCGCGCAGGGCGTGGCCCTGCTCGCGGCCGGCGATGCCGCGGGCGCCGTGACGCCGCTCAACGAGGCGTCGCGGCGACTGCTCGACGATGCCGGCCTGGCCTGGGACCTCGGTCGCGCGGCGATCGCGGTGGGTGACGTGCCGCTCGCGCGCGAGGCGTTCGAGCGCGCGGTCACCGCCGCGCCCGAGGCGTACGACGCCTGGCTCGGCGTCGCCGACACGCGCGCACGGCTGGGCGATGCCGCCGGCGCCTTCGCCGCCCTCAGGCGCGCGGCGTCGCTGCCCGCCGCGAGCGACGGTCGCGCCGCCGCGCTGCGTGCGCGCATCGTCCAGCGCCAAAAGCCGTAAGAGCTTGCCGGCTCCGCGCGCCGGCCGCTACAGTCGCTCGGGATCGTGCCCGCGCTCTCCCCCTGGCGCGCGCATTCAATCGCAGCTCACGGGTTCTCATTCGCAAGGGACGCACATGGCGCCGACGGTCACGGCCGCACCGCAGTGGGTTCTGCATCCGAACCACGCCCCGGAAGCCGCCGGCTCGATCGCCCGCTCGCTGGGCGCGCCGCTCGCACTGGGCCATGCGCTCGTCAACCGCGGCATCCGGCGCGAGGACGCCGCGCGCCGGTTCCTGGACCCGGTGCTCGAGGACCTGCACGAGCCCACCGACATGCTGGACCTGGACGCCGCGGCCGAGCGGGTGCTGGCCGCGGTGGCCGCGGACGAACGCGTGTTCGTTCATGGCGACTACGACGTCGACGGCATCACCTCCACGTTCCTCCTCTACAGCGCGATCGAGGAGTTGGGCGGCCGCGCCGAGTTCCGCATCCCGCACCGCATCCGCGACGGCTACGGGCTCACCACGGAGGCGATCGACGAGGCGCACCGCCGCGGCTGCAAGCTCGTCGTGACCGTGGACTGCGGCATCACCGCGACCGAGGCGGTGGCGTATGCGCGCATGTTGGGCATCGACACCGTGATCACCGACCACCACGAGCCGCCGGCGCGCCTGCCCGACGCCGTGGCGATCGTGAACCCGCTGCGCCCCGGCTGCACCTATCCGTTCAAGTCGCTCGCCGGCGTCGGGGTGACGTTCAAGCTGGTGGAGCGGCTGCTGCGCGGCCGCGGCGGCCTGGACCGCGCGCGCCGCTATCTCGACGCGGTGGCGCTGGGCACGATCGCCGACGTGGTGCCGCTGGTCGGCGAGAATCGCGTGCTGGCGCGGCTGGGCCTCGATCGGCTGAACCACGAGCCGCGTTTGGGGCTACGGGCGCTGATCTCGGTGTCGTCGCTCGCGGGCAAACGCATCACCAGCGGGCACGTGGCGTTCGTGCTCGCGCCGCGCATCAACGCCGCCGGTCGCATGGGCAACGCCGAGCAGGGCCTGCGGCTGCTGCTCGCGCGCGATCCCGACGAGGCCGAGACCATCGCCCGGAGCCTCGAGGAGGACAACCTCCAGCGCCGGAAGTACGACGAACAGGTGCTGATCGAGGCGACGCGCCAGGTGGAGCAGGAGATCGGCTATCCCGACTGCAGCTCGATCCTGCTGTGGAGCGATCGCTGGCACCCGGGCGTGATCGGCATCGTCGCCTCGCGGCTCGTGGAGCGCTTCCAGCGGCCGACGATCCTCGTCGCGCTCGACGGCGAGCGCGGCCGTGGCTCGGGCCGGAGCCTGCCGGGCCTCGACCTCACGGAGCTGCTGGACGGCTGCAACGACCTGCTGCTCGCGCACGGCGGGCACGCGTTCGCGGCCGGGCTCACGGTGCAGCGCGAGCGGCTGCCCGAGCTGCGCGAGCGCCTCGAGCGGCTCGTGCGCGAGCGCTACCGGCCCGACCAGTTCGTGCAGCGGCTGGAGCTCGACGCCGACCTGCGGGCCGCCGATTGCGACATGGAGCTGGTGGAGTGGCTCGAGCGCCTGGCCCCGCACGGCCTCGACAACCCCGAGCCCGTGTTCCGCATGCGCGACGCCCGGCTCGAGCAGGTGCAGGAGGTGGGCGGGGGCAAGCACCTGCGGCTCAGGGCCCGCGACGACAGCGGCGAGGTCGAGGCGATCGGCTTCGGCATGGGCGAGCGCGCCAAGCTGCTCGTACGCGCGGGGCGCGCGGACCTCGCGTTCGTGCCCACGCGCAACGAGTGGTCCGGTGAGGCCCGCGTCCAGCTCAAGCTGAAAGGGACACGCATCCCCTGAGCGGCAGCGAACGTATTTCGGCGGGCAGTCCGCATCCCGAGCTTCGCGCGGCGTTGATGAGTTCCGTGGCGGAGAAGGCCCCGCGTGTGGATCGGGACCGGCTCGGGGCGTGCTTCGATTTCGCCGACAACGCGCACGGCGACCAGCGTCGCGACTCGGGCCAGCCCTACCTCACGCACTGCGTGGCGGTGTGCCGCATCCTGCTCGACCTGCTCGAGAGCCGCATCGACACCACGCTCGCCTGCGCCACACTGCTGCACGACGTCGCCGAGGACACCGACGTGACGCTCGCCGACGTGGAGAAGAGCTTCGGTCGCGAGGTGGCGTCGCTGGTCGAGGGCGTGACCAAGCTCTCGAGCCTGTCGTTCGACAGCCGCGAGGCCGCGCAGGCCGAGAACTTCCGCAAGATGCTGCTGTCGATGAGCAAGGACCTGCGCGTCATCTTCATCAAGCTCGCGGATCGTCTGCACAACATGCGCACGATCGAGTTCCTGAAGGGCGACCGCGCGCGGCGCATTGCCGAGGAGACGCGCGACATCTACGCGCCGCTCGCGCACCGGCTCGGCATGGCCGGCATCAAGCGCGAGCTCGAGGATCGCAGCCTCAAGGTGCTGGATCCCGAGGCCTACGCCGCGCTCACGCAGCGCATCCAGGTCAAGCGCCAGCAGCGCGAGGCGTTCCTCGAGGAGGTCAGCGAACGCCTGCGCGAAGCGCTGAAGGCCGCCGGCGTGCGCGCCGAGGTCATGGGCCGGCCGAAACACTTCTACTCGATCTTCATCAAGATGCAGACCGGCCGGTCGCTGGAGGAGATCTACGACCTGTTCGGGCTCCGCATCATCACGCACTCGCGCAACGACTGCTACCGCGCGCTCGGCGTCGTGCACGACCAGTTCAGCCCGGTGCCGGAGCGGTTCAAGGACTACATCGCGACGCCGAAGAGCAACCTCTACCAGTCGCTGCACACCACCGTGCTCACCGACGCGGGCGACATGGTCGAGGTGCAGATCCGCACCTGGGAGATGCACCGCACCGCCGAGACCGGCGTCGCCGCGCACTACGTGTACAAGCAGGGCGGGCGCGCCGACGAGGAGATCGACCGCCAGTTGGGTGGCTTCGTCACCCAGATCGCCGGCTGGCAGAACGAGGCCGACGACGACGAGTACATGGAGTACCTGCGCACCGCGCTCCACCAGGAGGAGGTGTTCGTTTACACGCCGCGGCGCGAGTTGAAGCGCCTGGCGAAGGGCGCCACCCCGCTCGACTTCGCGTTCCTGATCCATACGAAGGTCGGCGAGCGCACCGTCGGCGCGCGGGTGAACGGCGAGCTGGTGCCGCTGCGCTACGAGCTCCGGAACGGCGACACGGTGGAGATCGTGACCTCGCCGCAGGCCAAGCCGCACGAGGACTGGCTGAAGATCGCGCGCACGACGCACGCGCGCGCGAAGATCCGGCACTGGCTGCGCGACCGGCGGCACGAGGATTCAGTACACCTCGGCGAGGAGATGCTGCAGCGCGAGCTCAAGCGCCGGCGGGTGAAGGCCGGCGCGGCCGAGCTGGAGCCGATCGCGAAGGAGCTGGGCTGCGACACCTTGGAGACGCTGTACGCGCGCATCGCCGAGGGCCAGCTCTCGGCGGTGAGCGTGGCGCGCAAGTTCACGCCCGAGAAGGAGGGGCTCGCCGAGCGGCTGGTGAAGGGGCCTTTGGAGGCGCTGGGCGTAGGACGAAAGCCGAGCGGCGGCGTGCGCATCCAGGGGATCGACAACGTCATGGTGCAGTACGCGCGTTGCTGCCAGCCGGTGCCCGGCGACCCGGTCGTGGGCATCATCACGGTGGGCCGCGGCGTGTCCGTACACAGGCAGGACTGCCCGAATAGCTTCCCGGACAAGGTCGCCGTGGAGCGCCGTGTAAGCGTCGAGTGGGACGCGCGCCCGAGCGACACGTTCCCGGTGCGGCTCGTGATCTCGGGCCAGGACCGGCCGAGCCTGCTCGCCGACATCGCCAAGGTGCTGGCCGCCGGGGGCGTCAACGTGCGCACCGCCGGCATGCAGTCGGAGGACCGCACGGTGCGCGGCGTGTTCGTGATCGAGGTGCCGAACGCTTCAAGGCTCGGGGAGATCATCACCGCGCTGCGCAAGTTGCCCGGCGTCTCGCGCGTCGAGCGCCGGCTGCGGACGCTGCGGCCGCCGCGCCGGCCCTCGGGCGGCGCGTGAGGGCGCTGATCCAGCGGGTCGCGCGCGCGCGCGTGAGCGTCGACGGCCGGGTGCGCAGCGAGATCGCCGCCGGGCTGCTCGTATTGCTCGGCGCCACGCACGCCGACGGCGAGGCGGACGCACGCTGGCTCGCGGACAAAGTCGCCGGGCTGCGCGTGTTCGCGGACGGCGAGGGGAAGATGAACCGCGACGTGAACGAAGCCGGCGGCGCCTGCCTCGTGGTGCCGCAGTTCACGCTCTACGGCGATGCGCGCCGCGGCCGCCGCCCGGAGTTCACCGCGGCGGCGCGCCCCGAGGTCGCAGAGCCACTGTACGAAGCATTCTGTGAACGCCTCGCCTCGCTCGGCGTCTCCGTTGCGCAGGGTGTGTTCCGGGTGCACATGTCCGTGGAACTGGTGAACGACGGTCCGGTCACGCTGCTGATCGAGTCGCCGCTCGTGCGCGCGCCGGTCACCGAGGGCGACGCGTGAGCGCCGGGAGCGGGGCATCGTCGAAGCTGTTCTGGCGCGGCCGCGCGCCGCTGGTGCTGGCGAGCGCGTCGCCGCGTCGCGTGGCGCTGCTGCGCCAGGCCGGCGCCGAGTTCACGGTCGTGGACCCGGGGCCCGACCGCGAGTGGCCCGGCCAGGCCGAGCCGCGAAACGGCGTCCGTGCGCTGGCGCTCGACAAGGCGCGCCGCGTGGCCGCGACGCGGCGGGTGGCCGTGGTCGTGGGCGCGGACACGGTCGTCGTGGTGCGCGGGCAGCGCCTGGGGAAGCCCGCGAACCGGGAACAGGCGCGCGCCATGCTGCTCCAACTCCACGGCCGCCAGCACGAGGTGTGGACGGGGCTCGCGGTGGTGCAGAACGGCGAGCAGCGCACCGCCGCGGAGCGCACGGTCGTGCGCATGGCGAAGCTCACCGAGCGCGACATCGACGACTACGTCAGGAGCGGCGAGTCGCTCGACAAGGCGGGGGCGTACGGCATCCAGGGGCTCGCCGGCCAGTTCGTGAAGGCGATCGAGGGCGACTTCTTCAACGTCGTCGGCCTGCCGCTGGCGCGGCTGCGCACGCTGCTCGAGGAATTCGCGTAGCGGCTTGGGGTTGCGCCAGCCGGGCCGGTCTTGACAGCCCGTTGCGGCCAAGGGTATTTTCCGGCGCTCTCTGCTGGCGCGCCTCGGGGACATCCGGCTCCGCGCGCCGGGCCCGCCGCTGCGCATAAGCCGTTCGCGCGCGGCCGTTTCGGCCCCCAGGGGACGATAGCCGGTCAGGCATCTTTCGGAGGATGGATGAAGACGTTTTCTGCCCGTGAAGGCGACATCCAGCGGCGCTGGCTGCTCGTCGACGCCGAGGGCAAGACGCTCGGCCGGCTCGCGACGCAGGTCGCGATGGCGCTGCGCGGGAAGCTCAAGCCGATCTACACGCCGCACATGGACACGGGTGACTTCGTCATCGTGATCAATGCGGAGAAGATCAAGCTCACCGGCAGCAAGCCGGAACAGAAGAAGTATTTCCACCACACCATGTATCCGGGTGGCGCGACGTGGACGAAGATCTCCGTGATGTTCGCGAAGCATCCGGAGCGCGTCGTGGAGAAAGCCGTCAAGGGCATGGTGCCGCGCAACCGGCTCGGCCGCGCGATGGTGAAGAAGCTCAAGGTGTACGCGGGGCCCGAGCACCCGCACCAGGCGCAGCAGCCTGAACCGTGGACGATCGAGGCCTAAGGGGACACGCATGACGACGACGACGACGAAACCCCTGACCGGCCGGCGGAAGGAAGCGGTGGCGCGCGTGCGCATCGTCGCGGGCACGGGTCAGAACCTGGTGAACGGCCGGCCCGCGCTCCAGTACCTGCGCCGCGAGTCGCTGGTGCTGCACGCGTTCCAGGCGCTCACGGTGGCGAACCTCGCCGACAAGATCGACGTGCACGCGCGCGTCGCCGGCGGCGGGCTCACCGGCCAGGCCGGCGCGATCCGCATGGGTGTGGCGCGCGCGCTCGTGCGCCAGGACGAGGCCTTGAAGGCGCTGCTCGGCCGCGAGGGCTTCCTCACGCGCGACTCGCGCATGAAGGAGCGCAAGAAGTACGGGCAGCCGGGCGCGCGCAAGCGCTTCCAGTTCAGCAAGCGGTAGTCGTAACAGCAGCAGCGGTATCCATCTCACACGCCCTGCAAGCGCCGGGGTCCCGCTTCGCTTCAGCGGATCGGGTGGCGGTGCGACGCGACACGCCAGGGCGGCGGCAGAACCCCTGAGGAGGCAGTCCGTGGCCGAAATCACGATGAAGGACCTGCTCGAAGCCGGAGTGCACTTCGGGCACCAGACGCGTCGATGGAATCCGCAGATGAAGAGATTCATCTTCATGGAGCGGAACGGCATCTACATCATCGACCTTCAGAAGACGCTCAAGTGCATCCAGGACGCGCGCGCGGTGATCCAGCGCGTGGTCCGCGCCGGCGGTCACGTGCTGTTCGTGGGCACGAAGAAGCAGGCGAAGCTGATGGTGACCGAGGAGGCCGCGCGCTGCGCGCAGTTCCACGTCACCGAGCGCTGGCTGGGCGGGATGCTCACGAACTTCAAGACCATCCGCTCGAGCATCAAGCGCCTGAAGGATCTCGACACCATGGTCGCCGACGGCACCATGGACAAGCTGGCGAAGAAGGAGCAGTCGCGACTCGGCCGTGAGCGGGAGAAGCTCCAGTTCGCCTTCGCCGGCATCAAGGAGATGCCCGGCCTGCCGTCGCTGGTGTTCATCATCGACACCAAGAAGGAGAAGATCGCGGTCGCGGAGGCCAACCGTCTCGGCATTCCGATCGTCGGCATCGTCGACACGAACTGCGATCCCGAGTTGATCCAGTACCCGATCCCCGGCAACGACGACGCGATCCGTGCCATCCGGCTGTTCGGCCGCATGGTC
>DATNFC010000320.1:0-4056 GCA_035606545.1 Candidatus Methylomirabilota bacterium
GAAAGACCTGTTGGGACTGCTTCGCGCTCGTCGCGGCCAGAGCGCGATCGTCTACTGCATGAGCCGGCGGAGCGTCGAGTCCACCGCCGAGTACCTGGCCACGCACGGCGTCTCGGCGGCGCCCTATCACGCCGGGCTCTCCGACGACGTGCGCGCGCGTCACCAGGACGCGTTCGCGCGCGACGACGTCGACGTGATCGTGGCCACGGTGGCGTTCGGCATGGGCATCGACAAGAGCAACGTGCGCATGGTCGTCCACCGCGACATGCCGAAGAGCGTCGAGGCCTGGGTGCAGGAGATCGGTCGCGCGGGCCGTGACGGATTGCCGAGCGAATGCATCGTCTACTACTCGTGGGCGGATGTGATCGGCTACGACACGTTCCTGGACGCGATCGAGGATCCGGAGCTGAAAGCCGAGACGCGGCAGAAGACGATCGAGCTGTTCCGGCTGCTGGACGGCAGCAGCTGCCGCCACCGCGCCGCGTGCGCGCACTTCGAGGAGACGCTGGAGCCCTGCGGCAGCTCGTGCGACATCTGCTCCGGGCAGGGGATCGAGGCGCTGGTCGCGGCGGCGGGTGCGCGGGGTGGGGCGGCCGGCGAGGGCCGGCCGCTGCGAGGCGCGTCACTGACCGACCTGCGCGAGGCGTCACCCGAGGACGAGGCGCTGTTCGAGAAACTCCGCGCCGTGCGCAAGCGGCTCGCCGACGCCGAGGGCGTGCCGGCCTACATCGTCTTCAGCGATGCCGCGCTCCGCGGCATGGCCGCGCGCCGGCCGCGCTCGGAGGGCGAGCTGCTCCAGGTCCCAGGCGTGGGGCCGGTGAAGCTCGAGCGCTACGGCGCGGCGTTCCTCGACGCGCTGCGCGACACCTGAGCGTGCTCGACGCGCGCGCGTCGCCGGCGCTATCTTCCACGCTCCCATGAACCCCTCCCGCCTCACCACGACCACGGTCGCCGCGCGCATCCCGTACGCGAACGCAGCGCCGTTCTACACGCTGTGGGCGGATGCGCCGTTCGCGGTACGCAACCTGGCGCCGCGCGAGCTGGGTCGCGAGGCCGAGGCGGGCGGCGTCGACCTGGGGCTGATGGCCACCGGCGACTTCCTGCGCCTGCGCGACCGGTTCGAGCTGCTGGCCCCGCTGGGTGTGGCCGCCCGCGGCCCGGTGCAGAGCGTGCTGCTGTTCTCGCGCCGTCCGGCGAGCGCGCTCGCGAGCGCGCTCATCTCGGTGACGCCCGAGACCTCGACCAGCATCCGGCTCCTGAAGCTGCTGCTGAACGTGAAGCTTGGACTGTCCGGCGTGCGCTACGTGCGCGGCCTGGAGCCCGCGCAGGCCGACGCGCTGCTCCTGATCGGCGACAACGCCATGCGCACGCGCAACCGGCCGCCGGAGGGCTTCGTCCACACGCTCGACCTGGGCGACGACTGGCTCGACTGGACCGGCCTGCCGTTCGTCTACGCCGTCTGGGCGGTGCGCTCCGCGCTCGAGCCCACGCTCAAGGCCGACCTGCGCGCGTTCCTCGAATCCTCGCTCGCCGCCGGCCTCGCCTCGCTGCCCGAGGTGGCCCGCCACGAGACGAACCCCGGCTGGAGCACCGCCGAAGTGGAGGCCTACCTCCGCCGCTTCCGCTACCGCCTCGGCCCCGAGGACCTCCAGGGCATGGCCCGGTTCGAGTCCCTGCTCCGGGAGCACGGTCTGCTCGTAACCGACTGAACGTCCACAGCGTATACCCCCTTTGAACAGCAACCCCCTCTTCTAATGGAGTCATGCACGAGGGGTTCGGCAAGTGGTGGAGTCCGCGCACACGGCTTGGAATGTGCGCACCCGCCAGCCTGCCGGCGGGGCGCGGGGGGCGCGAGCCAAAGGCGAGCACCCCTCCACCCCGCGTGACTCGCAGGTGTCCGCAGAACGAACAGACTGACCCGCGGGGATAGCAGGTATCCGCACGGCAACGAGAAGGAAGGAGCAGGCGAAATGACCACCATGCACGAGATCGACTACGAGATCGTCGGCGACGACATGCAGTTCGTGAAGATCGAACTCGACCCCGGCGAGGCCGTCGTCGGCGAGGCCGGCGTCATGATGTACCTCGAGGAGGGCATCACTCTCAACGCCATCTTCGGCGACGGCTCCGGCCAGCAGGGCGGCTTCATGGACAAGCTGCTGAGCGCCGGCAAGCGCGTCCTCACCGGTGAGTCGCTGTTCATGGCCGTGGCGCAGAACACCGCGCAGGTGCGCCGCAAGGCCGCGTTCGCGGCGCCCTACCCCGGCAAGATCATCCCGCTCCACCTCAAGGAGATCGGAGGCACGCTGATCGCGCAGAAGGATTCATTCCTGTGCGCGGCGAAGGGCGTGTCGATCGGCATCGCGTTCACGAAGCGCTTCGGCGCCGGGTTGTTCGGCGGCGAGGGCTTCATCCTCGAGAAGCTCGAGGGCGACGGCTGGTGCTTCGTGCACGCGGGCGGCACGCTCGAGGAGCGCACCCTCGCCCCCGGCGAGACGCTGCGCGTGGACACGGGCTGCATCGTGGCCATGCAGCCGAGCGTCGACTACGACATCCAGTTCGTGGGCGGCGTCAAGACGATGCTGTTCGGGGGCGAGGGGCTGTTCTACGCGATCCTTCGCGGCCCCGGTCGCGTGTGGCTCCAGTCGCTGCCGTTCTCGCGCCTCGCGAGCCGGATCTACGCCGCGGCGCCGCAGACCGGGCGCGGCGGCCGCGAGCAGGGCTCGATCCTCGGCTCGCTCGGCAACCTCCTGGACGGGGATGGCCGATGATCCCGCGCCGGCTCTGGCCGGCATCCAGAGTTACCACGACGCCGTGGGACGAGACGTGGGGGAAGAGGTTCATGAAGCCCGACCTGTTCACGAAGATCGTCGACACGGAGCTCTCGGCGGCGAAGAAGTAGCCCCGCGGCACACGTTCACGCACGGCCCGCCCCTCGTTCGGGGCGGGCCGTCGCGCATATAGGGGTGTGCTCGCGCGCGCTTCGGATGCGTGCCAGCGGCGCCGCACCCAGCCGCACGCACGCGTTTCGCGCGCGCATTTCGCAACCCGCGGCATCTCATCGGTCCCGATGTCGCGAGGGGCATCTCCCCCTGCGCCTGCTGCTCCTTCCGTAGCCCATGCGCGCGAACGAGTTGGGACGTCGTCACAACGCCTGCACACGCTGGCAGGGTCCATGCAGACAAATCCTCGGGACTCTCGTCTCTTCGGCAGCGCTGCACGCCCGGCCAGCCGTCTCGCAGACGGCGGTTCAGTGCGGACGTGCAGATGCCGATGCACATGAGGTTCGGAAATCACCGCTCTGCATCCTTGCTCCGACATCCGTGAGGCATCCGATCATGACCCGTATCCACAGGACTGAGCACGGCTTCACGCTCATCGAGCTGATGGTGACGATCGTCGTGTTCGGAATGCTGATCGGCTTCAGCATCCCTTCCTACCAGCGCTATGCGCTCACGCAGAAGCTCCGGGGGACGAGCGAGAACCTCGTGCAGACGATCCAGTTGCAGCGTTCCCGCGCGATGGCCACCGGGCAGAACGTGGACATCAACTTCAACACCGCCGCACCCGCGGGGTGGACGGTGATGTCCGGCCCGCTCGTGAACCGCATGGCGTTGCCGAACGGGATCTCGTACGCGTCGGCCGCCCCCAACACGATCCGGCTCAGCCGTGACGGCCGCGTGAACACATCGGCCCTGGTCGTGTTCCAGAACCGCACCGGGACGCAGGACACCGTGAGCATCCAGCTCTCGGGCCTGGCGTTGATCCGCTAGGAGATGGCGATGCGAGCGCCCGCACCCCGTCCGCGGAACGACCGCGGCATGTCGCTGGTCGAGCTGATGATCTCGCTCGTGGTGCTGGCGGTCGGGATCCTCGCGGTGGGCCGCATCTTCCCCGCCGGCGCGCGCTCGCAGGCTCGGGACCGCCTGCTGATCAGCGCGAACTACTACGCCCAGGAGAAGGTGGAAGCACTCACCGGGCTGACCTGGGCCGACGCTTCCCTCACGGATGGCCGCCACCCCGCAGGGACCGCGTGCGACACGCTCGGCACCGGGC
>DATNFC010000321.1:0-3275 GCA_035606545.1 Candidatus Methylomirabilota bacterium
CGCACCCACCGCTGAGGAGCAGGCGGCGCTGTGCGGTCTCGCGATCGATCCCACGCTCGACCGCTTCATGCTCGTCGGTGGTGTCGGACTCGCGTTTTTCGACCTTGGGAATCGCAACCCCATCGAGTCGACCGGATTCGATGACCCCGAGGGCTGGACGGACCTCGATCCCGGCCACCAGAGCCCCATGTCGGGCGCGGGCCCGCTGTTCTTCGACGCCGCCGAGGACCGCATGCTGCGCTGGGACGGCCGCCAGCTTTGGGAGATCACGTGGCCGTTCGGGACGCCGTCGCCCTACGGGCAGGCATCCATGAGCGCGAATGCGGCTGGCGGTGTGCAAGTCCGCTGGCCGGGCGAGCCCACGCTCTTCAACTACGTCGCCGCCATCGACCGCAGCACGGACGGCGGCCGCACGTGGGCGCGCCTGAAGAGCGTGGCGCCCGAGTACGACGGCACGCTCGCGTTCACGGATGCCGACGCGTCCGCGTCGGGCTCGCGCACGTACCGCGCGACCATCCAGCGCGCCGGCGCCACGATCACGCTCGGCACCGCTTCCACCGTGCTCGGCTCCGCGACGGTCTCGACGCTCACGCTCGCGGCGCCGCGGCCCAACCCGGCGCGTGACGACGTGACGCTCGAGCTGGGCACGCCGTCGGGCGGCACGGTGACGTTCGAGCTGTTTGACGTCTCGGGACGGCTCGCCGCGCCGGCGGTGCGGCGCACGGTCACGGCCGGCGTGAGCGTGGTCACGGTCCCGCTCGCGCGGGGACTGTCGCCGGGGCTCTACATGCTCCGTGCGAGCGACGGAAGCCGCCAGGTCGAACGCAGGCTCGCCGTCTTCCGCTGAGCGCCCGCACGCTCACGCCACGCGCTTGAACGCCTCGTTCCGCTCGCTGCCCTTGCCGATGCGGTGCGAGCTCAGGGACGCGGCGAGCATCGCCTTCAGCGGCTCGCGCTCGAGCGGCAGGTTCTTTGCCTTCGCGGCGCGCTCCAGGTCGTCGAGCAACGACGTGAGCACCGCGGGAAGCTGGTCCGGGATGCCGCTCCAGTTCGCGCGCATGTACTCGCCGATGTGACGGTGCTGCTCGATCGAGAACGCCTCGAGCGCACGCATCTGGTCCATGCTCATGATGTTGCTCACCGCGCGGAACGACACCGCCATGGCGCTGCCGCGCAGCTTGAGCACGGTGATGACCACCACGACCGCCACGATCAGGTCGACGACGATGAAGGGAACGAGCAGGTGATCCACGGCAGCCTCCGGGAGGTGTCTCCCGGTCTATCGGCTGGGGCTCGCCTCGGATTGAGGGTTCCGCGCCGGCGTCAGCGAGGGCCGACCGCGGACGGCGGCAGCCACGAACTCCGGCATGAGTCGCGGCAGCCAGTGGCCCACGTGCGGCACGATCTGGATCCGCGCCGCGGGCAGGGCGCGCCGCAGCCAGTCCACGTGGCGTGCGGGCGGCGTCACCAGGTCCTGCGCGCCGGCCACGACCGTGAGCGGGACTCGAAGATCAGCGACGTGAGCCTGGAGCCATGCGACGTCGGCCTGCAGCTCGCTGAAGTTGCGGACGGCGGTGTGCATCTGTGACGGGATGTAGGCGAACACGCGCGACGCGCCCCAGCCGCGCGGCGCCGGCGCCGGATACCAGGCGTCGGTTCGCAGCGTCATCCCGAACGGGATCATCGGCAGCGCGAAGAACTGGAGCAGCGCGCCGCCCACGGGGCCGCTCATGAACGGCAGCGAGCCGTAGCGGGCATTGCGCTCGTCGAGCGCCGTGCACGGGCAGACCGCGACCACGTCGCGCACGCACTCGGGCGCATCCAGCGCCGCGCGCAGCACGACCGCGGCGCCGTACGAGTGCCCCACGAGCGTGGCGGGCGCGACACCCAGTTCGCGCACGAGCGCCAGCACCGCGGCCGCGTTCGGTTCGAGCCCGAGCGGTCCGCGGGGCGCCCCGCTCCAGCCGTGGCCCGGGCGATCCACCGCGATCACGGTGTGGTCGCGCGCGAGGTCCGCGATCAGCTCCGGCGGGAAGTCGCCGGACGTGCCGTTCGCGCCGTGCACGAGCACGACGGCCGGCCCGGAGCCGGTGCGGGTGTAGTGGATCTGCGCCCCGGCGTGCGCGAAGCGCTGGCCCGACGGGGGATGCCGGCGGCGCACCCACGCCACGTACGCGGCGTGGATGAACGGCATCAGCACGATGCCGACGAGCGCCGCGATCGCCGCATCCCCGAGGAACCACATGGCCGCGTTATCGGCCGGACCGGCCGATCAACCGCGGGACCACCGGCATGGTCAGGCCTCGCGCGGGTCGATGGCCTCGGCGTCGATCTGATACTCGCTGATCGCCCGCGCCACCACGTCCGGCTTCACCTTGCCGTCCTGCATGAGCGCGTGGAGCGTCGCCACCACCACGTGCTCGGCATCGGTCTCGAAGTGCCGGCGGAGCGCCTCGCGCGTGTCGCTGCGCCCGAAGCCATCGGCACCCAACGCCACGAACCGGTTCGGGATCCAGCGCGCGGGCATGTCGTTCACCGACTTCACCCAGTCGCTCGTCACCACCACCGGGCCCTCGGCGCCGCGCAGCGCCTTGGTCACGAACGGCACGCGCGGATCCTCCGTGGGATGGAGCCGGTTCCAACGCTCCACGGCGAGCGCCTCGTTCCGCAGCAGCACGGCGCTGGTCATGCTCCACACGTCCGCCGCCACGCCCCACTTCTCCGCGAGCATCTCCTGCGCGCGGAGGCTCTGGAGCAGCAGCGGCCCGCTCCCGATGAGCTGCGCCTTCAACGCGTGCTTCGCGTCGGAGCGGCGATAGCGATAGAGCCCCTTCAACAGGCCCTCCTCGATGCCCTCCGGCTTCGGCGGCATCGAGTAGTCCTGGTTGTAGACCGTCAGGTAGTAGAAGACGTCCTCGCCCTTCTCGTGCATGCGTCGCAGCCCGTCTTTCACGATGAGCGCGACTTCATAGGCGAACGCGGGGTCGTAGGGCAGGCAGTTGGGCACCGCGCTCGCGAGCAGGTGACTGTGGCCGTCCTCGTGCTGCAGGCCTTCACCATTGAGCGTCGTGCGTCCGGCCGTGGCGCCGATCAGGAAGCCGCGCCCGCGCGAGTCGCCGAACGCCCAGATCAGGTCCATCGTGCGCTGGAAGCCGAACATGGAATAGAACACGTAGAACGGGATCATCGTCGCGCCGTGCGTCGCGTACGCCGTCCCCGCCGCGGTGAACGTCGCCATCGCGCCCGCCTCGCAGATGCCCTCCTCGAGCACCTGG
>DATNFC010000322.1:0-6044 GCA_035606545.1 Candidatus Methylomirabilota bacterium
GCCTCGGCGCCGAACGTGGCTTGGGCCTCGCCATCCACGAACACCACGGCCTCGGCGAAGCGCTCGCGCGGGATCTCGGGGAACCGCGGCGCGGCCTCCGCGCTCGTCTCGTAGTCCACGGCGTCCCCGGTGGCGCCGCGCCAGCGCTCCACCCAGCGCCGGCAGAAGCCGCAGTCGCCGTCGTAGATCAGGACCGGGCGCGTGGCCACCTCATCACCTGCCGAGCAGCGTGAGCGCGATCTCGAACGTGATCAGCAGTACGATCACCACCTCGAGCGTCTCGCTGCGACGGGCGAGCGACTCGGCGTTCAGCATGTCGTACGTGCCGCGCACGATCGAGATCTTGCGCTCGATCCCGCTTCGCCACACGCGCTCGCGGAACTCCTCCAGCGCCTGCGCATAGACGCGGGCCAGGAACACGTCGTCGGTGACCTTGAGCGAGTTCTCCACGCGCTCGATCAGCTCCACCGAGTCGGCCACGCGCCGCTGGACGCGCTCGAGCAGCCGGCTGTAACGCCGACCGAGCACGTGGAAGCCCTGGCGCGCCTGGACGAACAGCGTCTGGAGCGCCGGCAGCTCGGCGTCGAGCACGGCGTCGTACCAGCGCAGCTCGAGCAGTTGCGCGTTCGCGAACTCGAGCACGTACTGGACGTCGGTGTCGTCGCGCACCGGCTCCACGACGAGCGCCGTGCCCCACGTGAGCACGGCCAGATCGTCCTCGAAGTAGGCGTGCCGCGGTGAGAGCAGCGCGTTCCGCGCCGGCGCCGCCAGCGGCCGCTGCTCGCCGAGCAGCAGCCGCCCGATGTCGCCGTCGTCGAGCGCGGCGGGCGGGAACGGCGCGCCGTCGCCGTCGAGCAACTGGTGCACGCGGAACACGGTGTAGTCCTCGGTGAGCGGCGAGACCACGGGCTGCTCGACCGCGGGCGCGATGCGCGTCAGGAGCCGGTCGCGCACGCGCGGGAACAGGTCCACCCACGGCGCGGCCCCGACCGCGGCGCCCCACGACGCGAACGCGCTCCAGCCCAGTCCCGGATGCGCGTCGAAGCGCGCTCGCAGCGAGACGACGCCAAAGTCGAACACGCGCGCGCTCATCTCCACTTCGATCGGCCGGCCCGCGATCTCGATGGTTTCGGTGCCGAGCTGGGCCGTGACCGGAGGGTTCGGGATCTGGATCGTCTGCGCCTCGCCGCGCGACGGACGCCGCCGCTCGGCCGCCGCCGAGGCGAGCAGGTCGAACGCGCGGTCGAGCGCGATGGCGTAGCCCACGTCGTACAAGCGGTAGACGATCGCCTCGCCGTGGACACGTGGCTCATCGGGGGACGGAGCGGGAGGGGTCACGGCGTCAGGATACTTGAGCGCGGGTCGCGTGTTCCCACATCCACTCGCGCACCCTTGCTGGAATTCCGTTGAGTGCACGCGCAGCGAGCGGGCACAATGCCGGCTCGGTCGCCCCCGAGATCGACGCAGTCGCTCCGATCGCGCGATCCCTGCCCCCGTCCCGCGCCCCCGCGCGGTGAAGCCCCGCGATCGAGCCGCAGCCCATTCGATCCATCGCTTGGTGTGTTCGTAGGCCGCCAGCCCCCGATGGCGATCGGCAAAGGGCGCTCCGGACCAACCCGGACCGGAGCCGTGCACGGATGCAACTCACCCCAGGAGGCATCCCATGAACGCGTTGGGGCTTCACGCTGTCTTCCACGGAACGACGAAGGCCCGGTCCCTGTTCGTCACGGCGCTGGCCGTGGCGACGCTGTTGCTCGCGGCGCCGAGCGCCCGGGCGCTCTCGTTCTCGCCGAGTTGTTTCGCCAACCACATCTCCATTGGCGAGGTGGCCGCGGACTTCAACGAGGACGGCAAACTGGACGTCGTGCTGAGCACCGCGCTCGAACCGCCCAGCGGCGGCGTGTTCCTGGGATTGGACCTCGAGGTCTACCTGGGCAACGGGGACGGGACGTTCGGGAGCGCGCTCACGTTGAACGGGGCGAATGCGATCGGCTTCCTCAACTTCATCGCGACCGACGCGAACAACGACGGACATCTCGATCTCGTGGCGCCGAACGGCCAGGGCTTCCTGTCGGTGTACGAGGGTCGCGGGGACGGTACGTTCGCGGCGAAGAAGAACTACGGCGCCGGCAAGTCCGCCGGCGGCGTCGCGGCCGGGGACCTGAACGGCGACGGCCGGACGGACCTGGTCTCGGCCGACGGAGCGGAGCAGTCGGTGGCCGTCCTGCTCGGCGTGGGCAAGGGCGGTGGGTTCAAGTCGCGCGTGCTCTACCCCTCGGGCTTCGGCGGCCGCGCGATCACGACCGCCGATCTCAACGGTGACGGCAAGCTGGATGTGGTCACCGCGAACGCCGCGGTCGGCGGGCCCCTGGGGACCACGCTGTCCGTGCTCTTGGGGAACGGCGACGGCACGCTGCAGCCATTCTCCCTCGTCAACCTGCCGAAGTTCACGGGGCGCCAGATCGTTGCCGCGGACTTCGACCATGATGGCCGCGTGGATCTCGCCCTCGGAACCCAGGACTTTGGATCGAGCGGGGTGATGACGCTCGAGGGGAACGGCAACGGGACGTTCGCGCCGGCGGTCTATCACCAGACGTCCACGAACGGCACGAACTTCTGCGCGACGCTTCAGCTCGCCGTGGGCGACGTCGATGGCGACGGGAACGCGGATCTCGTGGCCGGCGACCGGCGCTTCGATTCCGGCTTCCTCCTCACCGGAGCGGACATGGCCGTTCTGCTGGGCGCCGGAGACGGCTCGTTCGTGAACGCTGGTACCACGCCCACGCAGTTCGGCTACAGCGTCGCGATCGGCGACTTCAACGGCGATGGTCTCGGTGACGTGGCGACGGACAATTGCGTGCAGCTCCAGGTCGCACCGCTCGCGCCGGGGGCCCTGACCCCGGCCACGGATGCACCACGACCGGCTCGATTCGCAGTGACGTTCGCGCCCAACCCGCTGCGCGACCGGGGCCGGGTCGAACTCGTCCTGCCGCAGGCGGGGCGCGCGTTCCTCGGGCTCTACGACCTGCGCGGCCGGCACGTGAGCACCGTCGTCGACGAGTCCTGGCTGAGCGCGGGCCCACACTCGTTCGACATCTCTCGTGCGGCTTCGGGACTCGCTCCGGGCGTGTACTTCTACAGGCTCGTCACCGCGGGCGGAGGCGCCTCGGGCCGACTGCACGTGGTCGAGCGATAGCGCCGCGCGCACTCGATTCCGGCACAAAATGCTGCGGGCCCCGTCGAGTGATCCGGACGGGGCCCGCAGCGAATAGTGGTGCGACCCTCTACTTCTCTACTTCAGCACGGCGTCCTTCATCGCCTTCGCGATGCGGAACTTGAGCACGCGCTTGGCCGGGATCTTGATGGCCTCGCCCGTCTGCGGGTTGCGGCCCATGCGGGCCTTGCGGTTCACGACCACGAGCTTGCCGACGCCCGGGAACACGAAGCCGTTCTTGGCCTGCTTCGAGGCGAGCAGCGCGAGCTCCTCGAGGATCGCCGTACCCGTCTTCTTCGTGACTTCGAACTTCGTCGCGATGTAAGCCGCGACCTGCGTCTTCGTCATCATCTTCGCCATGGGGATCCTTCCTCCGTGACCGGAACCAGTGCTTCGAAAACGGACAGGCGCGAGTCGCACGCCTTGGCCGCTGGTGTGTATAGCAGCGCGAGGGCCGGATTCAAAGGGAAATTCGATACCCCGGATGACTTCGCGCAGGCCTGACGCGGGCGGAAACGATCCCGCGACTCAGTCGGCGATCACCAGCCGTTGCGTTCGCGTCTCCGAGCCATCGCTCGCGCGGACGAAATACACCCCCGCGCGCGCCCTCGCACCACGCTCGTCACGCGCATCCCAGGCGAGCGGATGGCGCCCCTCCGCGAGCGTTCCGCGGGCCAGGACGCGGATCCGGCGGCCCGCCGCATCGAACACGGTCACATCGACTTGGGCGCTCGTGGCCAGCGTGATCTCGAGCCTGGCCGCGCCCCGCGTGGGGTTCGGCGCGGGTACTGCGAGCGCGAGCCGTGAGCCGCTGGTCGACGTGGGCGCGTCGAGCGATACGGTCCCCAGGTCGAGCATCCACACCGACCGTCCATGGGTGAATGCATAGAGCCTCCGGCTCGCCTGGTGGAGCTCCAGGTCCCAGACCGGCTGGACGGGCATGTACCCCCCGAGCGCCGTCCAGGTCTGGCCGAGGTTCCGGGTGACGAACACGCCGAGGTCGGTCCCGGCATAGAGCGACCCGGGCAGCAGCGGGTCGACGATGAGGTCGTTCACGGGCGCATCCGGGAGATTGCCGGAGATCGGGGTCCAATTGGTACCGCGGTTCGTACTGCGGTAGACGCGCGGATCGTGCAGGTCTTCGCCGAACCCGGAGTGCGTGACGTAGATCACTTGCGGATCGAGCGGGTCGGCGGCCACGCGCGTCACGTAGCGCGCGGGCAGGCCGGCGCTGATCTCCTCCCACGCGGCGCCGCCGTTCTGCGAGCGCCAGACGTGGCCGTCGTCGGTGCCCGCCAGGTAGAGGTTCGAGTCCGCGGGGGAGATCGCCACCGTGGTGATGGTGCCGTAGTTCACCTGCGCGCCGGGGCCGCTCGTGAGGTCGGTGCTCACCGGCACCCACGACGCGCCGGTGTTGATGCTCTTGTAGACGCGATGGCTGCCGGCGATCATCGTGTTCATGTTCAGCGGGCTCGCCACGAACGGCGTGTTCCAGTTGTAGCGGTCGGTGCCCGTCCAGCCGCTGGTGCCGGTGTAGGAGAGACCGTTGTTCGTGGAGCGCCTGATGCCGCTCTGGTCGCAGCAGTACTGCCACTCGGCGAGGATGTTGTTCGAGCCGGGCGGGTTCACGAGGCACTGGAAGCCGTCGGCGCCCAGGATCTGCGACCAGCCGAACGCACCGCTCTCGGTCTTGGACGTGCCGTTGTCCTGCGCGCCGCCCAGCACCTTGTTCCCGTTCCCCGCGTCCACGGTGCCGGCGTAGAACTGGGTGATCGGCAGGTTGAACGACTTCTGCCACGAGCCGCCCGAGAGCGCGTAGAAGCCGCCGTCGTTCCCGAGGTAGACGTGGCTCGCGCTGAACGGATCGATCCACAGCGCGTGGTGGTCGACGTGTAGGGTGCCGGTGACGTCGCTCAGCGTCGTGCCACCATCGATCGAATGCAGCAGCCGCACGCCGCCGGTCCAGACGTCGTCCGGGTCGGTGGGCGACACTTCGAGCATGCCGAAATACCAGCTGAAGCCGCCGAACGCGTTCCGGTGCGTGCTCCCCAGGTCCACGCGCTCCCAGTTCTCGCCGCCGTCTTCGCTGCGGTAGATGCCGAGGCCGACGTAGCCGCTGATCGCGCCGCTCGTCACCGAGGCGTAGATGCGCGACGGCTGCGACGGCGCCACCGCGATGGCGATGCGGCCGAGGTTGTCGCCCGCGGGCGGCAGGCCGTTCACGATCTTGGTCCACGTGCTGCCGCCGTCGGCGCTCCGCCAAACGGCGCAGCCCGGTCCGAACGCGCGCCGGTAGCGCAGCCGTCGCACGCGCTCCCACGTCGCGCAGTAGACGGTCTCCGGGTGGACGGGGTTGATCGCCACGTCGGAGACGCCGGTGCTGTCGTTCACGAACAGCGTGCGTGTCCACGACTGCCCGCCGTTCAGGCTGCGATAGAGCCCGCGGTTCGAGTCGGTGGAGAACGCCTTGCCCATGGCGCCGACGAAGAGGCGGTTCGAGTCGGCGGGGCTCACGACCACGGCGGCGATGTGCGCGGTCTCACGCAGGCCGCGTTCGATCCAGGTGATGCCGCCATCGCGCGACACGTAGAGCCCGGTGCCGTCGTAGCCGTCCACGGTGGCGTTGGCGTCGCCGGTGCCGCACCAGACGGTGTTCGCGTTGAACGGGTTCAACGCCAGCGCGCCGATCGAGAAGAGCCCCAGCCGGTCGGTGAGCGGCACCCAGCCGAAGCCGCCGTCCTCCGAGCGCCAGACGCCGCCGTTCGCTGCGCCCAGGTAGGCGGGCACGCCGCCGTTGGCGGCGACGATCGCGTTGACGCGGCCGCCGATC
>DATNFC010000323.1:0-7761 GCA_035606545.1 Candidatus Methylomirabilota bacterium
CTCGCCGGGCGAGGGGCCCGACCTCACCGCGTTCCAGCTGGTCCACCTGGCGCCGGGCGCGGACCTGGCCGGTGCGCTCGAGCGCTTCCGTGGTCTTCCCGAGGTGGCGAGCGCCGACCCGATCGCGCTCATGCCGGTCTCGGCGCTCCCGAGCGACTCGCTCGCCCAGGCCACGTTCTGGCTCTACAACCCGCGCAACGGCCGCGCCGACATCCATGCGCCCGAGGCCTGGCAGGTCTCGATGGGTGACACGTCGATCGTGGTCGGCATCATCGACACCGGCGTGATCCCCTGGCATCCCGACTTGGGCGGGCGCGGCGAGCGCGGCAACCTGTGGGCCAACTGGGCCGAGCGCGACGGCCTGCCGGGCGTGGACGACGACGGCAACGGTTACGTGGACGACGTCGCCGGCTGGGACTTCGTCCAGAACGGCTCGCTGGCGGCGGCGGGCGAGGACGCGCGCAACGAGGACAACGACCCCAACGACTGGGGCGGGCACGGCACCGCGGTGGCGGGCATCGTCGGCGCGATCGCCGGCAACGACATCGGGCTCGCGGGCGTGGTGCCGCGCGCGCGGATGATGGCGCTGCGGATCGGCTGGCTCCAGCAGGGCGACCTCCCGCCGGCGGGTACGGTGGACATGGCGTACGCCGCCGCGGCGATCCGCTACGCCACGCGCATGGGCTGCGCCGTCGTCAACTGCTCCTGGCAGTCGATCAACTCGGGGGGCTTGGACGCCGCGGTCACGGCGGCGACGCGCTCGGGCATGGTGGTGGTGAACGCGGCGGGCAACGGTGGCACGCCGTTCACGTACCTGGGCCAGCGCGACGACGTGATCTCCGTCGCGGGCACGGACTCGACCGACGTCGTGTGGCCGGGCTCGGTCGTGGGGCCCTGGGTCGATCTCTCCGCCTCGGGCACCGGCATGGTGTCGACGATGTTCCAGCGCCTGGCGCTCGACAGCCTGGGGGGCCGCACGCCGGCCTATCGCGGGTTCCTGAACGGCACGTCGTTCGCGGCGCCCCAGGTCGCGGGCGCGGTGGCGTTGATGCAGGCGCAGCGGAAGGCGCTCGG
Source organism: Candidatus Methylomirabilota bacterium (assembly GCA_035606545.1). Lineage (GTDB taxonomy): Bacteria > Eisenbacteria > RBG-16-71-46 > RBG-16-71-46 > RBG-16-71-46 > JAIOPA01. Next base: position 1,075 of record DATNFC010000323.1, read on the forward strand.
CGAGCAGCCGCTCACGCCGGCGGGCGTGCTGCTCCGGCTGCGCGAGACCACGGACAACATCGACGCGTTTCAGATCCCGCAGGTCATCGGCTACGGCACCGGGCGATTGAACATGTATCGCGCGCTCGCCGACCGGCCGATGTCGCTCGCGGTGCGCGGGAGCGCGCGCAGCATCGGCCCGGCCGTGATCCTCCAGTACAACACCGGCCGCTCGCTCGTCGTCTACGCGATGAGCGACCGCTCGCTCGTGGCCTACGACGGCGCTGGCGGCGACACGGTGTGGGTGCGGCCACTGCCGGCGCTGCCGGTGGGGAACATCGCGGCGGTCGACACGCCGCTGCCGCTCGGCCCGGTGATCGCGGTGGCGACGGCCGCGGGCACGGTGTTCCTGTTCCACGACGACGGCACGCCGGTCCAGGGCTGGCCGGTGACGGCGCAGGCGGGGCTGAGCCTGACGGCGGGAGTTTCGATAGCGGACGTGGACGGCGACCGCGTGCCCGACGTGGCCGTGGGGGGCAGCACGATCTCCACCGCGAGGCTCTGGGTGTGGCACCTGGACGGCACGTTGCTCGCGGGCTTCCCGTTCGATGCCGGCGTGTCGGGGATGTCGTCGCTGGCGCTCGGCGACGTGGACGCGGTCGCCGGCGCCGAGATCGCGTACACGGATGCCTTGGGCGCGCTCCACCTGGTGGGTTTCGACGGCACCGAGCGCGCGGGATTCCCGACTGGGCCGGCGAGTGCTGCGCGCGCGCCGGTGATGATGCGTTTCAACGGTCCGGCGTCGCCGGTCGTCGTGATCCACGCGAGCGCGGGCGCGCTCACGGGCTATGACGCGGACGGGAACGTGCGCTTGAGCGCGGCGCTCCCGGGTCAGCCCAACCAGGATCCGGTGATCGCCGATCTCGACGGCTTCGCCTTCGACGAGATCATCCTCTCTCTCTCCGGCCCGACGTCGCTCTTCGTATTCCCCGCCTTGATTCCAGGCTGGCCGCGACAGACGTTCGCCGGGCCGCAGGGCCCGCTCGTCGTGGGCCCGCTCGTCGCCGGCCACGGTCCGTGCGTGATGTACATGCAGAGCGGCGGACTGGTGGCGTTCGACGAGGTGGCGGATTCGGTGCGGGCGTTCCCGAAGCCAGGGAACGCGGGCCTCTTCCCGTCGCTCGCCGACCTCGACGGCGACGGCGCCACGGAGATCGCCGCGGGCACGGCGAACGCGGACTCGAACGTCTACACGTACGACGCGGGCGCCGGCACCTGGTCGAGAGCGCTCGCACAGTGGCCCACGCCACGCGGCGACATGGGGCGTACGGCGAGCCATGCTGCGGGCACGCCGCCGCCGCTCGTGGTCGACCGCATCCGGCCGGCGCGCGTCATGGACCTGGTCGCGTTCGCGCACGACAGCACCACCGCGTACGGCTCGTTCACGGTTTCCGGCGACGACAGTCTCGTCGGCATCGTGGCGCTCGGCGAGCTACGCCGCGCTTCCTTCCCGCTCGACGAACTGAACTTCGGCAGCGGCATCCTCGTGAGCCGCGGCACCATGCCGCCCTCGGGGACGAACCTGTCCTTCGTCGACAGCAACCTGCCCAAGGGCTCGAGGTGGTGGTACGCGTTGCGCCTGGTCGACGACGCCGGCAACGCGAGCGCGGTTTCGAACTCCGACTCGGTCTCGCTGCCGGGCGAGCCGCCGGCCGCGATCGCCGACCTGCACGTGCTCGCCGTCACCGAAACCACGGCGGTGCTCACGTGGAGCGCCACCGGCGCGAGCGGGCTCGCGGGTCGGCCGGACCACTACAAGGTGTCCGGCTCCACGGCGCCGCTCGACGCCGCGAACGTGGACGCGGCCCCGCTGCAGCTGGACGCGGCGGCCCACCAGGACGCGGGCGGCGCGGAGACGACGCTGGTGGCGAGGCTCACGCCCGGACGTCGCTGGCGCTTCGCGGTCCGCGGCGTGGACGACGGGGGGGCCGTGGGTGCGATCTCCAACATCGCCGAAGCCGTCACGCCGGTGGGCGGCGCGCTCACGGGCCACAGCGGCATGGCGGTGGCGTGCCGGCCCCAGCCCGCGGCCACGTCCGTGAACATCGACTGGCAGGGCGATGACAGTGGCGCCGTGTCCCAGTGGCTCGTGGTCTACGACCTCACCGGACGCGAGCGGCGTCGCATCGCGCTCGGGACCGAGCCGGGCGGCTCCTACAATTGGGACGGCCGGGATGGAGAGAGTCGTCTCCTCCCGGCCGGCCTCTACTTCATCCGCCTCGTCAGCGGGGCGCGCCACGCGGGCTCACGCGTGGTGTTCGTCCGTTGAACAGCGCCTCCGTGACGATTTGTCAGTAACGGGATCAGTACCCGCCCGACGGGTCCGTGCCCTTGCCAGGCACGCCTGACGTCGGCGAACCCTCCCAGCCGCTCCGGTCCACACCCAGCGTCGACGTGAACGCGCTCGGGACGTTGTTGGTACCGACGGCGCGGACACGGTAGTACTCCGTGGTCTCAGCGCCCACGATCGGGAGGATGAAGTCCGACGTGGAGGCGTCCACCGTGGCGACGAGCTTGCTCGAGCCACCGACAGAGGAGGTCGAGTAGATCTCGTAGCCCGCCACGTTTGCCGACGCGCTCAGGTCCCACACGAGCCAGTCACGGTTGATGTTGTCATCCGTGGTGGAGTGCAGGTTCGTGGGCGCCTGCGGCGGCGACAGGTCGATCGGGCTCGTGGCCGACGTGCCACCGGAGTTACAACTCGCGAGCGACATGGCCATGGCGCTGACGAACAGCGCGACGATGAGACTGCGGGACGACTTCACGATTGGCCTCCAGGTGGACGTTGGATCCGAAGGTTGAGGGCCTCCGAGCCAGGTGCCCGGAATCCGGTCAAGCCGGCGTTCGGTCTCAGCAACCGCGGTGCCAGACTCGAAAGGATGCGAGGGGGGTCGCATGACCGACGCAGTGACAGTCACTAAGCGGTTCGTGGGGCGGTGCCCCCAGCGGGCTTCTCGCCATGTCGGATGCGCGATGCAACGACGCCCTGCGAACGTCATTGCGAGGTGCTGGCGGCGGTTCTTCTTTCTGGTCGGAACACTCACCGCAAGTGGTTTCATATTTGCAGCCGGAACCGCGACCGCAGCCGATGCTGCCACCGCCATGAGCCCGCTGCGCTGGCCGCTCGCGAGCCAGCAGCGCGCGTTGCGCGGCGGCTTCGGCGAGTCGCGCACGAACCGCTTCCACGCCGGGCTCGATCTTTCGACGGGTGGCAAGGTGGGCGCCGAGGTGCTGGCGCCGGCCGCGGGCGTGGTGGAGCGCGTGCGCGCCTCGGGCGTGGGCTACGGACGCTCGCTCTACCTGCGCACCGACGACGGCCGGATGATCGTGTTCGGCCACCTGGACGCGCTCGTGCCCGCGCTCGCCGCCTACGTCGATTCGGTCCAGCGCGCGACGGGCGACTACGAGCAGGACCTGTGGGCGCCGCTCGGCCGCTTCCGCTTCGCCGCCGGCGACCGCGTGGCGTGGAGCGGCCAGAGTGGGGCGGGCCCGCCGCACCTGCACGTCGAGGTGCGGCACGGCGACATGGCGATCAATCCGCTGCTCGCCGGTCTCGCCGTGCCCGACACCGTGGCGCCGCGACTCGAGCGACTGGTTCTCGAGCCCTTGGACGAGTTCTCGTGGGTGGCGCGGCGCGCGTCACCTCATTCGCTGGCGCTCGGTGCGCGCAGCGCCCGCGACACGCTGCTGGTCGAGGGGCGCGTGCGGCTCACGCTGGTCGCGCACGACGCCACGAACGAGGCGAAGAACCTCCCCGTGCGCACGGTGGGCGCGCGCTGGAACGACACCTGGGTGCAGTGCGACATGGACAGCCTGTCGTGGGCGGGGGAGATGTCGCAGTTCGGCTGGCTCGTGGACCACGACCGCGTGCTCGGGAGCGACGGCGTCATCCTCGATGCGCCCCCCAACTTCCGGCCGCGGTTCCTCACCAGCAGTCGCGCGACGAGCGAGGCGGTGGAGCTGGTGCGCATCGGCGCCGGCGATCCGGCGCGCGCGCTCGAGCTGTTCGCGCGCGACGCGGCGGGGAACGCCAGCACCACGGTGGTCTGGCTCCGCGGCCCACACGCATCGGAGCGCGGCCCCGACACCACCGCCGCGCCGCGACCGAAGGCATCGACGAGTTCGGCCACCAGATCCGCGCCGGTGGCGGCCGATCCCCGGTGGACATTCGCCTCGTTGCCGGACCAGCGCGTGCGCATTCGTGTCGCGCACACGCCGCCGGGGCTCGCGGGCGTGCGCATCGAGCGCGGCGCGAGCAACTTCGGCGACAAGGGCGCGTGGGCCACGTGGGACGGCTCCGGATGGACGGCGGTGCTGGACGTGAACGGCACTCCCGACCCGGACGGCTTCTGGATCAAGGCGCGCGCGGTCGATGGCAAGGCGTGGTGGAACCGCGGGGCTTATTCGCTCGCACCCACGGCGTCGCCGATGACGGCGCGGGTCGAGGACTGGGCGTGGTTCAACGTCGACGCCCCGTCTGCGTACGAATCCGGCGTCGCCATGGTGCGTTCGGCGCACGTGAAGGACCTGCCCGCCGGCGCCACCGGCCTGCGCGCTTCCATCGTGGCCGAGCCGGCGACGATGCCGCTCCGGAAGCCCATCGCCGTGACGCTCGTGCTTCCGAAGGGCGTCTCGGCCCGGCACGTCGGCATGGCGCGCCGTGATGACGAGGGCGACGAGTGGGACTGGAACGACGCGAGCTTCGACAGCGTCGCGCGCACGTTCACGCTTTCGACGTCGCGGCTCGGCCAGTTCGCGCTCGTGCGTGACGAGGCGCCGCCCGAGGTGGGGACGCCCGCGACACCGACGAAGATCCCGGGCGGGCCCTACTCGACCTGGGCGCTCACCGCGCGTGCGCAGGACGCGATGAGCGGCGTGGCGGGCGATGCGAGCGGCTTCGAAGTCGACGGCCGGCGCATGCCCACCGAGTGGGACGCCGAGGAGCACGTGCTGCGCTGGCGGCCGCGAACGGTGCCTGCGGCGGGCTCGCATCGCTACCGGCTCTCCGTCGTGGATCACGCCGGCAACCGCACGGTTCGCACCGGGACGTTTGTGATAGCTTCGCGCTGAGGTTCTTTCGACCGTGCGCGCCCGGCGCGCGCGCGAGTTCCGCACCCGAGCCCACGCACTCAAGCCGGCCACCATGAAGCATTCGGACTTCGTCCACCTCCACAACCACAGCGACTACTCGCTGCTCGACGGCGCGAGCCCGATCCCGGCTATGGTGAAGCGGGCGGCGGAGCTGCAGATGCCCGCGCTGGCGCTCACCGACCATGGCTCGATGTTCGGCGCGGTCGAGTTCTACCAGGAGGCGCGCAAGGCCGGGGTCAAGCCGATCGTGGGCATGGAGGCGTACGTCACCCGCGGCAAGCTGACCGAGAAGGCCGCCGGCGACACCGCGCACCACTTGGTGCTGCTCGCGCGCGACGAGCGCGGGTTCAAGAACCTGATGCGGCTCTCGAGCCTCGCCTACCTCGAGGGCTTCTACTACAAGCCGCGCGTGGACCACGACGTGCTCGCGGCGCACGCCGAGGGCCTGCTCGCGCTCTCGGCCTGTCCGAAGGGCGAGGTGGCGAGCGATCTGCTCGCCGACCGCGACGACGACGCGCTCCAGATCGCGGGGATGTACCGCGACATGTTCGGGGCGGACAACTACTTCCTCGAGGTGCAGAACCACGGCATCGACATCGAGGCGAAGATCCGCGCCAAGGTCGCCGCCCTCGCGGCGCGCACCGGCATCCCGGTCGTGGCCACGAACGACTGCCACTACCTCTCGCCCGACCACACCGAAGCGCAGGACGTGCTGATCTGCATCCAGACCGGGAAGCTGGTCACCGACGACAAGCGCATGCGCGCGGTCGCCGGTCTCCACTTCCGCACGGTCGCCGAGATGAAAGAGGTGTTCGCCGACCAGCCGCAGGCGGTGCTGAACACGCTTGCGGTGGCGGAGCGCTGCAACCTGCAGCTCGAGTTCGGCAAACCGCTGCTGCCCGCGTTTCCGCTGCCACCCGGCGAGGCGGATGCCGAGAGCTACTTCCGGAAACTCGCCTGGGCCGAGTTGGACACGCGCTACCCCGGTCACGTGACCGAGGCGTTGAGGGAGCGCTTCCAGTACGAGCTGGACGTGATCTGCAAGATGGGCTTCGCGTCCTACTTCCTCATTGTGCGCGACTTCATCCACTTCGCGAAGGGACGCGGCATTGGCGTGGGTCCCGGCCGCGGCTCGGTGGCGGGCTCGCTCGTGGCCTACGCACTGCGCATCACCGATATCGATCCGATCCGGCACCAGCTGATCTTCGAGCGCTTCCTGAACCCTGAGCGCGTCACCATGCCGGATATCGACATCGACTTCGACGACGTCCGGCGGCCCGAGGTGATCGAATACGTGCGTCGGAAGTACGGCGAGCACAACGTCACCCAGATCATCACGTTCGGAACCATGGGGGCGAAGGGCGTGGTGCGCGACGTCGGCCGCGCGCTGGGACTCGCATACGCGGACGTCGACCGCGTCGCCAAGATGGTGCCCGACGGTCTCGGCATGACGCTCGAGAAGGCGCTCGAGCTGTCGCCCGATCTCAAGGCGCTGCCGGGCAAGGGCCCCGAGTACGCGCGCCTGCTCCACAGCGCGAAGGTGCTGGAAGGCCTGGC
>DATNFC010000324.1:0-7113 GCA_035606545.1 Candidatus Methylomirabilota bacterium
GCTGCTGAAGCAGTCGTTCCAGCGCTGCGCGCTGCTCGCCGGCGTCCTCCTCCCAGCGGGCCCCGCGTGCGCGGAGCAGCTCCGTGCGCGCATCCTCGACGCGGCCGAGTAGCAGCAGCGCGGCGCCCGTGAGCGAGTGACCCAGCGCGGCTTCGGGATAGAGCTGGGCGAGCCGCTTGGCGGATGCGAGCGCGTGCTCGCCGTCGCGGCGCGCGAGCTCGAAGCGGATGCGCGACACCAGCAGCCAGGCATCCACGGGTGCCATCGTGGTGGCGCGTGCGAACAGCGCCTCGGCCGAGTCGGCGAGTGCGGTCGACCCCGACATGAGCGCCCGCGCACCCACCGCGGTCGCGAGACGCTCGACGTTCACGGCGCGCAGCGGCACGAGCGCGAGCGTGCGGCGCGCGGCACCCTCGGCGGTCATCGCGACGGTGATCGCCGCCACGCCGGAATCGGCAGCGCTCGCGGCCAGCGACGCATCGCTCGCGAGCCGCCACAGCGTCTCCTCGCCGGGCCAGCGCCGCGCCGCCCGCCACGCGGTCTCGGCACGCTTCGCGGCGATCGCCCGCCATTCGTCCGCGGTGGCGCTGCCGCGGGCCGCGGGCTCGCGCACGGGCTGAGCGATCGCCAGTGCCGAGAGCTCGCGCTCGCCGCGCACGCCTGCGAACACGAGCATCGCGGCCGCGGCGAGGGCGGGGAACGCCGGGTGAAGCCTCTCGGGCTTCTCCACCGGGGGAGCGCAGAGCGCGACCGGCAGCGCGCTGCACACGGCAAACACCGTCGCGCCCGCCAGGCCCACGACGTTCGTGGCGCCGGCGGCGAGCAGTGCCGCGAACAGGCCCGCGATCGCGGCGAGCGTGGCGCGCGCCTCCGGCCGCTCGCGCCACGCGCGAGCCCACGCGAGTGCGACAGTGACGAGCCACGCGCCACCTGCGAGCAGGCCGACGATACCGAGCGTCGCCAATACCTGGAGCGCGGCCGCGTGCGCGTGCATGGGCACGCCGGTCCACTCCTCGCGCCAGAGTGCGGCCTCCTGCACGCGTGGAAACGCCGCTCCGAACACGTCCGGTCCGACGCCCAACCACGGCCGCTCCCGCCACAGCGCGAGTGCGCCGCGGGCGATCACCTCGCGCGCCGCGAGCGAGTGACCCTGCGCGCCCTCCGCGAGCCGCGCGGCGATCGGGCTCGCGGCACGGAGCACGCCCAGCAGCAACGCCGGCGCGAGGCTCGCCGCACTCGTCCACAGCGCGCGGCGCGGCGATGCCCCGGCCGCGCAGGCGAGCACGACGCCCGCCGCTGTGCCGACCGCGGCGGCCAGCCACGCGCCGCGCGACAGCGTCATGAGCAGCGAGGCCGCGACGAGCGCCGCGGCGGGCACGAGCCACGCCGCGTCGCCGCGTCGACCCGCAAGCCACGAGAGCGCCAACGGCAGCGTCGCCGCGAGCACGATGCCGAGGAGGATCGGGTTCCCGAGCGGACCGGCGGGGCGGAGCGCCACGCCGCCCTGGGCCGCGTACGTGTGCATGCCCTGCCAGCGGATCGGGTCGAGCCCGGCGAGCTGCAGTTGGGCGTACCCGGCGGCGGCGACGCCGCAGGCGAGCACGGTCGCCAGCGTGCCGAGCACGTGGCGCGCGTCGCGGTGCGCGTGCGCGGTCGCGAGGCAGAGCCCGGCGAGCGAGAGCGTCGTGAGCAGCCCCTCGCGCTGGCTCAGCTCACCCGCGATCGAGAGCGGCGGCGCGAGCGAGAACGCGGTGGCGAGCGCGCCCGCGACGATCCAGCCGATGACGCCCCACACGAGCGGCGCCGGCCGCGCCACACGGCCGGAGAGCCACTCGGCTGCAAACCACACCAGCAGCGGCAGGCCGAGCGCGCGCACCAGGACGGCCTTGAACGCGTGGAACGGTTCGAGCACCCACGGCGCGAAGCCGAGGATGGCGGCCGCGAGCGCGACCCGGACGGCCAGCCGAGCGAGCCGACTTATCGGGTGAACATCCAGTTGGAGATGAGCATCCTAGCGGACGATCATCACGCGCTGGTTGCTCTGCTGTCCCGCCGAGTCACGTGCGCGGACGAAGTAGATCCCCGATGCGACCGCGCGACCGTCCCGATCGGTGCCGGGCCAGGTCCATGCGCCCGCCGCGCCACCGGAGCCTTCGGTCACGCGCCGGCCCCGCGTGTCGAGCACCTCGAAGCGAACCGGGCCCACCGCGCCCGACCACGCCACGCGGACGATGCCCTGTGCGGGATTCGGCGTGGCGTTGAGCGCGAACGCCGACGCCACCGGGTCGGGCGATGGCAGCACCGTCGGCGGCGTCGGCGGTGGCGTGGGCTTGCCCACGATGCGGAACACCAGCACCTGGTCCGCCGCGCGGATCCACGAACCCGTGCTGTCGGTGCGTCCGAAATAGGGCCCGATGCCGTATGTGAACGGCAAGGTTTCGTCGCCGTGGACGCGGCGATTCATGAACGTGGCCGCGGCCGAGTTGCGCACCCAGATCCAGTAGTCGTGGCCTGCCTCCAGCGTCACGGTGCGATCGAAGTCCTGGGTCGTGTTCCAGCTCATGTTCGCGAACGTCGCGAACCTGGACTCCAGCAGCGGCGAGGGCATGTCGGGCACGGGCGTGGGCATGTCGTCCCCGTCGATCAGCGCCAGCACGGGGAGGCCGACAGGGCTCATCATCTGCGTCTCGTCGCCGGCCTGCTGGAAATACGGGACGAAAAACTCGGCGAGCACGAGCTGGATCCAGCGCAGCTCGGTCTGTTGCGGCACGCGGAAGCGCTGCAGGAACTCCTTCGGCGCCGGGAACGGCTTGACGTCGGCGCGCGAGACGCTCTGCACGACGCGCAGCGCGGCGAGGTCGCTGTCGCCGGCGCACACCGCGTGCGCGATCACCGGATGCGGCCCCGGGAGCGGTTCGCGCGTACTGTCGGCGTTGAGCTTCACGGCGGCGGGCAGCGACGACGGTCCGTCCTGCGTGAAGAAGGCACGGGGTTGTGCCCCGTAGCCGGGCTGCCCGACGAGTTGCAACGCCACGTGGGGCTTGGGCGGCTCGGCCACACCGGGGATGCTGTTCACCACGATCGGGGGAACGAACACGGTGCGTGGGAGCTTGCCGTATTCCGACCACCACAGGTTGGAGCCGTTGAAGAACGTCTGCCGCAGCGCGATGGCATTCGGATCGGGCGCCAGCGTGGTGGGGTCCCACTCGCGCAGCGTGAGCGTCATGAACGCGTAGATGGGCACGATCGCGCGCAGGCTGCACGCGGCCACGCTCATCCCCGCGGGCAGCACCTGTTCGACGCCCACGTTCAACGGCAGGAACAGCGAATCGTCGCCGGCCACCGCGTAGGTGAGATCCACGCACGGCGGCTGGAGCTGCGGCGGCGGCGCCGGGCCGGCGTCGCGCGACTGGGGCGCCGCTGCGGCAAGACAGAGCAGCAGCGTCACGGCAGCGGCCGGGACCCATCTCGACCGGCTTGAACGCATCATCGTCGCACCCCCTGCGCTGTGCTGGTGGTCCGAACCTCCCATGGTGTCACGGGAAGGCGCGGCGGCGCAGCACTATCTCATGACCACCTGGCGTTCCACGCTCTCCCGCCCGGCCGCGTCACGCGCGCGGACGAAATAGATCCCCGAGGCGACCGCGCGGCCGTCCCGATCGGTGCCGGGCCAGGTCCACGTACCAGCCGCGCCGCCGGTGCCCTGCGACACCCGCCGCCCGCGCACATCGAGCACCTCGAAGCGCACGCGGCCCACCGCGCCCGACCAGTCCACGCGGACCGAGCCTCGCGCTGGATTCGGCGTGGTGCTGAGCGCGAACGCGGGGGGCGGCGGCGGCGGCGGCGGCGGTATCGAGGTCGGCCGAGCCACGATGCGGAACGCCAGCACCTGGTCCGCCGCGCGGATCCACTCGCCCGCGGTATCGGTGCGGGCGAAGTAGGGCCCCACACCGGCCGTGAACTCCGGCGGCTCGTCGCCGTGGATGCGGCGGTTCAAGAACGTGGTCCCGGCGGCTTCGCGCATCCAGATCCAGTAGTCGTGATCGGGCGCGAGCGTCACCACATGGTCGAAGTCGAGGTGCGAGACCCAGGCCATGCCCGCCGCAGCCTGGGCCAGTGCATTGAAGGCGAACGGGGCTTCCACCATGGACGCGGGCACCTGCGGCAGGGGCTCGGGCATCGCGTCGCCGTCGATGACCGCGATCACGGGGGCCCCGATGATGGAACGAGGGGGGGCGATATCGAATGCCTCGTCGCCTGAGCGCACGAAATACGGCGTGAACACCTCCGCCAGCGCCAGTTCGATCCAGCGCAGCTCCACCGCCTCCGGCACGCGGAACCTCTGCATGAACTCCTTCGGTGCCGGAAACGGCTGCACGTCGGTGCGCGAGACGCTCTGCACGACGCGCAGCGTGGCGACATCCCAATCGCCGGCGCACACCGCGTGCGCGAGCACGGGGTGCGGCCCGGGCAGCGGTTCGCGCGTGCTGTCCGCGTTCAACCTCACCGCGGCGGGCAGCTCGGCGGGGCCATCGGGTGTGAAGTAGCCCGTGAGCTTCCACTCGGGCACGAACGTGAGCTTCTGGTTGACGAGTTGCAGTGCCATCTGTGGCCTGGGTGGCTCGGCCACGCCGGGAACGCTGCGCGTCACGACCGGCGGCACGAACGTGAACATGGGGAGCCTGAGTCCGGCATCCATCGCCCTTCCCATGACGATGACGTCGGGGAAGATGAACGCGCGACGAAGTGCGACGGTTTGGGAGTCCGGCGCCAGGGTGGCGGGATCCCATGCGCGCAGCACCATCATCGGGCCCGGCATGAAGCCATTCCCCGTGCGCAGGCTGCACGCGACCACGCTCGTCAAGGCTGGGAGCGCCTGCTCGATCCCGGCGCCCGTGTTCGGGATCTGGACCGCGCTGTCGCCGGCCACCGCGCTCGCGAAGTCCGTACACGGCGACTTGAAATCGGGGAACGGCCCCGGCCCGGGCAGGGGCGCAACTGATGGCGGCGCCGACGCAGCGATGCAGAGCAGCGAGGTCACGGTGATCGCGGGGACCAGGCGCTTGTGCACGGGAACGAGCAGCGCGCTGATGGCGTGGAGCGGACGAGGGATTTCCATGAACACCCCCGGGACCTTGAATTCACGGTCACTTGAGGACTCTACCCCGGTCCACTCGCGGCGAGCAGCATATTACGCCGAAAAACCGCGCCGGAATTGGACTTCCGTAGAGCCTACTTGCTGACCCGCACCACCATTCCCCACGCCGTTCCGGCCCCGCCGGTGGGGAGCGAGTTGCCGCGGGCCAGGTACCAGAGCGCGCCGTCCGCGGCCATGCGCACGTCGACCGGGCCCGGAACGCTCGTCCGGCCAAACACCTCCACCGTCGGCGGGCGGCCGGGCGAGAGCCAGCGGAGCTCGTTCGCGCAGTACTCCTCGAAGAAGTAGCCGTCGCGCCAGTGCTCGCCGAGGCCCGGGACTGCCCCCGCGAACGCCCCGCCGGTGATGCAGCAGCCATGGTCATGGCCGTAGGCGTGGAGCGGGTCCACGAGCGGCGCCTGGTTCGCCGGACCCTCCGCGGTCGGCCAGCCGTAGTCGCCGCCGCGGACCAGCTCGTCCACCTCCTCGAACCGTGCGCCCCCCACGTCGTTCACGAGGATGCGGCCGCTCTGCGGATGGATGTCGAACGCGAACGCGTTGCGGAAACCCCGCGCGAAGATCGCGGCGTGGCGGCCGCGCGTCTCGTCGCGGAACGGGTTGTCGGCGGGGATGCTGCCGTCTTTTCGCAGCCGCAGGATCTTGCCCGCAGTCGAAGCGAGGCTGTGCGACAGCGAGCCGTCCCCGCACTCGCCCGAGCTGGCGTAGAGCATGCCGTCGCGCCCGAAGCGCAGCGCGCCGCCGACGTGCTGGTGCGCGCCGTGCGTATCGAACTCGTAGACGATCCACTCGCTGCCGGCGAGCGCGGTGTCGCCCGACGCGGTGAAGCGCGCGATGACGTTGTGCCGCGTCGGCGTGTACGACGTGTAGGTCACGTACACGTGCTTCGTGCGCGCGAACGCCGGATCGAACGCCACGCCGAGCAGGCCCTCTTCTTCAATGGGCTTCGTCGGCACCGTGACGAATGGCTGCTTCAGCAACCTCCCATTCTTGATCACGCGCAGCCGCCCGGCCTGCTCGCACACGAACACGCGGCCGTCGGGTGCGATCGCCATGCTCACCGGCGAGTCCAACGAGTCGGCGATCACGGTCTCGGTGAAGCCGGCGCGGATGGCGTTCGCAATCCGCTCGCCGGCCCGGGGCAGGCGGTCGGCCGCGTGCGCCGTGGCGCCCAGCGCGACGCACGCGAGCAGAAGGCGTTTCATGTTAGGGAAGCTAGCACGCGTCGTGTCATGTACAGTGCCCGCCGCCATGGGCTCGATCGACATGCACCTGCCCGACCTGCGCTTCGTGCCGACGGAGGCCATCTACCCGCACGAGCTGCACGACCTACAGCGCACGCAGCCGCTCGTCGAGCGGTTGCGCACCAGCGGCACGCTTCGGAACCCGCCGATCGTCACGCAGATCGGCGACGGCATGCGCGTGGAGCCGCGCTACGTTGTGCTGGACGGCGCTAACCGCAGCACCGCTGCGCGCGCCGCTGGCTGGCCGCACCTGCTGGTGCAGGTGGTGCGCTACGAGTCGCCGGCCGTGGAGCTGTTCACCTGGTACCACGCGCTCACCGCGGACGCGCGCGACCTGCTCGAACGCGGCCTGAGCACGCTCCCGGGCCTCACCATCAGCCGCCACGACCACGTGCACGCGCGCGCGCTGCTCGCGCGACGCGAGGCGCTGGCGTGCGTGGTGCTGGGGGACGACGACACCATCGTCGCCCACGGTGGCCGCGACCTGCACGAGCGGAACGAGCTGCTGAACCAGCTCGTGCGCCTCTACCAGGACCGCCTGCCCTACACGCGCGTCACCAGCGACTCGCTGAGCGCGGCGCGGCGCGAGCACCCCGAGGTACGGGCACTCGTGGTGTTCCCGCGCTTCGATCCCGCCGAGGTGATCGACCTGGCGAGCGCCGGCGAGTACCTGCCGGCCGGCATCACCCGCCACCTGATCCGCTGGCGCGCGCT
>DATNFC010000325.1:0-16304 GCA_035606545.1 Candidatus Methylomirabilota bacterium
CGAGCGAGGCGTACGACGCGAGCACGCCCGCGGTGCTGGGGTCGGTCAGGATGGAGACGAACGGCACCTTCGCGTCACGGAGCTGGGCGAGCAGCACGCTGGTCTTGGCCATCTGCATGAGCGAAAGGATGCCCTCCTGCATGCGCGCGCCGCCGGTCGCGCTCACCACGACGCACGCGCGGCGTTCGTCGAGCGCGGTCTCGATCGTGCGCGCCACCTTCTCGCCCACGACGGAGCCCATGCTGCCGCCCATGAAGAAGAAGTTCATGAGCGCCACGCTCACCGGCACGCCACCGATCGTGGCGATGCCGGAGATCGCGGCGTCTTTTTCGCCGGTGTCCTTCTGCGCGGCGGCCAGTCGCTCGGGATACGGCAGCTTGGCGTCGCGGAACTCGAGCGGGTCGCCGGCGACGAGGTTCGCGTGGCGCTCGCGGAACGAGTCCGGATCCGTCAGGTAGCCCGAGTAGGTGCGCGCCGCGACCCGGAAGTGGTGGCCGCAGTTCGGGCACGTCCACAGGTGCTCCTCGAGCACGGTCTGGAACAGCGCCTCGCCGCAGCCGTCGCACTTGGTCCACAGCCCCTCGGGCATCTCGGCGCGGTCGGGCTTCGTCGCCTGCTTGATGCCGGTGCGTTCGCGCTTGAGCCAGGACATAGGGGTCGGGGCTTCTCCGGGTGCGCATCGCCCCGCGTGCGGATATCATCGCCCATCACACGGGGTTACGACCTCTTCGGTCACGCTGCCCATGCCGGGCCGCGGCCAGGAGCGCGTCGCTTCACGGCCAATCTAATACCCCGGGAACGCCGCCGCCACTGACGGCAATGTGAGGACAAGGGCCGCACCAGGGCCTCACGGCACACGCGCGGTCACGCGCCGGGCCGGGGCCCGTAGCCTGAACGACATGCGAGCCGAACCCGAGACCGAACCCCGGACCGCACGACGCCACGCCCTTGCCGCGGCGCGGGCGGCGGCGCTGGCGCGGAAGCAGGCCGAGCGCGCCGCACGCACGGCACGCGCGGCGGGGCCCGTGCGGGTCGCGAACAAGCACGACGGGCTGGTGCGCGCCGCGCACTGGGTACACGTGCCGCTGCTCCTCGGGCTCATCGCGAGCGGGCTGGCGATCTACTGGGCGGCGCCGGTGTTCCGCCACGCGCCCACGCCGGGGAACCCGCGCGGCGACTACCTGGTCGATGTGGGTCGCGCACTGGCGTCGTGGTTCGGCGCCACGGGCGAGACGCGCTTCTGGCTCTACGAGCGCCTGAGCGTCGGCCCCATGCAGCTCGCGAACGCGCTCCGGCTGCACTGGCTGTTCGCCTACCTCTACATGGCGTGTGGCGCGCTCTACATCGCCGGGCTGGTGCGCGGCGGCGGCTGGCGCGCTCTACTGCCGCGGGCCACGGATCCCGCCGAGGCGCTGGCGATGATCCGCTACTACCTGGGCGTGATCCCGCATGCGCTCGCGCGCAAGCCGTGGCCGCATCCGATGATCGCCGGCAAGTACAACGCGCTCCAGCGCAGCGCCTATCTTGCCATGCCGCTCGTGGGCGCGCTCATCGTGCTCTCGGGCTGGGCGATGCACCACCCGGCGACGCTGGGCTGGCTCGAGCGGGTGTTCGTCAACTACGACGGTGCGCGCATCGTCCACTTCGCGTGCATGGTGATCCTCGGCGGTTTCATGATCCCGCACGTGGTGCTCGCGATCGCCGACGGCTGGGACACACTCCGCAGCATGGTGACCGGCTGGAGCCTGCGCGTGAAGGGAACGCCGCATGGTTGAGAAGCGGACGAAGCGACCCACGGCTGCCGAGCGCCTCGCGACCGCGCTCGGGCGCGTGGGCGCGGCCGCGGCGGAGCGGCCGGAAACCACGCGCGAGACCACGCGCGGGGCGCTCGCGGCGCGCTCTCGGCGCGACTTCCTCCTGTTCGGCGCCAGCGTCGTCGCCACGGCCGTGGCCGGCTGGTGGCTGCTGCCCGAGCGCGCGAAGCGCACGTGGCTCCCGGGTGCCGCCGACAAGCTCGACACGCTCGCCGCCCGCGTGGGGCTCACGCGCATGCAGCGCGAGGCGAACCTGAACCGCGTGCTCACGTTCGATGACGATGTCGCCGAGGCGTTGTACTCGAAGCAGCGCCGCGTGCGGACGTACGACCGCCCCGATCCGCGGCCGCTGCGCAACAACTATCACGGCCGCACGCCGGGTCCGGAGTACCTCCCGGAGTGGCGGCTGAACCTGACCGGGCTCGCTTCGGGCCGCAGCGAGAGCCTCGCGATCGACGAGCTGCTCACGCGCTTCGCGCGCCACGACATGAACACTCGGCTCGTGTGCGTGGAGGGCTGGAGCCACGTCACGGCCTGGGGTGGCCTGCGCTTCGCCGACCTGCTCGCCGCCTACCCGCCGGCGCCCGGCATGCGCTGGGCCGCGATGCGCTCGGAAGTGAGCCTGAGCGCCAGCGGCGCGCCCGAGGCCTACTACGTGAGCATCGACCTCGAAACCGCGCGCCACCCGCAGGCGCTGCTCGCCACGCACCACGCCGGCGCGCCGCTGACCCTCGCGCACGGCGCGCCGCTCAGGCTCGTGGCGCCGATGAAGCTGGGCTTGAAGAACATCAAGGCGCTCACCCACATCGCGTATACCGCCGACGAGCCCGCCGACTACTGGAACGAGCGCGGGTACTCGAGGTACGACGGGCTCTGAACATCACTCACACCCGCCGCGCCATCAGCAGCGCGTCCTCCTCCGGCCGCTTGTAGTAGCCGCGCCGGAGGCCCACGAGCCGGAAACCGTGCGTGCGGTAGAGCGCCTGCGCGGCGGCGTTCGAGACCCGCACCTCGAGCCCGAGCTCGCGCACGCCCCGCACGCGGCAGGTCTCGAGCAGCGCATCGACCAGTGCGCGCGCCACGCCGGCGCGCTGCTGCTCGGGCGCCGTGCCGAGGTTCTGGAGTTCCGCGACCGGCGGCAGCACAGTCGCCACGAGGTAGCCCGCCACGCTGCCGCCACGCTCGGCGACGAGGCTCACCGCGCTCGGTTCGGCGAGCGCGTCGAGGAACGACGCGCGCGGCCACGGATCGGCGAACAGCCGGTGCTCGAGCTCGTCGACGCGTGGCAGGTCCGCGGGAACGAGCGCGCGCACACGAGCCGGCGTGAGCCCCGTGACCTTGTGGCGCACGCGCTCCTCGGCCTGCGCCGGGCGCACGTACGCAGGTTCCATCTCGCGGCCGGGCTCGGGCAGCCCCGAGCCCGGGCCATCGAGCTTGAGCGCGGCCGCGGCGAGGTCCAGCGCCGAGAGTCCTTCGAAGCGAAGTCCCGAGCCCGTGCTGCCGGGGTACGCGTCTTCCAACCGCGCGCGCTCGCGGCCGGCGCCGGGGCCGACGAAGCGCACCTCGTGGTCGGGAACCAGCGCGTGCACCTCGGCCAGTGCTTCGAGCAGCGTCTCGGGCGGCCCCACGCGCGGTGCCGCGATCAGGCGCACCCGCGCACCCGTCGCGATGCGGAAGAAGCCGGCGTAGAGGTCGCGCCGGCCGGCGCCCACGAGCGGCACGACGAGCGTGCGCGGCTCCGACGTGGCGTGCGCGAGTGCGGCAAGGCTCGAGGCCCCGAGCAGCCTCGCGCCGGAGACCAACGCCAGCGCGCGCGCGGTCGCGAGCCCGACGCGCACGCCGGTGAACGAGCCCGGCCCGAGGTCGGTGGCGATGAAGCCGATGTCGGCGGGCCGCACGTTCGCATCGCGGAGCGCGCGCTCGACGAGCGCCGCCAGCCGGCGCGTGTGGCCGTGGCCCACGTCCTCTTCCACGAGCGCACGGGTCGCCCCCGCGGAAGAGACCACCGCCACGCTCACGTGCTCGGTGGCGGTCTCGAGTGCCAACCCCGGCGCCTGGTCCGCGCGCGCGTCGTCCGGTGCGCCGCTGCTCACCACGCCTCCGGCAGCGCGCACCACGCGTCGTGCAGGTGGCGGCCGCGCTCGCCATTGCCCTTCGCCGAGATCGTGCGCGTGTCGTTTTCGCCGGGCGCGAGCGTGACGTGCAGTGCCTCGGCGAGCCAGGCGTGCGGCAGGCGCTCGCCCCACTCGACGACGAGCACGCCCCGCTCCGCGTACTCCTCCAGGCCCAGGCTCTCGATGTCGCGCACGCCGTCCAGGCGGTAGAGGTCGAGATGGAACACCGGCACCGCGCCCGCGTGCTCGTTCACGAGCGTGAACGACGGACTGCGCACGTGCGCGCCCGGCGACAGCGCGTGGACCAGGCCGGCGACGAAGCGCGTCTTGCCCGCGCCCAACGGCCCCGAGAGCGCGAGCACGTCGCCGGTGCGGAGCGCCGGTGCGAGCGCCGCTCCCAGCCGCTCCGTGCCCGCCTCCGACGCCGATCGTTTGTCGGCGGTCCCGATCACGCGCGCGGGGTCTTCGGACGGAGCGTTACGATCGGCAGCACCATCTCCTCCAGCGACACGCCCCCGTGCTGGAACGAGCCGCGGAACTGCCGCTCGTACTCGTGGAAGCGCGTCGGGTACACGAAGTAGAAGTCCTCGCGCGCCAGCACGTAGTTCTTGTTCACGCCGTCGTCCGGGAGCAGGTAGTCCGCGGGCTTGCGCACGATGATCGCCTGCTTCACGTCGGTGTTGAGGTTCACGCCGTACTTGTAGCGCAGGTTGCTCGAGGTATCGCGGTTGCCGTGCACGAGCGCCGAGCGCCGTCCGAGCACGGCGCCGTGATCGGTCGTGACCACGGTGACGGCGTCCTGGTTTGCGAGCGCCTGCAGGATCTCGTAGAGCGGCGAGTGCGTGAACCACGCCTTCATCACCGAGCGGAACGCCGCCTCGTCGGGCGCCAGCTCCTGGAGGATCTCGCTCTCGCTCCGGCCGTGCGCCAGGATGTCGATGAAGTTGAACACCATGGCCACGAGCGACAGCCCGGAGAACGAGTTGATCTGCCGGCGCGTCGCGTGCGCCTCGTCGACGTCGTAGATCTTGAGGTACTTGAGCCCCTTCGCCGGCGTGGCGTTCAGGCGTGCGAGCTGCAGGTCGAGGAACTGCCGCTCGAAGCGATTGCGCGTGCGCTCGTCGTCGGTGGTCTCCTGCCACATATCGGGGTGCTTCTTCCACATCTGCGCCGGCAGCAGGCCGGAGAAGATGGCGTTGCGCGAGTACGGCGTCGCCGTGGGCAGGATCGAGCAGTAGTAATCGCGCTGGACGTCGAACCAGTCCTCGAGCAGCGGCTCGAGCGTGAACCACTGATCGAGCCGCATGCAGTCGATGACGATGAAGATCACGCGCCGGCCGGCTTTCAGATGCGGCACGACGGCGCGTTCGACGACATCCGTCGACAGCATCGGCCGGTTCGCTGCGTCGCCGCGCGCGGCCGCCTGCACCCAGCGCGGGTAGTGCTCCTCGATCAGGCGCGCGAAATCGCTGTTCAGGCTCTTCCTGAAGTCGCCGTGCGCCTGCTGCAGCCCGGCCTCGGGCGCGCCGTCCAGGCCGACGTCCCAGCGCGCCACGTCCACCGCCAGTTCCGTCCAGCCCTGCCAGTCCAGGCGCCGCAGGTCGAGCGTCTGCCAGCGCTGCATCTCGCCGACGTAGTCGCGGGCGCGCTGCGAATCTTGAAGTTTCTGCGCATCGAACACGCGCTTGCAGGCGAGGAACACCTGCGACGGGTTCACCGGCTTGATCAGGTAGTCGGTGATGCGCTTGCCGATCGCCTCCTCCATGAGCGTCTCTTCCTCGCTCTTGGTGATGAGGATGACCGGCAGGTTCAGGTCCTTCTGCTTGAGCGCGTCGAGTGTTTCCAACCCGCCCATGCCCGGCATCATCTCGTCGATGAGGAGCACGTCATAGCGCTCGCGCTCGAGTGCCGCCAGCGCGTCGCCGCCGTTCGGCACCGGGGTGACGGCGTAGCCCTTCTGCTCGAGGAAGCGGATGTGCGGCTTCAGCAGGTCGATCTCGTCATCGGCCCACAGGATGCGACGGCTGAGTTCGTTGGCCATGGGATCCGGAGGAAGGGCACGGGGCCGGCCGCACGGAGGCGTGCGGGTGCCTCGGCGAAAGCGAGGGCGGGCAGCGCCACGCATGTTAGCGCCCACGGGCGGCCGGCCCAAACACGGGTGACGAGCCGCAGCCCCCCGCGCCGGTCACGCCCCGCGCGGCGAGCGTCCGGAGTGAAGGCTCCGGTGAAGGTGCGACGCGTCACCCTATCCTCGCGCGCAGGGGCACACCGGAACCTGATACGAGCCTCGCGTTGACGCTGCCGCGGAGCCGGACCTAGCCTCCGCGACTCACTGGCTTACACACGTTCCCTCAGCGAGGTTCCCGACATGCAGCCTCCCCCGCAGCGCCGGTCCCGCCAGTTCCTCCTGTTGCTCGCGCTCGGGGCCGCCGTCGCCCTCGCCGCACCGGCGTTCCTCGAAGCTGCCGCGCCCGCCAAGCCGCCGGCGGCGCTCCCCGCCGACGTCATGACCGCCGGCAAGGCCATCGCGCCGTCGCGGCTCGAGGGCCACGTGCGCGTGCTCGCCGACGACAAGATGGAAGGGCGTGGCACCGGCACGCGCGGCTACGACATGGCCGCGCAGTACGTGGCCGAGCAGATGCAGGCGATGGGGCTCCAGCCCGGCGGCCGCGGCGGCTACCTGCAGCCGGTGCCGTTCGTGCGCGCGGACCTGAAGCCCGCGGCGTGCTCGTTCGCGCTGGTCAAGCAGGGCCAGACCGTGCCGCTCGAGGTGGGCAGGGACGTGCTGTTCTCGCCCGATTACCTGCGCAACAAGTGGACCACCGAGGCGCCGCTCGTGTTCGCCGGCTACGGCGTGTCGGCGCCGGAGCTGGAGTACGACGACTTCGCCGGGCTCGACGTGCGTGGCAAGGTGCTGGTGACGTTCCGCGGCGCGCCGCCGCGGTTCCCGAACGACCAGCGCGCCTACTATTCGAACGGCCTGGTGAAGGACCAGATCGCCGCCGCGCGCGGCGCCATCGGGATTCTCCAGATCCAGAAGCCCGACGACGAGGCGCGCGCGCCGTGGGAGCGGAACATGCGCCAGTCGAAGCTCCCCGGCTTCCGCTGGGTGGACGCCGGCGGCGCGCCCGCAAACGTGCAGGCCGCGATCGAGCTCGCGGGCTCGCTGTCGCCGCAGACGGAGCAGCGCGTGTTCGAGGGCTCGCCGAAGACGTACGCGCAGGCCGTGGCGGACGCGGAGTCGAGCCGCGTGCAGAGCATCCCACTGGCGTGGTCGGTGAAGGCCGTGCGCGTGACCGAGCAGGCACGCTCGAGCAGCCCGAACGTGGTCGGCGTGCTGCGCGGCTCGGATCCCAAGCTGCGCAACGAGTGCATCGTCGTCTCGGCGCACCTCGACCACTTGGGGCTGAGCGAGCCCGTGAACGGCGACTCGATCAACAACGGCGCCTACGACAATGCCTCGGGCACGGCGATGATGCTCGAGGTCGCGCGCGCGTTCAGCTCGCTCAAGGTGAAGCCCAAGCGCTCGATGGTGTTCCTGAGCGTGACCGGGGAGGAGAAAGGCCTCCAGGGCTCCGACTACTTCGCCCGCAACGACGCGCCCGACAGCCTGGACGTGATGGGCAACGTGAACCTGGACATGGTGCTGTTGCTGCGCCCGCTGACGAAGGTGATCCCGATCGGCGGCGAGCACTCCACGTTCGGGCCGCTGGTCGAGCGCGCCGCGAAGCTCGCCGGGCTGGAGACCGCACCCGACCCGCTGCCCGCCGAGGTGGTGTTCGTACGCAGCGACCAGTTCTCGTTCATCAAGCAGGGTGTGCCCGCCGTCTTCCCCGTCTCGGGGAACGACGGCACCGTGGACGGCACGTCCGAGGTGGGTCACTGGCGCGTCGAGCACTACCACTCCCCGAACGACGACCTGAGCCAGCCGTTCGACTGGCCGAGCGGGGCGAAGTTCACGTCGATGGCATTCTGGACCGCATGGATGGCGGCGGACACCCCCCAGCCTCCGCGCTGGAACCCGGGCGACTTCTTCGGCAGCCGCTTCGGCGCCCGGCCCTGACGCAACCCGGCCCCGGCCCGGTCCGTAGCCACCAACGTCCAGCCCCCACCCCATCCCCAGGAGCTCCCCAGTGCGTACAAGCATCCTGGCCAGCCTCGCGCTGGCACTCACGGCCACGGCCGTCCAGGCCGCTCCCCGGATCTGGGACCAGACCTGGGTCGTCACCACGCAACCCGACGTCCAGGTGGTCGCCCAGGACGCGCACATCCGCATCCACGCCGGCTCGCCGGGCCAGGTGAAGGTGCACGTGGAGTACGAGCTCAAGCACTGGGGCGTGGTCATGGGCGGCGGCGAGCCCGCCGTGGTGTTCGAGCACCGGGGCGACCAGATCACGATCACGCTGAACGACCCGAGGTCGATCGGCGTGATCGGCGGCATCGACGAGCGATTCGTGGCCGACGTGACCGTGCCCTCGCCCGTGCACCTCGCGGTGCGCACCAAGGACGGCGCCATCGACTGCGAGCCCGTGAGCGGCCAGCTGCAGTTCGAGAGCGGCGATGGCGCGATCCGCGCCCGCGGCTTGAAGGGCGACCTCGAGGTGCGTTCGGGCGATGGCCGGGTGACGCTGGACGACGTCGACGGCCACCTGCGCGCGCGCACGCGCGACGGCCACCTGAGCGCCTCAGGGCGCTTCGACGAGCTCGACCTCGGCGCCGGTGACGGCCGCGTGGACGCGCTCGTGCGGCCCGGCTCGCAGCCGGAGTCGGCCTGGAACGTGGAGACCGGCGATGGCTCGGTGAGCGTCAGGATCCCGCACGACATCAACACGCTGCTCGACGCGCGCACGAAGGACGGTCACATCAACGTGCAGCTCCCGATCTCGCTCCAGGGCCGGCTCGACCGCCGCGAACTGATCGGCGAGCTCAACAACGGCGGCCCGTCGCTGCGCATCCGTACCGGGGACGGGTCGATCACGTTGGCGCTGAGCGACTAGCCGCGCTCATCGGCGGCGTACCGGAACGCGGCTACGTCGGGAACCGGATCACCATCGTCGTGCCTTCGCCGGGCGCGGAGTGGCGGATGCTGATGCGGCCGGCGTGGTACTCCTCGACGACGCGGCGCGCGAGCGCCAGGCCAAGACCCCAGCCGCGGCGCTTCGTGCTGTAGCCGGGCTCGAACGCGCGCGACTCTTCCTCGCGGCTCATGCCGCGGCCGTTGTCGCGAACCGAAATCTCCACCTCCTCGGTGTGCGCGCGGCGCTCGACCACGACCTCGATCACGCCGTGCGCCTTGTCGAGCGCGGTGAGCGCGTTGCTGAGCAGGTTCTCCAGCACCCACTCGAGCAGCTCGCGGTTCAGGTTGATCGGCGGCACCTCCTCGTAGCGCTCGCGCACCTCCACGGCGCCCTGCGCCTGCGGCGTGCGCCGGCGCACGTACTGCACCGCCTCACGCACCACCGGCACCACGTCCTGGAGCACGAGCTGCGGCGCCGAACCGATGTGGCTGAAGCGTTGCGCCACCTTGTTCAGCCGGTCGATGTCGCCCTCCATGTCGGCCAGCGTCTCGGCGAGCTCGTCGCGCCCGATCGTCACCGCGCCGCCCGCGCTCCCCGTCTCGGCGTGCGCGCGCAGCAGCTCCACCCAGCCCATGAGGCTCGAGAGCGGCGTGCCGAGCTGGTGTGCGGTCTCCTTTGCCATGCCCACCCAGATGACGCGCTTCTCCGCGGCGCGGATGCCGGCGAGTCCCGAGAGCCCGAGCAGCAGCAGCAGCCCCGTTCCGGCCACGGCGATCAACGGCATCCAGCGCAGCTGCTCGAGCACCGGCGGGTTCCCGTAGTGCAGGTGCCCCATGGCCGGCGCCGTCGGCGACTGCTGCAGCGGGATCGGCGCATGCACGCGGTCGAGTCCCGCGATCTGGTCCTTCACGCTCTGTACGCGCTTCGCCATCGGCGCCGCGATCTCCACGCCCGCAGCCAGGCTGTCGAGTGCGCCCGTTGGCACGTCCTCGCTGCGCACCGAGATGTGGCTCCACGCGCGCGGCGTGCCCGTGGTGTCGGTGATGATGATGGGAAAGCTGATGCCGGCGGCCAGCTCGCCGAGCACGCGCTGCACCTGGGGATTGATCGTGGACGGGATCGTGGCCTGGGCGGCGACCTTCGCCAACAGCTCCGACGTGGCCGAGACCTCGCGCGTGAGTCGGCCCACCGCGGACTGCGTCAACAGGAACACCGCCACCACGAGCAGGCTGCCGCCCACGAACAGCATCGTCTTGAGCAGTTGCTTGCCCTGAGACGAACCGCTGGCGATGGGTCGGACCATTTCCGGGGCTCCCTCCCGCGGGCCTGACCGCGTCAGGCGCCGGGTTTCAGCACCTCGAGGCCGCCGAGATGCGGGCGCAGCGCCTTCGGCAGCACCACCGAGCCGTCCGCCTGCTGGTGCGTCTCGAGCAGCGTCGCGTACGTGCGCGGCAGCGCCACGCCGGAGGCGTTGAGCGTGTGCGGATGCTCCACCTTGGCGCCGGCCTCGCGGCGGAAGCGCATGCCCATGCGCCGTGCCTGGAAGTCCTCGAAGTTCGAGCACGAGCTGCACTCCAACCACGCCTGCGTGCCCGGCGACCAGACCTCGAAGTCGTAGCACTTGGCGGCGGCAAAGCTCATGTCGCCGCTGCACAGCAGCAGCACGCGGTACGGCAGCTCCAGGGCTTCGAAGATGTCGGACACCTCGCGGGCCAGCTTCTCGTGCTCGTCGTAGCTCGTCTCCGGTGGCACGATCTTCACCAGCTCGACCTTGTCGAACTGGTGCACGCGCACCATGCCGCGCGTGTCCCGGCCCGCGGCGCCGGCCTCGCGCCGGTACGACGCGCAGTACGCGGTGAGGTAGCGCGGCAGCGCACCCGGCTCGAGGATCTCGTCGCGGTGGATGTTCGTGACCGGCACCTCGGCCGTGGGGTTCAGGAACAGATCGTCCTCACCGATGTGATACATGTCGCCTTCCAGCTTCGGCAACTGCCCGGTGCCGAACAGCGCGGCGCGGCGGATCACGTGCGGCGGCGACACCTCGGTGTAGCCGTGGTGCTGGACGTGGAAGTCGAGCATGAAGTTGATGAGAGCGCGCTCGAGCCGCGCCCCCATGCCGGTGAACAGCAGGAAGCCCGAGCCCGAGATCTTCGGCGCGCGCTCGAAGTCCATGAGCCCGAGATTCGTGGCCAGGTCCCAGTGCGCCTTCGGCTCGAAGTCGAACTTGCGCACCGTGCCCCACGTGCGCACGACCTTGTTCTGCGACGGGTCCGATCCCGGCGGCACGGACGGGTGCGGCAGGTTCGGGATCCACGCCGCGAGGTTCATCGACTCCTCTTCGAGCTGGCGCAGCTCGGCGTCCAGCTCCTTCACCCGGTCGCCCAGCTCGCGCATCTCGGTGATCGGCCCGGAGGCATCGGCGCCCGACTTTTTGAGCTTCGCGATGTTCTCGCTCGCCGCGTTGCGACGGGCCTTCAGCTGCTCGGTCTCGTGCAGGAGCGCCAGCCGGCGCTCCTCGAGCTGGTAGAAGCGCGCGAGGTCCAACTCGACGCCCTTCAGCGCGATGCCGGCCTCCACCTTGTCGCGGTGCTGGCGCAGGAATTTCAGGTCGTGCATGGGATCCAGGGGCTCGAGGTCAGGAGTGCGACGGGGCCGCACCGCGCAATACCGTGGCGCCGGAGTGAACGCGAAGAACGGCACGGGCGCAAGCCGAGCCGGCGTGCAGCGCTTACGGGTGCGTCGTTCTCCGGTACCGCACCTCGCGCGGCAGCGAATCGTTGCCGCCCTCGCCGCGCGAAAGCTCGCGCGATCGTGCGTACGCGACACGCGCCTCGTCGTCGCGGCCGAGCTTGGAGAGCGCCATGCCCAGTCCGTAGAACGCGGCGGGGTCCTGCGGGTTCACGACCGCGGCGGCGGCGTAGCGCTTGGCTGCGGTGGTGTAGTCTGCGGTGCGGAACGCGGAGTTGCCGGAGTCGACGAGCGCCTGCGCGCGGAGCTTGCCGGTGTCCGCCACCGGCGGCTCCTGCGTGCTGCTGCAGCTCGCGATCGCCATCACGCCCAGTATCAGGAGGAGCCCGGTGAACGGGCGAACCGCGCGTCCGTTCACGGCTGCTGCACGCGCGGGCGCACCGCGTCGGCATAGACGCGGGTGGCCTCGGCGGGCGAGCCCGCGCTTACGCGCAGGTCGCGCAGCCGGCCGTCGCGCAGCGCGTAGATCCAGCCGTGCACGGTGACCTCCTGCCCGCGCGCCCAGGCGTCGCGCATCACCGTGGTCTCCGAGACGTGCAGCACCTGCGTGATCACGTTCAGCTCGCAGAGCCGGTCCCACCGTGCCTGGGCATCCGGCAGCGCCGCGAGCGCCTCAGCGTGCGCATCGCGCACGTCCGCCACGTGCCGGAGCCAGTTGTCCACGAGCCCCAGCCGCTCTCCCTCCAGCGCCGCCTTGACGCCGCCGCAGCCATAGTGGCCGCAGACGATGACGTGGCGGATGCCCAGAACGTCCACGGCGAACTGGACCACCGACAGGCAATTGAGGTCGGTGTGCACGACCACGTTCGCCACGTTCCGGTGCACGAACACCTCGCCCGGGCGCTGGTCGGTGATCTGGTTCGCGGGCACGCGGCTGTCGGAGCAGCCGATCCACAGGATGTCCGGCCGCTGGATGGCGTTGAGGTCCTCGAAGAACGCGGGCTCCTGCGCGCGCACGCGCTCGGCCCAGCGCCGATTGTTCTCGAGGAGCTCACGCAGGTCCGCCATCGCGATCCTCCCGGATGTGCGACGGCCCGCCGGACCCGCCGCGCACGACGAGCGTGCGGCCGGCGCTGCCCGACGGGCCTTGTTGGATCAGGCCTTCGCGGTGGCCGCGCCCTTCGCGCGCTTCTTCGCGCGCAGCGCCTTGGCGCGGGTCTTCCGCTCGGTCACCTTGCGCGGGCGCGCGCGCTTCACGGCCGCCTTCGTCGCGCCCGCCTTCTTCGTCGGCTTGCTGGGACGGGCGGCGATGATGCCGACGCGCCGGAACAGCGACGCCGCCTGCGTCGACGGCTGGGCGCCCTGTCCGATCCAGCTCTTGACCTTGTCCTCGTCCATCTTCACGGCGAATGGCTTCGTCATCGGGTCGTAGTAGCCGAGGATCTCGACGAACCGGCCGTCGCGCTGACGACGCGAGTCCGCGACCACGATCCGGTAGAAGGGCCGCTTGCGTGCGCCGGCCCGCATCATGCGAATGACCACTGCCATGCTGAAACTCTCCTTAAAGGGTGTTGAAGGACCGCGGGGCGGCCCAGGGTAGGGTCTACAGAGTGGGCCGCATAGTAGCCCGAGCTATTCATGGAGCGCTACTCGGAGCGCGTCCATGAATGGCTCGGGCTCAGCGCATCCGGCCGCGCAGGCCCGCAAGGCCGCGGGGCCCCTGTTTGAGCGCCTTCATCATCGTCCGCGCCTGCTCGAAATCCTTGAGCAGGCGATTCACCTCCTGCACCGACGTGCCGCTGCCGGCCGCGATCCGCCGCCGACGGCTGCCGTCGATCAGGCGCGGCTGCCGCCGCTCCTTGAGCGTCATCGACAGCAGGATCGCCTCGTAGTGCTTGATCTTGTCCTTCTGCGGCGCCAGCTGCTCCATGGCGTTCCTGGGCATCCCGGGCAGCATCTTCACGATGTCCTCGAGCGAGCCCATCTTGCGCACGCTGCGCATCTGCTCGAGGAAGTCTTCGAGCGTGAACTCGGACTTGCGCATGCGCGCCGCGAGCCGCTCGGCGTCGGACGCCGACACCGCGGCTTGCGCGCGCTCGACCAGGCCGACGACGTCGCCCATGCCGAGGATGCGCCCGGCGAGCCGCTCGGCGCTGAACACCTCGAGGCCGTCCAGCTTCTCGCCCACGCCCAGGAACAGGATGGGCTTCCCCGTCACCTGCCGCAGCGACAACGCCGCGCCGCCGCGCGCATCGCCGTCCATCTTCGTCAGCACGACCGCATCCACGCCGATCCGCTCCGAGAACGTCTGGCCGACGCGGACGGATTCCTGGCCGATCATGCCATCCACGACGAGATAGACCTGGTGCGCGCGTACCGTGCGTTTCAGGTCCTCGAGCTCGGCCATCAGCGCGTCGTCGATGTGCAGCCGACCGGCGGTGTCGAGGACCAGGAAGTCGAAGCCGCGCACGCGCGCCTGTTCGAGCGCGCCGACCGCGATGTCATGCGGCTTCACGCCGTGGGCGGCGCGCCAGAAGCCGGCGCCCGCGCCCTGCGCGACTTTTTCCAGCTGGTCGATCGCGGCCGGCCGGTAGACGTCGGCGGAGACGAGCAGCGTGCGCTTGCCGCGGTCCTTGAGCCAAAGCGCGAGCTTGCCGGCGAACGTGGTCTTGCCCGAGCCCTGGAGGCCCGCGAGCAGCACCACCGTGGGCAGGTGGGGCGAGCCGGCGAGCGTGACGCGGGTCTCGCCGAGCATCCGGACCAGCTCTTCGCGCACCACGCCGATGACGTGCTGGCCGGGGGTGAGGCTCTTCAGCACCTCCTCGCCCACCGCGCGCGTCTCGACGCGGGCGACGAAGTCGCGCG
Source organism: Candidatus Methylomirabilota bacterium (assembly GCA_035606545.1). Lineage (GTDB taxonomy): Bacteria > Eisenbacteria > RBG-16-71-46 > RBG-16-71-46 > RBG-16-71-46 > JAIOPA01. Next base: position 14,500 of record DATNFC010000325.1, read on the forward strand.
CCACGTCCACCGGGACGTCGGCTTCGAGCAGCGCCCGGCGCACGTCGCGGAGCGATTCACGGATGTTGTCGGGCGTCAGCCGACCCTGTCCGGAGAGCGTGCGGAAGATGCCCTGCAGCCGGTCGGCGAGTGATTCGAACACGGACGGGGACCTCTAGGGGTGAGTGCGAACAGGGGAAAGTAGCACAGCCCCGGAGCCCGCGTTCACGGCGTCGCGGGCCCCGGCGAAGGCCGGCTCAGCAGGCGCCGCGGGGGCCGGCGGCGCGGTGTCTCAGGGACACGAACTCACGCACGACTGCGCCATCGTCGTCGACGCGAACGCGGTGAGCCAGAGCCCCAGGTCACTCGCGCCGACGTTCCCGCTGCAGTCGTAGTCGCTGCGGCCATAGGGGAGGCCGCTGCCGAAGTCCGTGAGCCACGCCGAGAGATCGCCGGCCCCGACGCCGGCCGATCCGTCCAGGTCGAACGCGGAGACGGTCGGCGCCTGGATCAGAGTCCCGTTCTTGTAGATTCGCCCACCACTGAGGAGCGTCGAGGCGTTGCCGGCGCCATTGCTGCCGCCGAGCAGGGTGAAGTGGACCGAGCCGTCCGCGGCGGTGAGCTTGCTCACGGTCTTGTGCGCGCAGTCCACCGTCGCCGCCGGGTCCATCTGGTCGGCGCAGATCTCCAGATCGGGACAGGCGGAGAGGTCGATCACGACGACCGCGCCCGGCATCGGGTTGTTCGCGAGGTCGCGGCAGACGACGGTGAACTGGCCCGCGGGCGCGGGCGTGGCACCGTTCGCTCCGACCAGCGAGATGCACAAGGGTGTCGTGTCGTTGGCTGGCGAGGGCGGGCTCGCCGATGTGAGCGCTGGCGTGAGCAGCGCGAGCAGGATGCAGGGCAAGAATCGTGGACGCATCGAGAGCCTCCTCTTCATGGACACTGGCTCGTGCAGGACTGCGCCATCGTGCCCGAGCCGAACGCGGTGAGCCAGAACGACAGGTCGCCTGCACCGATCGTGCCGTTGCAGTCGTAGTCGGAGCGGCCATAGGGCTGGCCTGTGCCGAAGTCGCTGAGCCACACGGACAGATCGCCGGCGCCGACGCCGACCGAGCCGTCGAGGTCATAGGCCGAGATCGTGGGTGTACCGACCAATAGACCGAACGCGAAAACCCTGCCGCCGTTCAGGAGCGTGACCGCATTGCCCGCTCCGTTGCTGCCCCCGAGCAGGTTGAACTGCACGGAGCCATCCGCGGTCGTGAGCTTGCTCACCCGCTTGTAGCCGCAATCCACGATCGCGGCAGGGTCGAGTTGATCGGCGCAGAACGCCAGATCGAGACAGTTCGAAATGTCGATCTGCACCACGCAACCCACGAGCGGATTCTCGGCGATGTCCCGCACGACGACCGTGAACTGGCCCAGCGCCGCCGCCTGCCCGCCGTAGCTTCCGACCAGCGAGATGCAGGACGGGACCGTGGCGTGGAGCGCAGGGATCGCAAACGCGATCGAAGGGGCCGCCAACGCCGACAGCACGAGCTGCGAAAGCAAACGAAGCGGCCGCATCGGCGGGTTCCTCAGGTGGAGGCCGGAGCGTTCAGGGGCAAGCGCTCACGCACGACTGCGCCATCGTTCCCGAGCCGAACGTGGTGAGCCAGAGCGCCAGGTCGTTCGCGCCGATGCCGCCGTTGCAGTCGTAGTCCGAGCGTCCATAGGGCTGGCCGCTGCCGAAGTCGGTGAGCCACGCGGACAGGTCGTTCGCGCCGAGGCCGTTCGAACTGTCCAGGTCGAACGCCGAGACTGTGGGCGACTGGATGAGCGTCCCG
>DATNFC010000326.1:0-4643 GCA_035606545.1 Candidatus Methylomirabilota bacterium
CGTCTCGTAGATGACGCTGTGCGCGAGCGGCGTTCCCGGCCGGCGGTCACGTCCCCAACGGTGCGTGAGGTCGCAGACCACGGCGCGCACCTGCCGGCCGCCAGCCACACGCTCGCCCCAGCGCTCGGAGCCCGCGACGCCCTTGGCGTACGGGTCCAGGAGCAGCTCCTCGGCGTCGAAGAACTGTCCCTGCTCGCGCGTGTCCGAGTCCGCGCGCCAGCCGTACTCGACGCCCGCGCGCACGCGCGGCACGAACACGTGCCACACGCCGCCGGTCAGGTGACGCGCGGGATCGAGCACGTGCTCGCCGCGGGGCAGGCCGCCGGGCGCGAACAGCGCCAGCGTCATCCGCGTCGCGGCCGGCGCGTGGATCGCGAAGTTCGTGCCGCGCCGCGACGGCGTCGAGCCCGGCGGCTCGGGGCCGCCGGGCTCGATGGTCTGCTGCCATCCCACCGGCACCGCATCCCGGGCGTCCATGCCGATGGGGGCGAGCCTCAGCGCGCCGGCTGGAACGTGAGCGCCGCCGAGTTGATGCAGTAGCGCAACCCGGTGGGCTCGGGGCCGTCGTCGAACACGTGGCCGAGGTGGCCGCCGCAGCGCGCGCACGACACGGCGACGCGGACCATGCCGAACGTGCGGTCGGTGGTCTCGGTGACGTAGTTCTTGAACGCCGGGCGCCAGTAGCTCGGCCAGCCCGTTCTGGATTCGAATTTCGTGTCCGAGCCGAACAGGGGCAGCCCGCAGCCCGCGCACACGTACATGCCCTTGCGGTGCTCGTTCCAATAGGCGCCGGTAAACGCCACCTCGGTGCCCTCCTCGCGCAGCACGTTGAACGCCTGCGGCGAGAGCTGCTTCTTCCACTCCTCCTCGGTCTTCGTCACCTTCTTGAACGCGGCGCCGACCGGCGCCACGGCGGGCACGGCCACGGCCTTGGCGGCCGTGGTGGCAGCCTTGGCATGCGCGGGCGCTGAGGAGGCCAGGAGCGCGGCGGCAGCGAGCACGAACACAGCGGGCAGGATCAGCGGCAGCTTCATGTTGGATTCCTTTTCAACCCGCCCCGGCCTGAAGGCCGGGTCGGGAGTGCACGTGGGCGCCCGACGCAACAGGCGGCGTCGGAGGCTGGGGGTATTCATACCCTGTACGCGCCAGCGGCCCAAATGCGACGGGGCCGGGACGGCGTTCCGTCCCGGCCCCGTCAAGAACGGGTCGTCGCTCAGGCGGCGCGGCGCGCGTCGTTCCGCTGCACGTGCTGGGCGAACTCCTCGCGCGAGAAACCCTCCCACAGCCGGCCGCTCTCGTGCAGGCGCACGAACGCGTCCACCACCTCGCTGTAGAACTGAGTGCCGATATGGCGGCGCAGCTCCTCGCATGCGGCCTGCGGCGGCAGCCCGCGGCGGTAGGGGCGCTCCTCGACCATGGCGTCGTACGCCGCGCACACCATCACCAGCCGTGCGCCCAGCGGCACCGCGTCGCCGGATAGGCCGCGCGGATAACCGCGGCCGTCGGGCCGCTCGTGGTGCGTGTAGACGATGTCGGCCGCGCCGGCGAGACCCGGGATGTCGCGCAGCATCTCCCAGCCGATCGTCGGGTGCGTCTGCACGATCGCGCGCTCGCCGGCGTCCAGCGGCCGCGGCGTCTGCACGACGTCGTTCAGGATCGCCGAGCGGCCGACGTCGTGGAGCATCGCGCCCAGCTCGATGTCGGCGAGCTGCGACTCGGGCGTGCCCAACTCGCGCGCCACGCGCACCGCGTAGCGGGCGATGCGCAGCGAGCGCCCGCGCGTGAGCGGGTCGGAAGCATCGATGACGCGCGTCAGCGTGTCCACGGTGCGGATCAGGGTCTGGATCGGATCCATCTCGATTCTCCCTCACGGACGCGCACGGCCCCGGGGCCGGACCCGTGCTCCTCACGGGTTCCCCATGGGCGGCCGACGGGGGGCGGGTCCCGCCACCGCGCCGGTTTTCGGCCGATCTCGCCCCCGGCTTCACCCCCGCGGCCGCGGCCCGGGGGGAGGGTCAAGACGACCACGCCCGCGGACGATAACGAGGGGGTGAGCGAGCCCGACCCCACTTTCGAATTCGCGGCGCGGGACCTGAACATCCTGCAGCCCGACGGCACCGAGCCCACCGTTCTCGCCTGGCGTCCGGCGCAGGACTGGGGTGACGTGCGCGAACTGGTCGTCCGCACCGACGCGCGCGTGGCCGAACTCATGCTCGGCCTGGTGCGCGAGACCGCCGAGGCCCGGAACGACGAGGCGCGGCTGCTAGCGGTGATCGGTCGCTTCGCGTTCGAGGCATTCCCGAACGCCACGCACCACGTGCTCGCCGCGCGCGAGCACGACGAGGCGCCGCTGCACACGATCATCGCGCGGGCACGGGCAGGCGACGGCACCAGCGTGCCGCTGTCGCGCACGATCGTCGAGCGCGTGCTGCGCGACGGCCATACGCTGCTGTTCATGACCGGTCAGGACCTCGGCGGCAACAAGGAGAGCATCGTCATGTCGCGGCTCGAGACCGCGATCGTGGCACCGCTCACCGGCGTGCATGGCACGTTCGGCGTGATCCAGCTCGACGTGCGCAAGCCCGCGCGCGGCCGGTTCACGCAGGAGGACCTCGGGATGCTGTCCGTGTTCGCGAGCCAGGTCGGCCTGGCGCTCGAGCACCTCTGGCTCCACCAGCAGCAGCAGCGCGCCTTCCAGTCCACGATCAGCGCGCTCGTCCACTCGCTGACGCTCAAGGACCGCGAGATCGCGCAGCACTGCGAGCGCGTGCAGCGCGTGGCGCTGGCGATCGGCGAGCGACTGGGACTTTCCAGCACGGACCTCGAGATACTTTCTGTAGCCGCCCTCCTTCATGACCTCGGCAAGCAGGGCGTGCGCGACGAGGTGCTCACGAAGCCGGGCAGCCTCACCGAGGGCGAGCGCCAGGAGATGGACCAGCACGCGGCGCACACGCAGTCCATCCTCGACATGATCGAGTACCCCGGCGACCTCTGGGACGTGCCGAGGATCGCGGCCTATCACCACGAGAAGATCGACGGCACCGGGCCGTTCGGCATCGCCGGCGACAAGATCCCGCGCGCCGCGCGCATCATCTCGGTGGCCGACGTGTTCGATGCGCTGATGAGCGCGCGCAGCTACAAGCCGGCGCTGCCGCCGGCGCAGGCGCTCGCCAAGCTCGAGGCCGGCAAGGGCAGGGAATGGGACGACGCCGCGGTCGACGCGCTGCACGCCGTGGCGAACGACCTGCTCGCCGAGATCTACGGCATCGAGCCCGGTCGCGAAGGCGACGAGCCGCTGGAGAAGGCGGCGTAGGCTCGAGAGCCGGTGGCCGAGCGCAGGCCGCCCCCACGCGGTGAGCTTGGCGCCGGTGCAGAGCTCCACGGTGGGCACGACGATGCCGAGCAGGCTCGGTGCGATCGCGGCTACCCGGCACGACTCGCGTGGCTCTCCCGCAGCTTGTTTTGATGGCTCGCGTCGCCGCGGCGGACTTGACGATGATTTGATTTGACCGCAATTCGAGCGCGAGCTGCCCGGAACCGAGATGGCGCGCGCCGCATCGCGTGTGAATTCCGTGCGTGCGCGTGCGCGGCGTCGTGGCGCACGAATCGCGAAAGAAGCTGTCGCGCGCGCGATGGCGAGCTCTCCGGGCATCTGTGAGCGCCGGAATTGCGCGCTGTAGGATTCATGCGTCGGCCCTCGACCACCCGCCCCCGTCGAAGGTCAGCCGTGAAGAACTACTCGCTGACGCACCTGTCCGACGAGTGCCTCCGTCGGGAGCTGTCTGCCGCTGCCGCGACTGAGAACGAGGCCAGCGCCTACCTGCTGGCGCATATCGCCGAGTTCGATGGGCGGAAGCTGTTCCTGCCCGCGGCGTATCCGTCGATGCTCGACTACTGCATCGGGGAGCTTCGCCTATCGGAGGATGCCGCGAAGAAGCGGCTCAAGGTCGCCCGCGCGGGCCGTGAGTGCCCGGGCGTCTTCGAGGCGCTGGCCTCGGGACGGGTGCACCTGAGCGGGCTGGTCGTGCTGGCCACGCACCTCTCGCCCGAGAACGCACCGGAGTTGCTCGCTGCCGCCACGCACAAGCGCCGGGAAGAGATCGAACGGCTCGTGGCCGAGCGGTTCCCAAAGCTGGACGTGCCCGCACAGGTCACGCCCATGCCGGGCACCGCTTCCGTAGGTGAACAGGGTTCCCCGGGGAACCCTGATGGGCACGAAATGACGGCGATGGGTGCGGAATCGGGTGCCCCGGGGCACCCGAATGTGCACGCCCGGGTGTCCCCGCTGTCGGCGGAAGCCTTTGCCGTGCAGTTCACTCGGAGCCGCGAGGCCGACGAACGCTTCCGCCGCGCGCAGGACCTGCTCGGGCACCAGGTGGCCTCCAATGACATCGCCGAGGTCTACGACCGTGCGGTGCGGGAGCTGATCAAGAGGCTCGAGAAGGCTCGCTTCGCCGCCTGCGAGAAGCCGCGGAATAACGGGCGCGGCACGCGGTCTGGTTCGCGCCACATCTCGAACGAGGTGCAACGCGAGGGGGCTGCTTCAGCTGGGCTGTCGCAAGGATCAGTGCCGCATCGCCGTGGAGCGCTGCCGGGACATGGCGGAGGCGCCGCTCGAGGACCGCGTGAAGCGCGCGCTGTCA
>DATNFC010000327.1:0-4122 GCA_035606545.1 Candidatus Methylomirabilota bacterium
CTCCGGGGCGACATCCGCGTCGGTGCAGGTCGGTTCGATGTCGAACCCGAGATGGTAGTAGCCGTGCCATCGCAGCCGGTGGTCCGTCTGGGACCGGATGAAGAAGTTTATTCCTTCTTGGCCCGCGCACGTCGTCGCCATCTCGTTGGCGCCATCGTCGTCGAGGTCGCCGGTCACCTGCCGGTCTTTCCCTTGAAGCATGCCGCGAGGTTGTACGACGCCGAGTCCGATGCCCTCCATCGGGTCGGAGCCCATCCATTGGAGCCGATAGAGTGTCAGGGACGAGGCGTCCTCGATCGTGACCGCGTCCAGCGTCCGTCCGGGACGAGCAACGCGCTCCGCGACACGAAGCTGGAAGATGTCACCCGTTGAATCCATGAACATCGTGTGGATGACGGCCCCCGGCGGGATCGAATCCGTCGCAGCGGCGAGAAGGCAGGTGTCGCCCTTCGTGAATACCACGCCGACGCGATGGCGCGGATCGTGGCCGAGCTTGGACAGAGGTGTGCCCTTCACGGGAGGAAGACCCGGCTCCTTGGCGACCGGTGCAGGGTTCGGGTCCGCGACCAGCAGCGTCTCCTGTCTCCCGGCCGTGAACGTGATTGTCCTGACGACCGGCTCGTAGCCGATCATGGACCACCGGACCTTCCTCAGTCCGGTGGGGATGCGCTCAACGGTGGCGTTGCCATGCTCGTCGATCAGCGCACCGAGCTTCAGCTCCAGCACGACAACGCTCCCGCTTGGCAGCGGCCGGTGATGCTCGGTGACGCGCACGAACAAGCTGGCGATGCCGGGGGTCGGGGGACTCTGCGCTTTCGTTTGAGCCCGAGCGGAACTCTCGGTCGTCAGCACGAACGCGAGACTGAACCATGTGGCGGCGCGCAGGGCGCGCATCAGGCGAACTCCTTTCGCGTCTCCATTCCCGGTCCCTGAGAACGCGTTGAGCCCAGCGTAGCACTCCATGACGGCACGCCGCAGGGCGCGGCAACGCGGTCCGCGCGCCCGTCACCGCGCCACGAGCACCCTCGCCGTGCGCTCCTCGCCCGCCGCGCGCACGCGCACGATGTAGAGGCCGGGGCTCACGCGCGTGCCCGCGTCGTTCGCGAGGTCCCACACGAGCTCGCGCGCGCCGCGGTCCGCCGCGATCGTCTCGCGGCGCAAGCGCCGACCGGCCACATCGTGGATGTCGACGCGCACGCTGCCCGATGCGGGCAGCTCGAGCGTGAACCGCACCGGTCCGCGCGCCGGGTTCGGCCGCGGCGCGAGCAGCGCGAGCTTCGTCACCACGACGGGCGGCACGTCCAGCCGCGCGTCACCGCTCACGGTCTGCGCGTAGAGATCCCAATTGTTCGTAATCGCGTCGCGGCCGTCACGCCACGCGACGAAAGCACCACCAACCGCATTGGGAGCGATCACGGGGTCCTGCTGCGTGCCGGCGACACCGCAGACGGGCAGTCCGTTCACGGGCCACTCCGTCGGAAGCGTGCCGTCGTTCCTGAGCTCCTTCGCATAGATGTCGCCGTCCCCTGAGCGCTCGTCGGTCCAGGCAACGAACACCCTGCCGCCGTAGTACCCGTTGCCCGTGGTGACCAGCCTTCCCTGACGCTGCACACCCGGCGCGCCGCACACGAGGAGCCCGCTGGCGGGCCAGCCGGCCGGATGGCTTCCCTGGGCGTCGATACGCGTGGCGAAGAGATCGGTCGAGCTCGGCGAGGGCCCGGGCAGGAGCTGCGTGTACTCGTAGGCCACGATCACATCGTCGCCGATGCCCACGGTCGCGTCGTCGACGACGGCGTCCCCGTCGAGGCTGCTGGTGATCGGTGTACCGGCGGCCGTGAACACCTGCGACACCTCACCCGAAAGCCCTACGAAGGACACGAACGGACGCACACCGGTGCTGATGTCGTCCGAGAGCGTCGCGAGTTCGCTCCAGACGACCCACGCACCGCTCGTGCCGACACGCAGCATCGGCCCGGGCGACTCCAGAGGTGCGGTGCCCAGGACCACGCCCGCCGCGGGCCAGCCGGTCACGATCGTTCCGTCGGGCGCCAGCCGGAAGAGCGCGAGGGTGCGCACAGCGCCGCGCAGGTCCTCGCGCAGCACGTAGGCGCCGCCCGAACCATCGGGCGCCAGCAGGGGCACCGTCTGCACCGTGGTGTCGGATCCGACGAGCACACCCGCCTCGCCCCACAGGCGGTTGTGGAGCGAGTCCAGTCGCTGGGCGTACACCAGTCGGTGATCCGGCGTCTCGTCCAACCAGATCACGATCGCACCACCCTGAAGATCATGGATCAGGCTGGCGTCGTGCTGCGAGCCGTCGCTCGTCGCGACGACGACGCCATCCGGGCCCCAGTCGGGGATCTCGATCCCACCATCGCGTCGCACGCGGACCATCGAGGGCGCGCCGTCGGGCGCGTCTGTCCACGCGAACATGGTCGCGATCGGCTGACAGAACTGGGAGCCGTTGCACTTGGTGGTCACCCGCACGACGCCGCCCGGCGTCTGGATCCCGGGGCGCTGCAGGAACAACGTCGCGGGATTCACCGCAGGCGGGTCCGGCGGTGCAGCGTCGTTGACGGAGGCCTGGTAGATGCTGCCGTTCGCCAAGCGACCGTCCTGCCAATAGAGCGTGAGCACGCCGCCACAACCGCCGAAGGGGATGCAGACGAACTCCGAGCGCGCCACCGGGACCTGCAGGTCCTCGGGCACGTTGCAGAGCGGGTATCCGGTGACGGGCCACGCGGCGTGGGCCACGCGTGGGGTGGCGGGCGCGAAAAGCAGTGCGAGGAGCAGCACGGCGCGCCGGTGCATGGGGCCTCCTTGCGGACAGGCGGCCTCGGACGGAAGTGTACTCCCGCGGGCACCGCCGGGGCATACCGATTCGGCGCTGGTTTGCCCGCCGCCGGCCCCGGCCCCTACCCTCGCGCCGCATGCATGGACCCGCATCCCGCCGCGTGTGGCGCACCTGCTGTGCCGCCCTCGTGCTCGGCCTCGCCAGGATGGCATTCGCCTCGCCGCTCGAGTTCATCGCGGTGCGCGACCCGTTCATGGCCGAGCTACGGGTGCTCGAATGCTACGACCTGCCCGCGGACAGCGGCCGCTACCGGCTGCCCCACTTCAATACGTGGCCGCTCCAGCGCCTCGAGCTGATGGGCGACGGCCCGGCGCCGCTCGCAGGGAACCTCGTCCGCACGCTGGTCGCCGAGCGCCTCGAGCGCGAGCTGCAGCGCGACGCCATGGGCGCGTTCGCCACCTACCAGGCCCGGCTCTCCACGCCGCGGCTCTGGCAGCGCGCGTGGCCGGGCGACGATCGCGCCGATCTGTCGGTCGGGGTCGAAGGCGCGTACGACATGAGCCGGCAGGATGGCGACACGCAGACGAAGTGGCGCGACGGCAGCGGCATCCACGTGCGCGCGGGGGCCCAGGTCGACCGCTGGCTGGCGTTCGCCCACATCGCGCTCGGCCAGCTCGAGAATGCGAGCTCGTACACCGACGTGCTGATCTCGAACTCTGACATCGCGGCGCAGACGGACGAGGCCTACCTCAACTACAGCGCGGGCACGCACTGGAGCGTGACCATGGGCCGGCAGCGCTTCGCCTGGGGGCCGGGCGAGCAGGGCTCGCTGCTGATCTCGCGCACGGGCGCGCCGCTGACCGCGCTCTACCTCCACCTGCGCATCCAGGCGCTGCGCGCCGACGGCTTCTCGATCAACGCCACCACCGATCCCGGAACCGGCGAGCAGTTCGCCGCGCACCGCATCGAGTGGCAGCCGTTCTCGCAGCTGCGGCTCGGGATCGCCGAGGCCGCCCGCTACCAGGCCGACGGCTGGGAGCCCGTGTACGTGGCGAGCGTGATCCCGTACTCGCTCGCGCAGCGGCTGCTGCAGCAGGACGGCGACAGCACGGGCGGCGCGCGCAACAACATCGAGCTGTCGTTCGACGCGTCGTGGCGGCCGGCGGACGGGACCCGGCTTTATGTTGACGTGCTGTTCGACGACCTGCACGCGAAGAGCGCCGACACGCCGAACAAGTACGGCTGGCAGGTGGGCGCCGACGGCGCGTGGACTCACGGCTTCACGCGGCTGACGTGGAACACCGAGTACACGTGGATGTCGCGCTACG
>DATNFC010000328.1:0-5063 GCA_035606545.1 Candidatus Methylomirabilota bacterium
TCGTGAGGCACATCTCCAGCGGGATCCGATGGTCGCGGACGTAGCGCATCAGGTCCTCGTCGTCCTTGAGCGTCGTGCCGTGCCCGATCCGGTGCGCGCCGCAATAGTGGAGCGCCTGAGCGATGCTCTGAGCGCCGAACGCCTCGCCGCCGTGCACGGTTGAATTGATGTTGTGCTTCAAGATCAATTGGAACGCCTCGCGGTGCTCTTTCGCCGGATAGTCTTTCTCCTGCCCCGCGAGGTCGAACGCCAGCACGCCGCGGCCCTTGTAGGCGACCGCCAACTCGGCCAGCTCCATCGACACCTTGGGCGCCATGCTGCGGATGCCGCAGATGATGACGCCGGTCGACATGTTGTGCTTCGCGCCGGCGTCGCGCAGGCCGGCGATCACCGGGTCGACGATGTCTTCGAACGGAAGCCGCTTCTGTCGATGCAGGATCGGTGAGTAACGCACCTCGAGGTGGCGCACGTTCTCGGCGGCGCAGTCCTCGACCAGCTCGTACGCGGTTCGATACAGCGCTTCCTTGTTCTGCATCACGGCCAGCGTCAGATCGAAGATCTTCAAGTAATCGCCGAGATTCTTCGTCCGCTTGCCGGCTTCGAGAAGCCGTGTCAACGGGCCGATCTTCGTCGTCGGCAGCTCGACGCCCTGCTCCTGCGCCAGCTCCAGCACGGTGCGCGGGCGCAGGCTCCCGTCGAGATGGCAGTGCAGCTCCGCTTTGGGCAGCCGGCGGATGGTCTCGAGCGTGAGCCTCAAGCTTTCACCTGGCAGAGCGGCCAGATCAGGCTCATCGCTGGGTCTCCAGGGCCATGATCTTCTTCACCCGGCGTTCGTGGCGGCCGCCGGCGAACTCGGTGGCGAGGAACAGGCGTACGAGCCGCACCGCGGCGCCGCGATTGACGACTTTCGCGCCCAGCGCCAGCACGTTCGCGTCGTTGTGCTCGCGCGAGTTCTTCACGGTGGCGTCGTCGTGGCACAGCGCGCAGCGCACGCCCGCGACCTTGTTGGCCGCCATCGTCGAGCCGATGCCGGCGGCGTCCACGACGATGCCGCGTGCGGCGCGGCCGCTCGCGACCTCGCGCGCGACGGCGGCGGCGAAATCGGGGTAGTCGACGGCCTCCTCCGAGTGCGTGCCGCAGTCGTGCACCTGCCAGCCCATCTCGTCGGTGATCGCCTTGCGCAGGATCTCCTTGAGCGCGAAGCCACCGTGGTCGGAGCCGATCGCGACGCGGCGCGGCGAGACCGGCGGCGGTTCGCGCCTCGGGGCGGGCTCGCTCGAGCCCTTGCCTCCGAGCGCTCGCTCCACGGCCTCGCGCACCAGCTTCCGGACTTCGTTCTCGCTGGGGGTCCGCATGGGTCGGGGCAGTCTAGCCGAGACGCTCGCGTTGCGGCGAGCCCGCTGCGCGGGCGGGGGCCCACCCGAGCCATGCCCCGTGCCCAAACATGCGTTGTGACCCGCCCGGGACACGACGGTCGCGCGCTTGCGCTACACTCCCTCGCCTTGCCCGCTTCCCGCCTGCACGCTCGCGGTTTCTTGTTTTCCACCCATGAACCACCCATGAACTTCCTCACCCGCGCCGCAATCCTGCTGCTTGCCGGATTCGTGCTTGGACCGGCGACCGGGGCCTCCGCCCAGCCCCGCTCCGACAGCACCGTCGCCGCCGCCTGGCGGCTCGACAACGGCCTCGAGGTGCGCACGCTCCATGTCCCCCACGCGCCCGGCGTGTCGGTGACGTTCGCGTTCCGCGCCGGCTCGGGCTACGACCCCGCGGGGCGCGACGGGCTGGCGGAGCTGCTCGCCGAGTTGCAGTTCACGGCTGCCGCGGGCGACGTCCCCGAGCGGACGCGCGAGGAGATGTCGAGCCTGCGCCCGCTCGGCTGGGAGTCCCGCTCCGGGACACGGCTCGTGCGCTTCACCGAGATCGCGGCCAAGGCCCAGCTGCCGGGTGTGCTGCAGCAGTCGGCGCGCCGGCTCGGCGGCGTGAAGGTGACCCCGGAAGTCCTCAAGACCGCCGTGGCGCGCGTGCGCCGCGACGCCGGCAGCCGGCTCTTTGCCGATCCGGCCGACCTGCTCTACTGGCGCGCGGGGCTGATCGCGCGCGGCGCCGACGACGAACAGCTCGTGCGCCTCGCCTCGCTCCCGGGCCTCGACAAGCTCGCGCTCAAGGACATCGAGCCGATGCTCAGGCTCCGCTACAACCCGGGCAACGCGTCGCTGGCGCTCGTGGGCGATCTCTCGGGCGTGGACGTGCGCGCGCTCGTGGGCTCGCTGTTCGGGTCACTGCCCAAGGGACCCACGATGCCGGACACAGTCCAGGTCCGGCTCCACGGCACCAAGCGCGTGACCCCGTTCAAGGGCATCGAGCAGCCCCTGGGTGTGATCGCCGTCGAGGCCCCGGCGCTCAGCGACACGCTGCATCCGTCGTTCTACCTGGGCCTGCTCATCACCGGTCCGGGCGTGATCAAGAACTGGGGGAAGCCCGATCCGCCGCTCGTGACGCGGTTCCAGTATTCGCTCTTCGACGAGCCCGAACTGGTGCGCTTCTACCCGCCGGTGAGCAAGGACGCGATCGATCCCGACGTGATCGCGGGCGCGCTCTACGAGCAGCTCATGGTCATCGGCGGGCAGCTCGCCGACGACAAAGTGCTCGAGGCTGTGCGCCGGAGCGTGCGCTGGCTCCTGGGCGACGTGCTCCCGCGCGAGATCCTCGCCCGCGTGAGCGTGGATCCCGGCGCCCTCGCCACGATCTCCAACGGCATCGCCACGCGCGCGCTATGGATGGGCGATGCGTACTGGGCGGATTACCTGCGCCGGTTCAAGTCGCTGAAGATCGGCCACAACTACTGGTACGAGTGGCTGGCCGACGCCAAGCACCAGACGACGCTGATGCTGGTGCCTTCGCAGTAGAGGCACGCCCGTGACCGAACAACTCGACCAGGACGACGCGATCCGGGACGTCTCGGACACCGCGCTGTGGGTGGCGCTCTACCGCGCGCAGGAGAGCGAGCGGAAGGACGCGCTGTTCCACGACCCCTACGCGCGGCGGCTCGCGGGCGAGCGCGGCCGGCGCATCCTGGCCACGGTCCCCGGCGCGCAGTCGATCAGCTGGCCGATGGTGGTGCGCACACAGGTGTTCGACGAGATCATCCTGCGGCTGGTGCGCGAGCAGGGCGTGGACACGGTGCTGAACCTCGCCGCCGGCCTGGACGCGCGGCCGTGGCGGCTGCCGCTGTCGCCCGAGACGCACTGGGTGGACGTGGATCTGCCCGCGATGCTCGACCACAAGCAGAAGGGCATGGCGGCGGAGACGCCGCGCTGCCGCTACAGCACGCGCGCCGCGGACCTGCGCCAGCCGGGCGCGCTGCACGCCGTGCTCGAGGACATCACCCGCGAGGCGAAGCTCGTGCTCACGCTCACCGAGGGACTGATCATCTACCTCGAGCCGACCGAGGTGGGAGCGCTCGCGCGCGGGCTCGCGAGGTTCCCGCAGGTCCGCTACTGGCTCACGGACCTCGCGTCGCCGATGCTGCTCCAGTTCATGGAACGGCGCTGGAAGGGACCGAAGGGACTCCAGAACGCGCCGTTCAAGTTCGCGCCCTCCGAAGGCTCCAAGTTCTTCGAGCCGCACGGCTGGCGCGAGCTGGAGTTCCGCTCGACGATGCTCGAGGGCAAGCGCTTGAACCGCCTGCCGGCGTTCTCGTGGGTGTGGGCGATCCTCGGGATGTTCGCTTCCAAAGAGAAGAAGGAGCAATGGAAGCGTTTCAGCGGACAGCTGCTGATGGAGCGCACCGGCGCGTAGCGGGGCGCGCGGCGCGGGCTCACGCGAACCGCTTCGCGATCCCTTCCATCACCCCTGCCAGCTCGGCGTCCCGCGCGGTGATGCCCTTGGCGTCGTGCGTCACCAGCTCGACTTTCACCGTCGAGTAGACGTTGGACCACTCCGGGTGGTGGTCCATGGCGTGGATACGCAGGGCGCAGGCGCACATGAACGCGAACGCGTCGCCGAAGTCCTTGAAGCGATAGACGCGCGCGAGCTTCCCGTCGCGCACCTCCCAGCCGGGGAGCTTCTCCACCGCCGCCTTGAGCTGCGCGTCGTCGAGTCTTGTCGCCATGTCGCCCTCTCTTCCGTAGCACCGCGATCCAGCGCGGCGAGAAATCTGTTCCATAGCGCCGCGTCCGGCGGGCGCGTTCGGCATTGTACCGGACGGTACGTCGCTGTTAGCCTTCAACTTGGCATGTCTCGGCGCATCCTCATCGGCATCGCCGGCGGATCCGGGTCCGGCAAGACGCTCGTGGCGCGCACCATCGTGCGCGAACTGGGCTCCCGGCGCGTCGTTGTCATCGACCAGGACAGCTACTACAAGAACCTGGACCAGATCCCGTTCCGCGACCGCGAGGCCCGGAATTTCGACCACCCGGACGCGTTCGACGACGACCTGCTGCGCCACCACCTGCGCGAGCTGCTCGAGGGCCACCCGATCGACCAGCCGGTCTACGACTACTCGAAGCACGAGCGGTCGACCGAGACCCGCCACATCAGCGACCACCTGGTCGTGGTGCTCGAGGGCATACTCATTTTCCATGACCCCGAGCTACGGGCCTTGATGGACATCAAGCTGTTCGTGGACGCCGATTCCGACGTGCGGCTGATCCGCCGGCTGCGCCGCGACATCCTCGAGCGCGGCCGGTCGGTGGACTCGATCCTGCGCCAGTACGAAGACAGCGTGCGGCCGATGCACCTCCAGTTCGTGGAACCCAGCAAACGCTTCGCCGACGTCATCATCCCCGGCGGCGGTCACAACAAGGTCGCGATCGACCTGGTGAAGACGAAGATCCGGGAGTTGCTCCGCGAGCGCGGCGTGGACGCCACCGCGGCGCTGCCGTCGTCATGAGCGAACCCACCCGCACGTTCCCCGGCACCGGCTCGATCGAGGTGATCGTCGGCAGCATGTACAGCGGCAAGACGGAGGAGCTGATCCGCCGCCTGCGCCGCGCCCAGATCGCCCGCCAGCGCGTGGAGATCTTCAAGCCGACGATCGACGACCGCTATGCGAAGGACGC
>DATNFC010000329.1:0-2094 GCA_035606545.1 Candidatus Methylomirabilota bacterium
CGCGATCCAGCGGACTCGTTCGAGCCCAAGGAGAAGTGCGTCGACATCGCGCTCGCCACCAGCATGCTGTTCAACGCGTCCATGTCGAACGCCTACGACGTCGCGATCGCGGTGCTGGGCGACCAGGACTTCAAGCCC
This sequence comes from Candidatus Methylomirabilota bacterium, assembly GCA_035606545.1. Classification (GTDB taxonomy): domain Bacteria; phylum Eisenbacteria; class RBG-16-71-46; order RBG-16-71-46; family RBG-16-71-46; genus JAIOPA01. The sequence goes on from DATNFC010000329.1 coordinate 139, forward strand.
GTGCTCCAGAGCGTGCGCCGCCTGGGCAAGCGCGTGGCGATCGCCAGCATCGCCGGGGCGTGCTCGGGCGAGTACTCGGACCCGGCCGACCGCGCGCACGTGCGCGACGTGGAGCTGTTGTGGCTCGAGGACCTGCTGCCGCGGCTCGCGCGGCGCTACGACCCGCACTTCCTCGACTGCCAGTCGCCGTCGCACAAGGGCGAACGCCGTGTCGAGACCACGTACTATCCGAAGCGCGGCGAGAAGTTCTATTGCTCCGCCTGCCGCGAGGAGTTCGCGAAGCAGCGCGAAGCCGCCGTGCTCGCGGGCACGGGCATAGCACCCGCCGGCAACGGCGGCAACGGCCACGGCGGCGCCGAGCCGTTCGCGTACGCGCCCACCGACACCACGCTCATGGGTGTGGTGAAGCACAAGCGCGTGGACAAGAACTACGGCTTCATCATGGTGGACGGCTGCGGGCAGTACGATGGCGCCGAGTACTTCTTCCACGAGACCGACATCGCCGACGGCACGCGCTTCGGCGAGCTGGCCGAGGGCACGTACGTGGACTTCCAGGTCAAGGCCGAGCCGCCCGCGGGCAAGGCTCCGCCCGCACGCAACGTCCGCCGGCGCGTCGCCGTCTGATCCCACCGTGGCGCCGCCCCGCGAGGTGCACGAGGCGATCGAGGTGCTGTCGCGCACGCCGGCGGTGCTCGAGGGCTGGCTCGAGGGCCTTTCCGAGCCCTGGTTGAGCGCGCGCGAGGGCGGGGGCACGTACAGCCCACTCGACGTGGTTGCCCACCTCACGGACAACGAAGAGGTGGATTGGATGCCGCGGCTCCTGCTCGTGCTCGAACACGGCGAGTCGCGGCCGTTCACGCCGTTCGACCGCGAGGGTTTCCGTGGACGTTTCGGCGACTGGCCGCTCGAGCGCCTGTTGCCGCGTTTCGCCGCGACGCGGCGCACGAACCTCGACCGGCTGGAGAAGCTGGGCCTCGACGTCGCGGACCTGGACCGCACCGGAATGCACCCGGCGCTGGGTCGCGTCACCGTGCGCCAGTTGCTCGCCGGCTGGGTGGTGCACGACCTGACGCATCTGGCCCAGATCGCGCGCGTGCTGGCGAAGCGCTACGGTCACGACGTGGGTCCGTGGCGCGCCTACCTGGGCGTGCTCGGGGACCGCGAGCCCGGGAAACCCTGACGCATGCGCCGCGTGCTGACGGCAGCGCTGTGCGCGCTGGTCGTACTCGTGGCGTGCGGAACGGCGCGCGGGGACGATCCGTCGCCGCCCCACTCGGCGATCCCGGTCGACGTCCTTGTGGGGATCCACTACGGGTTGTTCCTCGACCCCAACCCGAACGTGCTGACGAAAGAGTTCACGCTCTACTTCAACTCGATACCGGACACGACCCTGGGCCCCGGGCGATATCGAGACCTGTTCCACCTCATGTACCAGCGCACCAGCGGACCGCAGGCCCAGGAAGAGATGTTCGGGCACGCCTGGTCGAAGGATCTCTTCCACTGGGTGGTGGACACGGCGGCGTTCAGCGTGGACACGACAGCGTGGAACACGCTCCACGTGTGGGCGCCGAGCCTCGTGGAGCACCAGGGCAAGGTCTACCTGTTCTACGCCGGCGTCGACGCGACGGAGGACCAGAGCATCGGCTACGCGACCACGTCGCTGCTCGACACGACGAACACGGTCTGGGATCCGGAGCGCGTCCAGGTGTGGCGCGCGTCCGACACGAGGTGGGCGGTCCCCGACCCGTGGGTCTACAGCGGCCAGACGCAGTTGCGCGACCCATGCGTGATTCCCGATCCCGACAGCACAGGCCGACTGCTCATGTTCTACACGGCGCACGACTCGATCGACTTCAAGCTCGGTCGCGGCGGGCTCGCGGTCGGCGTGGCCCGCAGCGGGCCCGGCACCGTGAACGCGTGGCAGGACCTCGGCTACTACCCGAAGACGCTGCGCTC
>DATNFC010000330.1:0-10917 GCA_035606545.1 Candidatus Methylomirabilota bacterium
GCGCGCGTGCTCGAGCTGGACTGGAGCGAGGTGCACGAGGAGGCGGAGGAGCTGGAGCACCACGTCAGCGAGCGCGTGCTCGACGCGATCGAGCGCAGCCTCGGCCATCCGGCTGAGGACCCGCACGGCCATCCCATCCCCGATCGCCAGGGCCGGCTGCCGCGGCGCGCGCTGTCGCCGCTCGCGGCACTGCCGTCGGGTGCGCGGGCGCGCGTGCGCGAGGTGCGCGGCGGCGAGGATCCGGCGCGGCTCACGCGCTGGAAGCGTGCCGGGCTCGTGCCCGGGGCCGAGGTGCACATGCTCGAAGCGCTCCCGGAGGAGGGTGTGTTCACGCTCGAGATCGCCGGACGCCGCGTGGTGAGCGGCCGCGAAGGGCTGGACGGGGTGATGATCGAGCGCCGTCCGCGGAGCCGGGCATGAGCACGCGCGAGCCCCAGGCGGTCTCCGACCTCCATGCCACCGTGCGCGTGCCGCGCACGCGCAACTGGCTCCGCCGCATGTTCGCGTTCGCGGGCCCGGCGTACCTGGTGAGCGTGGGCTACATGGACCCGGGCAACTGGGCCACCGACCTCCAGGGCGGCGCCAAGTTCGGCTACCAGCTCGTGTGGGTGCTGGTCATGAGCAACCTCATGGCCGTGCTGCTGCAGACGCTCTCCGCTCGCCTCGGCGTGGTCACCGGGCGCGACCTCGCACAGGCGTGCCGCGACTTCTACCCGCGCTTCATGGTGTGGCCGCTGTGGATCCTGTGCGAGATCGCGATCGTGGCCTGCGACCTCGCCGAGGTGCTGGGCGCGGCGATCGGGCTGCAGCTGCTGTTCGGCATCCCGCTCCTCATCGGCGTCATCGTCACCGCGCTCGACGTGCTGCTGTTGCTCGTGCTCTCGAACTACGGCGTGCGCCGGCTGGAAGCGTTCATCATCATGCTCGTGGTCACGATCGGCGGCTGCTTCGCGGCGCAGATGGCGCTGTCGCAGCCGGACATCGCCGCGATCCTCCACTCCGTGCTGCCGCGCGACGGCGCCGGCAAGCTGGCGCTGTTCGCGCGCACGCCCGACGGCGGCGTCTCCGTGCTCGGGCTGCACACCCAGTCGCTGTTCATCGCCATGGGCATCCTCGGCGCCACGGTGATGCCGCACAACCTCTACCTGCACAGCGCGCTGGTCCAGAGCCGCGAGATCGAGCCCACCGACGAGGGCCGGCGCGAGGCGTGCCGGCTGAACCTCGTCGACTCGGCGATCGCACTCAACGCGGCGCTGTTCGTGAACGGCGCCATCCTCGTGCTGGCCGCGGCGGCGTTCAACCGCTTCGGTTTCACCGAGGTGGCGAGCTTGAAGGAGGCGCACCGCCTGCTGGCACCGCTGCTGGGAACGGGCCTCGCGCCGGTGCTGTTCGCGGTCGCGCTGCTGTGCTCGGGACAGGCGAGCACGGTGACCGGGACGCTCGCTGGCCAGATCGTCATGGAGGGGTTCCTGCGCGTGCGCGTGCGGCCGTGGCTGCGCCGCCTCGCGAGCCGCGGCCTCGCGATCATCCCCGCCGTGTTCGTGATCGTGATCCAGGGCGAGCAGGGCGTGGACAGCCTGCTCGTGCTCTCCCAGGTGGTGCTGAGCCTCCAGCTCTCGTTCGCGGTCATCCCGCTGGTGACGTTCACGAGTGACCGCCGCCGCATGGGGTCGTTCGTGAGTCCGTGGTGGGTGCGCGTGCTCGCGATCATCACCACCGTGTTGATCCTGGCCCTGAACGGCAAGCTCGCGGTGGAGACGATCATGGGCTGGATCGCCGGCTCGCCCGGCGCGTGGTGGGTGTGGGCGATCGTCGTGCCGGCCACGGTCGGCCTCGTGGTGCTGCTCGTGTGCCTGCTCGCGGCGCCGCTGTTCGAGCGTCGCGCCGCGGCGCTCGCGTTGCCGCAGCCCGAGCCGCCGCTGACCGCCGCGGGCTCGCGCGGCGCGCGCGGCGGGGCGATCGCCTCCGGGGACGAGCAGTCGCGCTGGCAGTCCGGCAGCTACAAGCGCATCGCCGTGGCGGTCGAGCTCGCCGAGCCCGACGAGAACGTGCTCCACTTCCTGCGCCGCGCCCAACTCGCCGCGGATGCCGAGCTGGTGTTCGTGCACGTGGCGGAGAGCGCCGCGAGCCTCTGGCTCGGCGAGCAGAGTCTCGACAGCGAGAGCCGCGAGGACCTGGCGGCGCTCGAACAGTTGTCGCGCGAGTTCGGCGACAAGGGCACGCGGGCGTCGGTGCGCCTCGGCCACGGCGACCCGGCGAAGGAGATCGCGCGCATCGTGCGCGAGGAGCACGTCGACGTGCTGGTGACGGGATCGCACGGCCACTCGGGGCTCTCCGACGTGGTCTTCGGCGCCACCGTGTCGCGCGTGCGGCACCTGGTCGAGTGCCCGGTCCTCACCGTGCCGCCGCGCCGGCGGGCCTGAACGGGCGACGGACGCGGGCTTTTCCGCGGTCCGCGTGCTAGCGAGCGACCGCGGGGCCGGGCTAGACTGCCCGTCCCGTTCACGGCAACCTCCTTCACACCCACGCGAGAGCCGGACCCTTGAGCGATCGCATCTACTTCGGCCGCCTCGCCGCCACCGTCTCCGAGGTCGTGGACGCGGTGGACCTGTTGCCGGATTACGCCCTCGCCGCCATCAACGTGCTCGAGGGCCAGGAACGTCCGGGCGAGGAGCCCGCGGTGCGGCGCCGGCTGCGGTCCGAGGGCATCCGCCCTCGCGAGCACCGCGGCGCTCTGCTCGTCGATCCCGGCGAGATGGAGCGCTTCTCGAGCGCGGGCCTGCTCAGCGGCGGCGACGAGGTGTACTTCGCCGTCGAGTGGAACGACGAGTTCGAGCCCTACCCGGCGCGCGTCACCTCGGAGCTCGTGGACTTCCGCGAGGGCCTGCCGCTCGGGCTCGAGGACTGGATGCTCGAGTCGGGCTGCGTGCTGGCGCTCGGCGACGGTGCGGCGCTCAACTACGCGACCACGTCGCAGGACCTGCACGAGCAGCTGTCCAAGCGGTTCAAGCCGGCGCGCCGGTGAGCGAGGGGCGGTCGCGCCTGCTCCCGGTCGAGATCACCGGGCCGGCCGGGCGCATCGAGGGACTGCTGCAGGAGCACGAGGGTGCGGCGCACGCGCTCCTCGCGCTCGTCTGTCATCCGCACCCGCTCTACGGCGGCACGCTGCACAACAAGGTCACCCACCGGGTGGCGTCCACGCTGCACGCGCACGGCGCCGCGGTGCTGCGCTTCAACTTCCGCGGCGTGGGGAAGAGCGAGGGCGTGCACGACCACGGCCGCGGCGAACTCCACGACTCGCTCGCGCTGCTCGACTGGCTCCGGCGCCGCCACCCGGGCGCGCGCGCGTGGGTGGCGGGCTTCTCGTTCGGCTCCTGGGTGGCGTCGCGCGTCGCAGCCGCGGAGTCGGCGGTCGAGCGGCTGATCCTGGTCGCGCCCCCGGTGCACACGCAGACCTTCGAGGAGATGCGCACGTGCCCGGTGCCGAAGCTCGTCATCCAGGGCAACGCCGACGAGGTGTGTCGGCCCGAGAACCTGGAGCGCGTCTACCCGAACTGGGCCGACCCCAAGCGTCTCGAGTGGGTCGAGGGCGCGAGCCACTTCTTCGACCGCCGGCTCGCGGAGCTGGGTGCCGCGATCGAGCGCGGGATCGACGCCAGCGGATGAACCCGGCGGCCCACAAGATGTACCTCGACGTCGCGGCGAAGCTCGCCGCGCTCGAGATCCTGTTCGGGGGGCCGTTGCTCGTCTCGGACATGATGCGGCCCGTGATCGGCAAGTGGCCCGCGATCGTGATCTTCGGGGTCCTGCCCATCGTGTTCTTCTACATGGGCGCGAGCAATCTCGCCGAGAGCGACGACTTTCCTCCCAAGCGGGCGTTCCTCCGTCTCGGTTTCGTGGGCGTGTTCATGGTGGCGCCGATGAACGTGTACGCGTTCCAGCGCCTCGTCCAGGCCGGCCCGAGGATCGGAGCGCTCACGGTCTTTGCCGTCGTCCTCTGCCCGTTCGTGCTCGTCGCCTATGTCGTACTTGCGACCCGAGAGCTCCGGAAGCCGCCGCCCGCGAAGGCCGCGTTCGATCCGGACGAGGATCCGAGTCCGATCGATTAACGGACGATCGCGACCCGTCGCGTGCCGAGCGAGCGGCTGTCCACGAGCACGCGCGAGAAGTAGAGCCCGCCCGCGAGCGACCGCGGCAGCTCCGCCGCGAGCTCGTGCGGTCCGGGCGCGAGCGCGCCGTCGTGCAGCGCCGCGACGCGACGCCCCGCGAGGTCGAACAAGGACCACTCCACACGCGCGGCATGGGGCAGCCGCAGCGACTGGCGCAACGAGGAGGAGGCGGGGTTCGGCCAGCATGGCCCGAGCGACAGCGCCGCCACCGGCGGCCCCGCGTCCGTGGTCCCCTGCTGCGGGAAGTGGAAGCGCACCGCATCCACCCACCAGCCGCCGCGGCCCACGAACAGGTCGGTGCTCATGCGGAAGCGAACGCGCACCGGGCCGGGCGCGTAGGGCGAGAGATCGATGCGCTCCTCGTGCCAGTCGTCGCGCTGGCCACTCCAGCACGGGGAGTCGAGCGGGAAGCCCTGATCGGACTCCACCATCGTGTGCGTGTAACCCGACTCCGGAGTCGCCACGTTCCACGCGCCGGCGCCGACCTGGACCTCGACGCGCACGCCGTCGTATGCCGCATCCGCCGAGCCCTGCTCGAGGTCGAAGTGGTGCATGAACGTGAGGAAGCAGCCGGGGACGATGCCGGGAACGGACCCGCTCGTGAGCGCCGCATCCTGGTAGGGCCCGTAGGGGATGGCCTCGAGCCCGCAGGTCCAGGCGCCCGAGCCGGAGGGGAACGCGGCGTTCTCCACCGTGTGCCACTCGTCGCGGCGGTTGAAGCGCACGATCCCGTGCGTCCACGGCGACGTGCCCCAGAAGCCGTCCACGTGGTCGTAGCCCACGTGCAGCGTGTCGAACCCGGGATTCGAATAGCCGACGTTCCCCGCGGCCGCCCGGTCGCGCGCGGCGAAGCGGTACGCGATCGCCCCGCCGCGCGGCACGCCCGCGCCCAGGGCGACCACGAACGAGTCGCCGCCCGCGCTCGTCACGGGCACGTTCGTGACCGGACCGCCGTTCACCGCGACCTCACACCACACGGCGTCCACCCCGGCGGGCCCCAAGTTGTCGCGCACGCGCGCGAGCAGCGGCTGCGGCATGCGCTCGAGCGCCTGCGTCTGCAGCGGCCAGTAGGTGATCACGGGCGGCTTCGCGTCCGGCCCCGTGCGATAGGAGAACGGCGCATGCGCGCTGTCCGGCAGCTGGGACGCCACGCCGGGCACGTCGGCCTGGGCGTGGAAGCGGTACTCGAGCTTCTGGCCGCTCGCCGTGGGCGGCAGCGTGGCGACGAACGAGTCGGCGCCCGCGGCGGACATGGGTACGGTCGTCCAGGTGAGGCTCGGGAGCACGCGCCATGACAATGTCGTTCCCGCGGGATCGACCCCGATCGGGATGCCCGCCTGGTCCACGTTCACATGCACAGCCACCGGGCGCGGCGCCGGCGAGGACTCGATGTCGCCGAGCGGCAGGTGCGTGAGGCGCAGCGTGCCCACGTGCGAGTCGAGCGCGACGTTCACGCTCAACCGTCCGCCCGTGTACGTCTGGACAGTGCCGGGGAACGCGGTGCGGATGCCGTCCACCTTCGCGAGGTCGGCAGGCGTCGCGTCGCTGCCGCGCGGCACCACGAGTGCGAACGCCAGCCGCAGAGCGTGGGGCGAGCCCGCCGCGTCGGGCACGCGCGGGCCGTTCGCCGTTTCCACGTCTCCGATCCCGAACCGGCGGTACGGACCGCGCGCGGTGATGGACGCGTTCGCGTCGCTGATCGGCACGTACGGACCCGGGGGCACGTACTTCGCCGTGTCCGAGAGCACGGTGAGCGAGTCCACCTCGTTTCGGCCACGCACGCCCATCAGGTACTGGTCGAGCGGCCCGAAGCGGGCGATCGGCGGCAGCGAGCTGAACGTATCGGGTCCCTGCTGCACCCAGTCCGGCCCCTCCATCACCGATCCGTCCGAGTCGAAAAAGAAGCTCCAGTGCTGGAACGCACGGCCCAGGAGCGCCGTGGACGGACCGGAGGGCGTCTGCACCTTCACGTACGCGAGCCACTCGTGGCCGAACTCGTGCGCGAGCACGTCCTGCGTGACGTAGTTCGGAAGGCCGGTCACGTCCTGGGCGGGGTCGGCGGGATAGCGCTGCAGGCCGTTCATGGTGAGCACGGTCTGCACGCGCGCCGGCAGCCCGAGGTCGACGTTGTAGCTCCCTTGGTTCAGCCCGATGCCGTGGACGTGGTTCTGGATCAGCCACGCCGCCGCGAGCGCGGTGGGGGAGCCGAGCCAGTTCGATTGCCCCGTCGCCAGCCACACCACGAGCTGGTCGTAGTCGTCGCCGTGCGTGCGGTAGAACGCGCGCCCGACGGCGGCCACGTCCAGGTTCACGTTGCCGTCCTTGTCGGTGAAGAAGAACGTGCCGTCGTCCTCGAGCACTGCGATCTCGCCCACGTCGGTGGAGTGGGGCGTGGGCTGCGGCGTGATCGCGGACGCCGCGCGTCGCTCCGCGGCCTGCGTCAGGAGTGCCGGCAGCGCGCCGAGGTCGGTGCCGCAGGCGCGCTCGAGCGCGCTCGCATCGGCGGGCGCGGCCCACGACGCCCCGATCGGCGGCAGCGCCGGACGCGGCGCGAGCGGCGGGAGCGGCGCTGCCGATCCGCTTCCCACGAGACCCCCGAGCGCGATGAGCGCGAGCGCGCTGCCTGAGCGGCTGAGAAAGCCCGCGCGCGGGGCGCGACGCGTGAGGCCGGACCGGGGTCGGACCCCCGGCGCGGGGCCGAGGGCTGAGTCACGAGATGAGGACACCGAAAGAAGTCTAGCCCTCGTGCCGTGACCCCGGCCAGCCGTAACACTACGGAGCGCGTGCGATATATTGACCGGACGTCCATCGTGGTGAGGACCCAGGGAGCCGCGCGTGAACCTCGATTGGCACCGCCTCCGGGCGGTGGTGCTGGAAAGTGACGATTGGGGCTTGTGCGCGTGGGTGCCTGACGATCGGGCGTTCCGCGCGCTCGCGACCCTGCCCGCGTTCCGGACCGAGGCCGGACTGCGCTACGGCCGCTCCACGCTCGAAACGGCCGACGACGTCCGCTTGCTCGCCGCGGAGCTGATCGAGTGGCGCGGCGGCGACGGCTTTCCGCCGGTGTGGCAGGCGAACACGATCGTCGCGAACCCCGACTACGCGCGCATGCGCCCGCCGCTGTTCGAGTTCGAGGAGCTGCCGCTGTGCGTGCACCCCGACCTGCCCTCGCGCTGGGCCCGGCCAGGGCTCTGGGACGCGTTGCGGCGGGCCGAGGGCGACGGCGTGTGGTGGGCCGAGCTGCACGGGCTCCATCACCTGCCGGAGGCGGCGTGGCTGGGCGCGCTTCGCCGCGGCGAGAGCGACGCGCGCCGCGCGTGCGAGCAGTCGAGCCCGATCGGCCGTGCCGTTGAGGCGAGCGGCGAGTACGACGCCTCGGAGCCGCGCGCGCTGCGCGCGCGGAACGTGCGCCGGGCGGTGCAGGCGTTCCGGACGCTGTTCGGCCGCGCGCCCACGTCGTTCTGCCCGCCGGATTACCGGTTCGACGACTGGTTCGAGGGCGAGGCGGCCTCGATCGGCCTGACCACGATCCAGGGGAAGGCCGAGCAGGCCGGGCGCGGCTGGGCGCCGCTGCGCCGGCGCTGGTTCGGCCTGCGCTTCCCGCACCACGACGGCATCCGCTTCCACATGCCGCCCCGCATCGCGTTCGAGCCCGAGGGCATGGCACAGCCGAAGACGCCACGCGGGATCGAGGCCGCGATGCGCGGCATCCACGCCGCCTGGGCACGCGGACGCCCGGCGATCGTGAGCACCCACCGCATGAACTACGCGCACATGCTGCCCGCGCACAACCGCGCGAGCCGCGAGGCGCTGCGCGAGCTGCTGCGCCGGCTGTGCGCCGAGCGCGCGGTGTTCCTGCTCGATCACGAGGTGCGCCAGCTCGTCGAGCGACACTGGTCGGTGCGCGACCTGGGCGGCCGCGGCGTGCTGCTGCGCCATTTCGGCGTGCCGCGCGAGACGCTGCGCTTCGCCACGCCCGACGGCGTCACCGGCGCGCGGCTCCGCGGTCCGCATGACGACCCGCGCGCAGAGCTGGTCGTGGCCGACGGCGGGATCGAGGTGCGCGTGAACCTCGGCGAGTACGTGCTCGAATGGACGCGCGGGTGAGCGGCGGCGCGCCAGCGGGCGGACGGTCGTGGTGGCAGCGGGCCCGCTCCGGACCCGGCGGCCGCTACGCCGTGTGGAAATACAACTGGCTCGCGAACCACAAGATCGTGGCCGCGCTCAAGCGCGTCCGCACGCACGCCCGCGGCGAGCTGCTGGACGTGGGCTGCGGCTCGAAGCCGTTCGCGGGTGTCTTCGACGGTCTCGTCCAGCGCTACTGGGGAACGGACCTCGCCGGATCGCTCTACCTCGGGGACGAGCGCCCCGACGCGTTCGCGACCGCCGGCGCGCAGCCGTTCCGCGATGGCGCGTTCGACACCGTGCTCGGGCTGTCGATGCTCACGTATCTTCCTCAGCCGCTCGACATGCTCGTGGAAGCCGCACGAGTCCTCAAGCCCGGAGGGGTGCTGATCCTCGAGTTCACGCAGATGGTGCCGCTGCACGACGAGCCGCACGATTACTTCCGTTTCACGCGCTACGGAGCCGAGTTCCTGCTGCGCCGGGCCGGCTTCGAGCCGGTCGCGTTCGTGCCGGTGGGCGGGCTGTGGGCGCGCGTCGGCCTGAGCACGATCGCCGCGCTCAACCGCATCAACCGCGGCCCGACGCGGGTGCTCACCGAGATCCCGGTGCGGGTGCTCTACATCGTGCTGCAGCTGTTGTTCGAGCTGCTCGACCGGGTGTTCTTCGACCCACGCGAGGTGCTGGCGCACGTCGTGGTGGCGAAACGTCCCGGTTGACCGCGTTCGCGGGTTCTCCCTAGCTTCCCGCCCATGTCGCAGCCCCTGCGCGCGCCCGCCCCGGTGGTGGGCCTGGTGCACGAGCTGATCGAGTACGCGGCCGAGCGCCACGGCGAACGGCCGTTCCTGCTGCGCTTCACGTCGGGGTCGTGGTCGGGCTACACGTTCGAGACCGCGGCGCTCGCGGTGCGCTCGTTCACGGCGCTGCTCGAGCGCGAGGGCGTGCGCCCCGGCGCCCGCGTCGGGCTGCAGAGCGACAACCGCCCGGAGTGGGGGCTGGCCTACCTGTCGGTGCTCGCGGCGGGCGCGGTCGTGGTGCCGCTCGACGCCCAGCTGCGCGAGCAGGAGTTGGGCGAGCTGCTCGCCACGGCCGAGGCCACGCACGCGATCGGCGACGCCCGCCACCTGCCGCTGCTCGACGGCGCGCGCATCGCGCGGCGGCCGGCGCTGCGGTTGGTCTCGCTCGATCCCGATGCCGGGATCGCGTACTGGGACCAGGCGCAACGCGAGTTTGCGTTCGCGCCACCGCCGCCGCCGCGCGCCGAGCCGAACGACATCGCGGTGCTGCTGTTCACCTCGGGCACGACCGGGCAGGCGAAGGGCGTGATGCTGTCGCACGCGAACCTGCTCTCGAACGTCGAGGCGGTGGTGCGCACGCTGGAGTTCGGGCCGGCGGACCGGTTCCTGAGCATCCTGCCGCTCCACCACACGTTCGAGTCCATGGGTGGGCTCCTGTGCCCGTTGCGCGTGGGCGCGAGCGTGTGCTCCGCGCGCGGCCTCGCCTCGCGCGAGCTGCGCGAGGACATGAACACCTCGGGCGCCACGCTGTTCATCGGCGTGCCGCTGCTCTACGAGAAGCTGCTGAGCGGGATCGACAAGGGCATCGACGACGCCCCGTGGCACGCGCGCTGGCTCGCGCGCGGGCTGCTCGGCGCGACCCGGCTCGTCCGCCAGACCACCGGCTGGCGCGTGGGCCGCGCCCTCGCGCGCCCGCTGCGCCGTCGCGCGGGCCTCGACCGGCTGCGCATGTTCGTGACCGGCGCCGCGCCGTTCGCACCCGAGGTGTTCTGGCGCTACATCGACCTCGGCTGGCCGATGCTCGAGGGCTACGGCCTCACCGAGACCTCGCCGGTGGTGTGCGCGAACCGCCCGCCACACCCGTCGCCGGGCGCGGTCGGCTGGCCGCTTCCCGGGATCGAGGTGCGCGTGGACGAGCCCGATGCCGATGGCGACGGCGAGCTGGTCGTGCGTGGGCCGAACGTCATGCTCGGCTACTGGCGGCAGCCGGCGATGACCGCGGAGGTGCTGCACGACGGCTGGTTCCACACCGGCGATCTCGGCCGCGTGCTGCCCGACGGCCGCGTGCGCATCACCGGCCGGCTCAAGAACATGATCGCCACCGCGGCGGGCAAGAAGATCTACCCTGAGGAGGTGGAACTGGTGCTCGCGAACTCGCCCTACGTGCTCGAGGTGCTCGTGACCGGGGGCGCCGACGGCCGCCGTGCGGCGCCCGGGGCCGGCGAACGCGAGGAGGTGCACGCCCACATCTATCCGAACCTGGTCGCGCTCGAGGCGCTCGCCCGCGCGCAGGGCAAGCCGTGCGACGACGCGTTCGTCGAGCGCGTGCTGCGCGCCGAGGTGGAGGCGCGCGGCGAGGCGCTCGCGCCGTTCAAGCGGGTGAAGAAGGTGATCGTGCGCGCGAGCGAGTTCCCGAAGACCACGACCGGGAAGATCCGCCGCACACCGCCGGCCTGACTTATTTCGCCGGCAGCTTCTCGCTCGACCAGATCACGCCGTCGCGCTCGCGGAATTCGAAAGTGTGCGCGAGCAGGATGGGGCCGCGCGAGAACGTTCCGCCCGACCACCGCTTCTCGCCCATGACGCCCTTCAGCTCCCACAAGAGCTGG
>DATNFC010000331.1:0-8000 GCA_035606545.1 Candidatus Methylomirabilota bacterium
CTGCGGGTTCCTGGGCCTGCTGCATCTCGAGATCATCCAAGAGCGGCTGCGTCGCGAGTTCGCGGTCGACCTGATCGCCACCACGCCGAGCGTGATGTACCACGTACTGCTCGCGGACGGCGATCTCATCAAGGTGGACAATCCGGCGCACATGCCGCCCGTGCAGAACATCGAGGCGATCGAGGAGCCGGTGGTGCTGGCGCACGTGGTGACACCGACCGACTACCTCGGGAACATCATGAAGCTCTGCCAGGATCGCCGCGGCATGTTCGTGGACATGGTGCACCTGGAGGAGAAGCGCGTGCGCGTCGCCTACCGGCTGCCGCTGGGCGAGATCGTGCTCGACTTCTACGACCGGCTGAAGAGCGTGTCGCGCGGCTACGCGTCGCTCGACTACGAGTTCGCCGGCTACCAGGAGGCCGACGTGGTCAAGCTGGACGTGCTCCTGAACGGCGAGATCGTGGACGCGCTCTCGGCGATCGTGCACCGCGACAAGGCCTACACGTACGGCGCCTCGCTGTGCGAGAAGCTCAAGGAGCTGATCCCGCGGCAGATGTTCCAGGTCGCGATCCAGGCCGCGATCGGCGGCAAGGTGATCGCGCGCGAGACGCTGGGCGCGATGCGCAAGAACGTGATCGCGAAGTGCTACGGCGGCGACATCACGCGCAAGCGGAAGCTGCTCGAGAAGCAGAAGGAGGGCAAGCGCCGCATGAAGCAGATCGGCACCGTCGAAGTGCCGCAGGAAGCGTTCCTCGCCGTGCTGCGCGTGGACCGGGGCTAGGCGCGCCATGTCCGCCAGCGGCGCTCCGCGCTCGACCACCCGCGACTACGTCGAGGCCATCGCCTGGGCGGTGGTCGTCACGCTGCTGCTGCGCACGTTCGTCATCCAGGCGTTCCGCATCCCGTCCGAGTCGATGTGCGACACGCTGCTCGTGGGCGACTTCCTGTTCGTGAGCAAGCTGGACTACGGCGCCAAGATCCCGTTCACCCACGTGCGCCTGCCGGGGCTGCACCCGCCGCGCCGCGGCGAGGTGATCGTGTTCCAGTGGCCGGAGGACCCGTCCAAGGACTTCATCAAGCGCTGCATCGCGACCGGCGGGCAGACGGTGGAGGTGCGGCACAAGCAGGTGTTCGTGGACGGCGAGCGCCAGACCGAGCCCTACGTGAAGCACACGGTGTCGACCGAAGACCCCGCCGGCTACACGCCGCGCGACAACTACATGCCGCCCACCGTGGCTCCCGGCGAGCTGTTCATGATGGGCGACAACCGCGACAACTCGAACGACAGCCGCTTCTGGGGCACGGTGCCGATGGACCTGGTGAAGGGCCGCGCGCTGTTCATCTACTTCTCGACCGCCGGCACCGCGTGGTGGAACGGGCTGTTCCACATCCGCTTCGACCGGCTGCTGAAGGTGATCCGCTGATGCGTCCGCTCTCGGGACCTGGCGCGGCCGCACGCGCGGGTGCGCGCACCGCGCTCTACGTGCACGTGCCGTTCTGCGCCGCACCGTGCCCGTACTGCCACTTCTCCAAGGAGCACCTCTCGGGCGCCGCGGTCGAGCGCTGGCTCGCCGCACTCGAGCGCGAGGCGGCGCTGCGTGCCCCGGCCGCGGCCGGCCTGGCGTTCTCGAGCGTGTTCTTCGGCGGCGGCACACCGTCGGCGATCGCGCCGCGCGCGTTCGCGCGCGCGTGGGGCTCGATCCGCGATCACTTCACGCTCGAGGAGGGCGCCGAGATCACGCTCGAGGCGAATCCCGAGACGGTGAAGCCGGGCCTGCTCGACGCCTGGGCCCAGGCGGGCGTCAACCGGCTGTCGATGGGCGCCCAGTCGTTCGTGCCCGAGGAGCTCCGCGCGCTGGGGCGGCTCCACGACGAGAAGAAGCCCGGCGAGGCGTTCGCGCTCGCGCGCGCGCACGGCTTCCGCCGGCTGAGCCTCGATCTCATGTTCGGCTACCCTGGCCACACCGCCGCGACGTGGGAACGGACGCTTGCTGCCGCGCTCGCACTCGAGCCCGAGCACATTTCGGCGTACGGCTACATCCCGGAGGAGGGCACGCCGCTCGGCGACGCCGTGCACGGCGGCGCGGCGCGCACGGTCTCGCCCGAGCTCGAAGCCGAACTCCACGTGCAGGCGGACGCGGCGTTCGCGGCCGCGGGGCTCGTGCCGTACGAGACCTCGAACTGGTCGCGGCCCGGCGCCGAGTGCCGGCACAACCTTACTTACTGGCTGCGGCGGGACTACTTGGCACTCGGCCCCTCGTCGCACGGGCTGTGGCGGGGCGAGCGCTACGAGAACGTCCGGGCGATGCCCGACTGGGCAACCGCGCTCGAGCAGGGTCACGATCCGGCGGTGGCGCACGAGCTGGAAACGCCGGCGTCGCGCGCCGACGAGACGGTCATGCTCGCGCTCCGGCTGGCCTCGGGCCTCGATCTGCGAGACCTTTCCCCCGACCCGAGAGAGGAGCTGGAGATGCGATACGGAAGAGCGTTCGCCGACGCGCAGGCCGGCGGCCGGCTGGAGCGCACGGCACACGGCTGGCGGATCCCGGCCGCGCACCGGTTCGTGGCCGACGACACGATCGCCTGGCTGGCCGTGCGCGCCCGCCCGTTGCCGGCCCGGGAGCGTGCCGCGTGAGCGCCGAGCCCAAGCGCCCCTCCGAAGCGAGCAAGCCGAGCACGTTCCGCGAGAACGTCGAATCGCTCGCGTGGGCGATCGGCCTGATGCTCATCGTGCGCGTGTTCCTGCTCCAGGCGTTCAGGATCCCGTCCGAGTCCATGCGCGACACGCTGCTCGTCGGCGACTTCCTGTTCGTCACCAAGTTCGACTACGGCCCTAAGGTCCCGTTCACGCACTTTCGCCTGCCGGGGCTCCGGAAGCCGGGGCCCGGCGACATCATCGTGTTCCAGTACCCGGTCGACCCGTCGCAGGACTTCATCAAGCGCTGCGTCGCCACCGGCGGGCAGACCGTGGAGGTCCGGCACAAGGAGGTGTGGGTCGACGGCGTCAAGCGCGACGAGCCCTTCGCGCTGCACACGCAGTGGAGCGAGGAGCCGGCCGCGATGAGCCCGCGCGACAACCTGGCGCCGCACACGGTGCCGGCCGAGCACCTGTTCATGATGGGCGACAACCGCGAGAACTCGGCCGACAGCCGGTTCTGGGGCTACCTGCCCATGGACCTGGTGAAGGGCCGCGCGTTGTTCATCTACTTCTCGACCGCGTCGCAGCACTGGTGGGACATGCCGTTCTTCATCCGCTGGTCCCGGCTTTTCAAGATCTTGCATTAGGCGCGCACAGGAGTTGACGTGCGGGCCTCCCGCGTGCGTGAATCGGTCGCCATGTCCACGCCCGCCATCCCCGGGAGGCTGACGCCTTCCGACCCGCAACTCTCCGAGCGCCAGCGCCATGTCTTCTCGCGTCTGCTGGCGCTTCATCGCCGCGACGCCCGCGCGGTCAGCAGCGATCGCCTGGGACGCGCCCCGGAGCTGCGCCGATCCGGTGCGGCGCTGCGCGGCACGCTGGCCGAGCTGGAGGAGATGCGGCTGCTCGAGCGCCCTCGCTCGGGCGGCGGGCGGGTGCCATCGACGACCGGCTGGGAGTACTTCGTGCGCGTGATGCTCGAGCCCGCGGAACTCCCGGCCGAGATCGAGGACGCGGTCGCCGAGCGGCTGTCGCAGTCGCGGCACGACGTCGAGCGGCTGCTCCAGGAGGCCTCGCGCCTGCTGGCGACGTTCTCGCACCAACTCGGGCTCGCGCTCGCGGCGTCGCTCGAGGACGAGGCCTTGGTGTCACTGGAGCTGGAGCCGCTCGGCGAGCGCCGCGCGCTGCTCGTGCTCGGGCTCTCGGGCCACCGCTCGCGAACCCTCGTTCTCGAACTGGGTACTCCCCTGGAGCGCGCGGCGCTGCAAGAGGTTTCCAAGGTGCTGCGCGAGCAGCTCCTCGGCCGCACGCTCGCGGCCGCGCGCGAGCGGCTCGCCTCCGACCCCGCGCTCGCGCGCCATTCCGCGGTGCGCATCGTCGCGCTCGCGGCGGCGGCGAGCTGGCGGCGCCCGGTCGAGACGCCGCTCCTGACCGCGGGCGTGTCGCACATCGCCGAGCAACCCGAGTTCGCCGACGGCGCGCGGCTCACGCCGGTGCTGCGCGCGCTCGAATCCGGCAGTCCGTTCGAGCGTCTCATGGTGAGCGGGCTCCAGGGCCACGCCGGCGTGAGCGTGGGCCTCGCCAGCGAGCGCGAGCTCGCAGGCTTGAGCCTGGTCAGCTTCCCGCTGCCGGGCGCGGTCTCGGGCGCGGTGGGCGTGCTCGGACCGATGCGCATGGACTACGCCACCACGATCGCGCTCGTGGACCTGGTCGGGGCGCGCGTCGCCGACCTGCTCTCGGCCTGAGGCGCACCCGCGCCGGCCGCATGCGAACGACCTTCCGAAGGACCCGAGATGACCGATGACATCAAAGACGCCGTGCCCGGAACGAGCGGCGAGCCCGCGCCCGGGGCGGGGACGAACGAGCCCGTGACCGGCCCCGCCGCTGAGGATCCGGCGGCGGCATTCGCGGCGAACACGGCGAGCGCCGATCGCCTGCGCACGAGCGAGCCCGATTACAAGGATCGTTGGCTGCGCGCCGAAGCCGAGATCCAGAACACGCGCCGTCGCGCGGCGCGCGACCGCGACGACGCCGTGCGTGCCAGCGAGGAGCGTATCCTGGTCGACATGGTCGAGGTGCTCGACGATCTGGAGCGCGCGCTCGCGGCGCTGCCGGAGGACCAGGCCGGGAACCCGTGGGCGCAGGGCGTCGCGCTCACCGCGCAGCGGCTGCGCGATGCGCTCGCCCGCCGCGGCGTGACGCCGATCGCCACGGTCGGCGAGCCGTTCGATCCGGTGTTCCACGAGGCGCTGCTCGAGGTGGCGCCGCCCGAGGGCGCGCGTCCCGGTGCGGTTGTGCAGGAGGTGCAGAAGGGCTACGCCCGCGACAACCGCGCGCTGCGCGCCGCACGGGTGGTCGTGGCGAAGTCGGATCATTAGCGCGCAAGGAACGAGGAGGAGACGAGCCTTGTCTCGGCTGTCGACGACGAGTGACGCAACCCGGTGGCGTTTGCCGGCCCCGCCCTCCGGGTTGGGGGCGGCGGCGGGCCGCCAACGCGCTCGCGTGGCATTCTCGGAGCGGGCCTGAGATGGCCAAACGCGATTACTACGAAGTGCTCGGCGTCCAGCGTGGCGCGGCGGTCGAGGAGATCAAGAAGGCGTACCGCAAGCTCGCCATGCAGTGGCATCCCGACCGCAATCCTGGCAATGCCGAGGCCGAGGGCAAGTTCAAGGAGGCCACCGAGGCCTACGAGGTGCTGCACGACCCGCAGCAGCGCGCGCGCTACGACCAGTTCGGGCACGCCGCGAGCGGCTCGGGCGCGGGTGCGGGCGGCGGCTTCGGCGGCGGTGGTTTCGATGCCGGCTTCGACCTGGCGGACGCGCTGCGCGCGTTCATGCGCGACTTCGGCGGTGAGGGCGCGTTCGAGGACCTGTTCGGCGGCGGCGGTGGCGGCCGCAGTCGCGGCGGCCGTGGCGCCGGCGGCGGCAGCCGCGGCGACGATCTGCAAGTCCGGCTGTCGCTCACGCTCGAGGAGATCGCCACCGGCGTCGAGAAGAAGATCCGCGTCACGCACATGAAGAAGTGCGAGACGTGCAGCGGCCGCGGCGGCCAGGGCGAGAGCGTGTGCCCGCAATGCCAGGGCCGCGGCCAGGTGCGCCGGGTGCAGCAGACGGTGTTCGGCCAGTTCGTGAACGTGAGCGCGTGCCCACGCTGCGAGGGCGAGGGCACCATCGTGGCGCAACCGTGCAAGACCTGCGGCGGCGACGGCCGGAAGAGCGCGAGCGACACGGTGTCGGTGAAGGTGCCCGCCGGTGTCGCGGCCGGGAACTACATCCCGCTGCGGGGCCTCGGCGACGCGGGCGTGCGCGGCGGCGGGGCCGGCGATCTCGTGGTGCTGATCGAGGAGAAGCAGCACGAACTCTACGAGCGCCATGGCGACGACCTGTCGCTCGACATCCCGGTGAGCTTCAGCGTCATGGCGCTCGGCGGGAAGGTCGAGGTGCCGTTGCTCGCCGGCGGCCGCGCAACGGTGGACGTGCCCGCGGGCACGGCGAGCGGACACGTGGCGCGGGTGAAGGGGAAGGGCCTCCCCGGACTGCGCGGCGGCCGCGGCGACCTGCACGCGCGCCTGCGGGTCTGGGTTCCGACGCGGCTTTCGAGCGCCGACAAGAAGCTGCTCGAGGAGCTGCGGAAGAGCGAGGGCCAGCAGCCGCCGGCGCCGTCGCGATCGCTGTTCGAGCGCGCGCGCGATGCGTTCGGCGGCTGACCGGGCAGCCGCCCGTGGGGCGGGCCCGCCCTCGTTGCTGTACCTGCCGGCGCTGCGCACGCTGGGCCAGAGCTTCCCGCTCGAGGGCGAAGAGGCGCACTACCTCGCCCGCGTCGTTCGCGCGCGGGAAGGCGAGCGCGTGACGGCGACCGACGGAACGGGCCTGATGGCGGACATGAGAATCGAGCGCGTGAAGCCGGATCTGGTGCTGGTACTCGAGTCGTCCCGCGAGACGCCACGGCCGCCGGCGGCGCGCGTGATCTGCGGCGCGCCCGAGGGCGAGCGGGGCGACTGGTTGGTGGAGAAGCTCGCCGAGCTGGGCGTCACCGATCTGCAGCCGCTCGACACCGAGCGCGCGCGCTGGCCTGCGCGCCGCGAGTCACGGTGGGAGCGGCTCGCCGTGGCGGCGCTGAGACAATCGCGCGCGGCGTGGCGGCTGGTGATCCACTCCGCGGTGGGCCTGAGCGACGCCATGGCCGCCGCCCGGGAGGGAACGCGGTGGCTCGCGGACCCCACAGGGGAGCCTGCCTACGGCCAGCTGCCCTCGGCGGACGGCGCGGTGGTCGCTGCGATCGGGCCCGCTTCCGGCTTCACCGAGCCCGAGCGCAAGGCGCTGCGGGGAAGTGGGTTCACGCCCGTCCGCCTGGCCGGCACCCGGCTCCGCACGGAGACCGCCGCCGTGACCGCTGCGGCGGTGTGGGCGGCCACGCGGTCCCCGGCGGGTGGTACTCCCACCGGCCCCGTGGCTTGACGCTTTCGACGTGCGGTCATAGACTGCCAGCCGCGTGTTCCGTTACCGGAACCACTCGTCGGTACAACAACTTAGCACGACCCAAATCTCTTTCTCGACGGAAGACATGAGAGAGGGGGGGATTTAATTTGCCAGGCATCAGGGTGAAGGACGGAGAGTCCTTCGAGAGCGCCCTGCGCCGTTTCAAGAAGAAGTGTGAGAAGGCAGGAATCATGGCGGACCTTCGCCGCCATCAGCACTTCGAGAAGCCCAGTGAGCGGCGCAAGCGCAAGCTGAACGCCGCCAAGCGCAAGAACATGGCGCGTCGGTCGGCGGAGAACTGACTCCGCTGATCGGTCTTCCGCATCTGACGTGGCTCGACTGGGCCTTCGTGACCCTGTCGGGCTTGTTCCTCTTCCGTGGACTCCTGCGCGGCACGCTCGCGCAGGTGTTCGCGTTCGCCGGCCTCGTGCTCGGCGTTCTCGTCGGGTCCGCCGTGGCGGACTGGGTCGGGACGCACTGGCATTCAGCGCGGCCGGAGTTCGTGTTCATGCTGCTGCGCTGGTCGGTCGCCATCCTGAGCGGCCTCGGTGTGGCAGCGGTGATGCACGCGTGGGGGGATCTGCTGGCGAAGGCCGCACACGACGGACCGTTCGGCTGGCTCGACCGCGTCATTGGCGCGGCGCTCGGGCTGGCGGTCGGCCTGGTATTCAGTGTCGCGGTGTTGGTGTTGCTGCTCCAGGCGCCGGGCCTGGAGTTCGCGCGTCCGCTGGCCGCGCGGGGTGTGACCACCGGACCGCTCATCGCGGCCGGCGATCTCGCCAGCACCTGGAGCAGGCCGTTGCCCGGCGGACTCTGGCTGCACGAACAGCTGCGCAGCGCTGCCCGCCGGTTGGCGGGACGCCGCCAGGCCTGAGCGTCGCGGC
>DATNFC010000332.1:0-14981 GCA_035606545.1 Candidatus Methylomirabilota bacterium
CGCGTCATCCGCGCGACCCAGCGCTCCGACGGCGCTTGGGACTATCCGCTGCCGGAGCGACGACACCTGGTGGCCACCGTCGAGGGGGACTTCGGCGCATTCGCGCTGCTCGAAGGCTACCGGCGCGACGGCGACGGGTCCTGGCTCGATGGCGCGCGAGCCTGGCACACCTACGTCGAGCGCGAGATCGGCTACCAGGAGTACGGCGGCGGCCTGTGCGTGAACTACTTCCAGAAGCCGCGCGGCCTGGTGCCGAACAACACCTGCGAGTGGATCTGGGTGCTGGGGATGCTCGCGAACGCGACCGGCGAGGCGCGTTTCCTCGACCGCGTGCCCGCGCTGCTCACGTTCCTCGAGGCGGTGCAGATGACGAGCGGCGAGCTGCCGTACGAGCTGGCCGGCGGCAGCGAGCCGCGCACGCGGCCGCACTACCTCTGCTACCAGTACAACGCGTTCCAATGCATGAAGCTCGCCTGGTTCGCGGCCGACTTGGGGGATGCCCGCGCGCGCGCCATCGCCGAGCGGCTCTCCGACTTCCTCGCCACCGGCGTGCTCGCCTCGGGCGCGGTGCGCGCCTCGTGCGCGAGCGTGCTGCCCGAGGTGGTGTACTACGCCGACGCGGTGGGCATGGCGCTCCACACCGTGAGCGCGCAGGGCTGGCGCGATCACCGCGCGCTCGCCGACCGCACGTTCCGCTGGGTGCTGGCGCAGCAGCGCCCGGACGGCGGCTTCCGTCGATTCTCGCGCGGCGACTACTACCTGCTCTCCGACCACAACGAGTACCCGCGCTACCTGGCGATGACGCTCTTCCACCTCGCCGAGCGGGCGCGTGACCCGAGGCCGCTGGCATGAAGGTGCTCGTGGTCACCAACATGTGGCCGTCGGCGGAACGGCCGCACTGGGGCGCGTTCGTGAAGTCGCAGGCCGATTCGCTTGCGGCCCTGGGCTGCGAGAACACGCTCTACGAGATCCGCGGCTACCATTCGAGCCTCGACTACCTGCGCGCCATGGGCGAGATCCCGCGCGTGGCGCGCGAGTGCGGAGCGGACGTGGTGCACGCGCACTACGGACTCTCGGGCGCCGCCGCGACCCGCGTGCGGGCGCCGCTCGTGGTGAGCTTCTGCGGCGACGACCTGCTCGGGCGCCCGGACGCGCGCGGGCGGCTCACGCTCAGGAGCCGGGCGCTGATCCCGGTCTCGCGTCACGCCGCGCGCCGCGCGGACGCCGTGATCGTGAAGAGCGAGGAGATGCGGCGCGGGCTCGTCGACGTGCCCGAGGTGAACGTGATCCCGAACGGCGTCGACCTCGGGCGCTTCGCTCCCGAGCCGAGCGCGGCCGCGCGCGCCGCGCTGAGGTGGCCGCCCACCGGCCACGTGCTGCTGTTCGCGGCGGATCCGCACGAGCAGCGCAAGAACTGGCCGCTCGCCGAGGGCACGCGGGCCGCGCTCGCGGCGCGTGGGCTCGACGTGCGGCTCGAGGCCGTGTACGGCAGGCCGCAGGCGGATATGGTGCGGGCCATGAACGCCGCCGACCTGCTGCTGCTGCCCTCGTTCCACGAGGGTTCGCCCAACGTGGTGAAGGAGGCGATGGCGGTGGGGCTGCCGGTGGTGGCGGCGCCGGTCGGCGATTGCGTCGAACGGTTGCGCGACGTGTCGCCGTCGTGGGTGGTGGAGCGCACGGTGGGTGCGTTCGCCGACGCGGCTGCCGCCGCGCTCGCCGACGCGAGGCGATCGAACGGCCGCGACGTGATCGCGCGCACGCTGTCGCTCGAGGCGGTGGCGAAGCAGGTGTTGGCAGTCTACGAGCTGGCGCGCGCACGCCGAGACACGCGATGAGTCTCCGCGCCGTTGGCCTCGGCACGCTGGTGCTCGCCTGCTGCTGCGCCTCGCCGCTCACCGGCTGCGCGGGCCGGCCGCGGCTGCTCGCCGAAGCGGACGCTCCCGGCGCGGCGGACGTGCACTGGGCGTGTCACGACTCGCTGCTCGCGGTGGCGCTGCACGGCTGGGGCGTGTCACTCGTGGACTCCAGGAGCGGTCGCGAGCAGGCGGCGTTCCGCCTTCCCGAGATCCCGCCCCACGCCGCCCGAGGCCTGGACGTGAGCGCCGCGGGCGAGACGCTTGCGGTCGCCACCGCGGACAGTGTCCGCGTCTTCGCCACACGCGGGCTCCAGCCGCTGCTCGCCGCACCCGGCAACGCCGCCACGCTCGCGCTGTCCGCGGACGGCTCGCAGTTGCTGTGGTCGGACGGCGCGCTCGGCCGACTGATCGAGGTTCAGACCGGCCGCACGCGGTGGCAGGGTGCGCTCGCGGCCGGGCCCGGCGCGCTCCTCTGGGCGGAGCCGCTCGCGCACTTCCTCGTGCCGCTCGATCTGCGCGTGATCTCGGCGGCCGAGGACGACTGGCCGAGCTTCACGCTGGACACGTTCGAAGGCGCACGCCCGTGGAAGCTCGCACTCCCATCCGCGGGTACCACGCTCGCGGTGGCGGAATCCACGATGCACGTGTCGATGTGGGACCTGCCGAGCAAGCGCTTCCGTCGGCGGCTCGTGTTCGGCGGCGAGGGCCGGCTCGAACACATTGCGCTCTCGCGCGACGCGCTGCTGCTCGCCACCTCGCTCGGCGGGCGCACGCGCGTGCTGTGGGCGCGCAGCGGCCGCACGGTGGCCGACTGGGCGCCGCACGGCGGCGCGGAGGTCGAGGACCTGGCGTTCTCCGCGGATGGCTCGCGCCTGGCGACGGCGGGCGCCAACGTCGTGCGGACCTGGGCGATGCCGGCCGCGCCTGGAAGGCGTCCCTAGCATGTGCGGGATTGCCGGCTGGTACGCGCGCGATGGCCGCGCCGTGGACGCGGCCGTCGTGCGCGCGATGTGCGCCACGATCGTCCACCGCGGCCCCGACGACGAGGGTGTGCACACGGACGGCGACTTCGGCTTCGGCATGCGCCGGCTCTCGATCGTGGACGTGGCCGGCGGCCACCAGCCCATGACCAGCGAGGACGGGCGCTACGTCCTCACCTACAACGGCGAGATCTACAACCACCCGGCCCTGCGCGCGGAGCTGGAGTCCCTGGGCCGGCGCTACCGCACGAACTGCGACACCGAGAGCATCCTGCTCGGCTTCCAGCACTGGGGACCCGGCGTGTGGGCGCGGCTCGAAGGCATGTTCGCGGCGGCGATCTGGGACAGCCGCGAGCGCACGCTCCACCTCGCGCGCGATCCGCTCGGAATCAAGCCGCTCTACATCTCATTGCAGCACGGCGGGCTCGCCTATGCCTCGGAGCTGAAGGCGCTTGTGTCCGTGCCTGGCTTCGCGTTCACGCCGGATGCACGCGCCACGGACCAGTACTTCGCGTTCGGCCACGTGCTCGCACCGCACACGATCTACGCGGAAGTGACGAAGCTCGAGCCCGGTTGCGCGCTCACGATCGCGCCTTCGGGGGACCCGGTCACCACCCGGTACTGGCGCTTCGCTTACGCCCCGGCGCCGGCGGCGACGGAAGCCGAGTGGGTCGAGCGCTTCCGCGACACGTTCACCGCCTGTGTCCAGCGCCACCTCCAGAGCGACGTGCCGCTCGGCGCGTTCCTCTCGGGCGGCGTGGACTCGTCCGCGGTCGTGGCGGCGATGAGCCGCGTGATGCGTGAGCCGGTACGCACGTTCACGATCGGGTTCGCCGACAGCGCGCACGATGAAGCCCCGTTCGCCCGGGCCGTCGCCCAACACCTGCGTTGCCGGCACACCGAGCGGCGCGTGGATGTCGAGGATGCCGCCACACTGCTGCCGCGGCTCGCGATGGCCTACGACGAGCCGTTCGCCGATCCCTCGGCGATCCCGACCTGGTATGTCTCCAAGCTCGCGCGCGAGCAGGTCACGGTGGCGCTCTCGGGGGATGGCGGCGACGAGCTGTTCGCCGGCTACGAACGCCATCGCGCGGAGCGGATGCTCGCCGAGCGCTCGCCGATGTTCGCACTCGCAGGCGTGATGGCCTCGCTCCCGCCGCTCCCGATCGCGCGCTGGAACTACCTGCGCCAGCGCGCGGCGAAGATCGCCGGCGACGCGAAGCTCCCAAGCACGTTCCAGCGCTTCTTCAGCAAGTACCAGCTCCTGCCCCGCCCCGCGCGCGCCGCGCTCTATCGCGCCGAGTTCCGCGCCCGGCTCGAGTCGGGAGACGAGCTGGAGCGGCTCGCGGCCGCGTACTTCCCCACGCCCGCGTCACGCGACCCGGTCGAGAACCTGCTCTACGCCGACACCGTCGTGCGGCTGCCGGACGACATGCTGACGAAGGTGGACCGCGCGAGCATGCAGCACTCGCTCGAGGTGCGCGTGCCGTTCTTGTCTCATGTGCTCGTCCAGTTTGCTGCATCGGTGCCCATCGATCTCAAGCTCCGGGGCGCGACCGGCAAGTACCTCGTCCGCAAGGCGGTCGAGCCGTGGCTGCCGCCGGGCGTACTGGAGCGGCCGAAACAGGGCTTCGCCGTTCCGCTCGCGCGCTGGGTGCGCGGCGACCTCGGCACCTACGCCGAGTCGCTGTGGCGCGACGCGCGCGCGGACGATGCCGGCGCGCTCGAGCCCGCGGCGGTCGCGGCGCTGTTCCGCGAGCACCGCGAGGCGCGCGCCGACCGCTCGCAGATGCTCTACGCGCTGGCGATGTTCGCGCTGTGGTGGCAGAAGCGGCCGCGGTGAAGCCGGTTCACCGCTCCACGACCGGGGTCTCCTTCGCCGTGCGACCCTCGATCCAACGATAGAGCACCGGCACCACGAAAAGCGTCAGCAGGGTGGAGGTGATGAGCCCGCCCACCACCA
This sequence comes from Candidatus Methylomirabilota bacterium, assembly GCA_035606545.1. GTDB lineage: Bacteria > Eisenbacteria > RBG-16-71-46 > RBG-16-71-46 > RBG-16-71-46 > JAIOPA01. The sequence continues at coordinate 4,800 of DATNFC010000332.1, forward strand.
CGATCGCGAGCGGCCGCTGGATCTCGGATCCCGGACCGGTCGCGAGCACGAGCGGGATCAACCCGAGCATCGCGACGAGCGCCGTCATCAGCACCGGGCGCAGCCGCAGCTCGCCGCCGCGGAGCACGGCGTCGTCCAGCGATGCCCCCTCCCGCCGGAGCTGGTTGAAGTACGTGACCATCACCACGCCGTTCAGCACCGCCACTCCGAACAGCGCGATGAACCCGACCGACGCCGCAACGCTCAGGTTCAACCCCGCGAGCGCCAGGGCGAGCACGCCGCCCACGAGCGCGAACGGCACGTTGAGGATGATGAGGAACGCGTTGTGCAGCGAGCCGAACGTGCTGAACAGCAGCAGGAAGATGAGCAGGATGACGATCGGGACCACGATCGAGAGCTTCGCCATGGCGCGCTGCTGGTTCTCGAACTGCCCGCCCCACGTCACGTAGTAGCCGGGCGGCGGCGCCGCCTCGCGCGCCACCGCGCGCTGCGCGTCGGCCACGAACGAGCCGATGTCCCGTCCCACCACGTTGCACTCGATCACGATCCGGCGCTGGCCGTTCTCGCGGCTCACCTGGGCGGGTCCCTCCACCACCTGGAGGGTCGCGAGCTGGCTCAACGGGATCCGCGAGCCGTCGCTGGCCGAGACGAGCAGCTCGCCGAACCGCGAGGGATCGTCGCGCACGTGCGCGGGGAACCGCACCACGACCTCGAACACGCGCTGGCCCTCGCGGAGCTGGGTCGCGGCCTGACCGCCGATCGCGGTCCCGACGATCGCCTGCACGTCGGCGACGTTGATCCCGTAGCGCGCGATGCGCGCGCGGTCGATGTGCACTTCGAGATATGCGGTGCCGGCAACCCGCTCGAGGTTGACGTCGGCGGCGCCGCGCACGCGGCTCACCGCCCGCTGGATGCGCTCCCCCTGCGCCTTCAGCACGTCGAGGTCGTCGCCGAACAGCTTCACCGCGATCTGCGCCTTGACTCCGGAGACCAGCTCGTCCACGCGGAGCTGGATCGGCTGCGAGAAGCTGTAGGTCATGCTGGGGATGCGCTCGAGCCGCTCGCGGATCTTCTCCACGAGCTCGTCCCGCGTGCGCGCGGTCTTCCATTGCTTGCGGGGCCGCAGGTTCGCGATCACGTCGCTCACCTCGAGACCCATCGGGTCGGATGCAATGTCGGCGCGTCCCGTCTTCGAGACCACGGTCTCGATCTCGGGGAACTCCTTGAGCGCCCTCTCCACCTCCAGCTCGAGGCTCCGGGACATCGACAGCGACACGCTCGGCAACCGGAACGTCTGCATGCCGATCGCGCCCTCGTCGAGCGACGGCAGGAACTCGCGGCCGAGCCGCGTGAACACGATCGCGCTCGCGATCAGCGACACGACGCCCAGCAGCACGGGGATGCGGCCGTGCGCGAGGCACCAGCGCAGCGCCGGCAGGTAGGTCCGCTTGCACGCCGCCACGACGACCGTGTCCTTCTCCGAGAGCCTGCCGCGGAGCAGGAACGACGCGCCGACGGGCACGAGCGTGAGCGAGAACAGCAGAGAACCCGCGAGCGCGGCCGCGACCGTGAACGCGAGCGGGATGAACATCTTCCCCTCCATCCCCTCGAGCGTGAAGATGGGCAGGAACACCGCGACGATGATGCTGATGCCAAACACGATCGGCCGCGCCACCTCGAGCGCCGCGCCGCGCACCACGTCGACCACGTCGCGGCCCTCGCGCGGCTCCGCGAGGTGCCGGAACACGTTCTCGGTCATGACCACGGCGCCATCCACCATCATGCCGATGCCGATGGCCAGGCCTCCGAGCGACATGAGGTTCGCGGTGTAGCCGACCGCGCGCAGCAGCATGAACGCCACGAGCGCCGAGAGCGGGAGCACGACCGTCACGAGCATCGCGCTCCGCAGGTTGCCGAGGAACAGGATCAGCACCAGCACCACGAGCACGCCGCCCTCGAGCAGCGCCTTGCGCACGGTCTCCATCGCCCGGTCCACGAGCTCGGTGCGGTCGTAGAACGGCACCAGGCGGACATCGGAGGGGAGCGCGCGCTGCACGGTCTGCACCTTGTCCTTCACCGCGGCCACGACGTCCCGGCCGCTCGCACCGCGCAGCATGAGCACGATGCCGGCCACGGCCTCGCCCTTGCCATCGCGCGTGACGAATCCCTGCCGCGGCTCCGGCCCGATCGTGACCTCCGCCACGTCGCGCACGTAGATGGGCGTGCCGTCATGGACGGCGACGACGACCTCGCCGAGGTCGGTCGTGTCCCGGGCCAGCCCCATGCCGCGCACCACGTACTGCTCGCCGTGGTGCTCGATGTAGCCGCCGCTCGCGTTCGAATTGTTCTCGGCGAGCGCCTGCAGGACCTGGTGGACCGTGAGCCGGTAGCTCGTGAGCTGCTCCGGCCGCACGAGGACCTGGTACTGCTTCACCACGCCGCCGAAGCTGTTCACGTCGGTGACGCCGGGCACGGCACGCAGGATCGGTCGCACCACCCAGTCCTGCAGGGTCCGCAGGTCCATCGCGTCGCGGGTCGGGCTCTCGAGCGTGTACTGGAAGATCTCACCGAGCCCGGTGGAGACCGGGCCCAGCTCCACGTCGACGCCGGGCGGCAACTTCTCGCGTGCCTGCTGGAGGCGCTCGAACACGAGCTGGCGCGCGAAGTACACGTCCACGTCGTCCTTGAACACGATCGTGACCACCGCGAGGCCGAGCTTGGAGAGCGAGCGTACCTCGGTGACGCCCGGAAGCCCGCCCATGCCGACCTCGATCGGATAGGTGACGAGCTGCTCGACCTCGACGGGCGCCATGCCCGAGGCCTCGGCGAGGACCTGCACCTGGATGTTCGTGAGGTCGGGAAACGCATCGATCGGGACCTGACGCGCGGCGACGATGCCGAGCACCACGAGCCCGGCAACGCCGATGAGGACGAGCGGGCGCTGGCGCAGGGCGAACGAGACGAGTCTGTCCATCGCTCACTCCTCGCCCAGTTCGGACTTGGACGCCTGCGACTTCACGAGGAACGCGCCGCGCCCCACGATGCGCTCGCCGGGCTCGATCCCGCCCAGGACCTCGAGCAGGTTGCCGCCGACGCTGCGCACCTGGACGGCCCTGGGCACGAACGTCGAGTCGTCGCGCGCGACGAACACGACCTTCTGCCCGCCCATCTCCTGGAGCGCGGACTCGCTCACGAGCACCGCGCTCCGCACCTCCCCGGTGACGACGCGGGCGTTCACGAACATCCCGGGCCTGAGCAGGAGGTCCGGGTTCGGCAGCTCGATGCGCACGGGGAGCGTGCGCGTGGCCGCCTTCATCGCGCCCTCGAGGCTTGCGACGTGGCCGCGGAACTCCCGGTCCGGGAACGCGTTCGCGATCGCGATCGCGGACTGGCCCACGCGGACGCGCCCGAGGTCGCGCTCGTAGACGTCCACGACGGCCCACACCGACGACAGGTTCGAGATCCCGAACAGGTCCGTGCCGGCCGCCACCTGGCGTCCGGTCGCGGCCTCCGCCTCGGTGACGACGCCGTCGATCGGACTCCGGAGCGGCAGGTAGGGGATCGACTCGTGGCTCTGGTGAAGTCGGTCGAGGTCGCTCGCATCCGCGCCCATGAACTCCAGCCGGCGCCGGGACGAGTTCGCGATGCCCGCGAGCGTGGCCGTGTCCGGACTCCCGGACGCGCGCGCGTGTTCCACACGCTCGTGCGCGAGCAGGAAGTCGCCCTCGGCTGCGAGGAACTCGGAGCTGTACATCGTGGCGAGCACGTCACCGGCTCGCACGCGCGCGCCCGCGACGATGGTGAGGGTCTGGATCGTGCCCGAAACGCGCGTCGACACGTGCGCGGTCCGGGTCGGGCTCGCGTTCACCTCGCCGGTCACGACGAGCGTGTCCGCGAGCGGTCGCGCTTCGACCAACTCGAGCACGAGCTCGCCCGATCGCAGCGCCGAGCCGGGGACGTGGATCTCGTCGGATGCCACTGCCGGCTCGGGGCTTTCATCCGCACTGCCGGCCTTCCGGCCACAGCCTGCGGCAACGCACGAGAGGACGCACAGGGCGAACAGCCACGGGCGAGTCATGGTTCGGGTCTCCGGCGTGGCGCTCACTCGGCGACCTGCAGGTCGGTGAGCGCGAGTTGGTGGTTGAGGAGGGCGCGGATGTACTCGAGCCGGATCGCGCGGAACGTCCGCAGCGTCTCGAACAGCTCGAGCGCCTCGATCTGTCCGGCCTGGTAGTTCTGGACCGCGGCCCGGATCGCGTCGGAGGCGTCGGCGAGCAGGATCCGCTGGAACCGCTCGACCTGCGCAGAGGCCGCGCTCGCCGCCTGGTACGCGTTGCGCATCGAGACGTCGAGCGAGCGTTGGGCCACGAGCAGGCGCGACTCCGCGCTCGATTGCTGCGCCTGGGCCTCGCGCACGCGCGCCCCCTGCCCGGTCCAGGGCATGAACGGCAGGTCGATCGAGACCTCACCGCCATAGCCCGGACGGTCGGCGCCGGGGACGCGGTCCAATCCGAACGAGAACCCCGTCGTCGGCAGGAGCCCGCTGCGCTCGGCGCCGACGGCCGCCCGCGCCCGCTCCACCTCGAGCCGCGCGGTGCGCACGCGGGGACGGTCGTGGAGCGCCGCGGCGAGCATCGGCTCGAGGCTGTCGGCGAGCGGCGTGAACGCGAGCGTATCGGCCGGCTCGGGCATCCCCGCCTCGGGCCGTCCGAGGAGCACGCCGAGCGTGCGGCGCTCCTCGGCGAGCGCGCGCTCGGACTCCACGACGTCGTTCTCGATGCGTGCGCGCTCGGCACGGGCGCGCAGGACGTCCAGGTAGCGCGCGCCGCCGGTGCTCAGGCGCAGCTGCACGAACTGCTCCACGTCCACGACGTTCGTGCGCAGGTCGCGGAGCGTTCGCAGCGACAACTCGCCCGCCTGCGCGCGACGGTACGCGCGCGTCACCTCACCGCGGACGCGGAGCAGCACACCGTCTCGCTCCGCTTCCGCGATCGACAGCTCGACCTCTGCCAGCCGGCGGCGCTTGCCACGCTGGCCCAGCAGCGGGATCTCCTGCCCGAGGCGCAACGATGCCTCGCGCTCCTCGGCGCTCACGGGGGTGCCGAGCTTGCCGGCCTCGACCGACAGCGTCGGGGCCTCGAGCGCGCGGGCCTGCGAGAGCCGCGCGCGCGCGGCGTCCACCTCGCGGTCGGCCGCGAGTCGCTCGGGGTTCTGTCGCGCCGAGAGCTCGAGGCAGCGTGCGAGCGTCAGCGACTCGGCCCGCGCCAAAGGCGCGATGGCGAACAGGAGGGCTTGCGCGAGGATGATGGCGAACGCGCGGGTCGCCACGTGCGTGTCGGGCACGGGTTGGTCCTCCACTGGGATCCGGGAAAGCCTGGGCAGGCGTTTCGGCGCGCGCGTCGCACTAGCGACGGCGCGGGGTCACCGCGAAGCGGTGCGGATCAGCAGCGAAGCGGCGTCAGGCGGGGGGAGCTGGCGGGTCGCGTTTCCCAGCCGCATTCCGGCCCGAAGCGTGAGGCCTCGAGGCGCGGAGCGGGGACGGCCGGCGACAGCGCCACCGGGACGGTGGCGCCGGTGGCGACGAGCCGCACCAGCGTGCGCTCGGAGACGGGCTGGCGAAGCTGGACGCCGCCGAGCGGCAGGTCCGTGCACGCCCCGCAGCAGCCCTCGGAGATTTCCGTCGCGTGCGCATCCCCGCTCGCGAGCGCCGCAGCTTCCGGCGCATCGCAGGCCGACTGGCCCACCTCGACCGTGACCCGCCCGTCGAGCTCGATGCACAGCACGAGCGATCGGGCCGGAGCCCACAGCCCGGGCAGCAGCAATAGAGCGCACAGCGTGCGCTGCAGGCGAGAGGGCTTGGAGAAGTGAGTGCGCATGGAGTGAAGGAGGTTAGGCGACGGTCGCAACCATGGTCAATGGGATCGGCACCGACGTCCGGTGCGCCGAGCGGATTTCACTTCCCCTTGTACGCGCGGTTCTTCTCGCCGCGCTCCCACGGCCTGTACTCCAGCGCGAAGCGGATGCGCTCGCCGAGCGGCGGGTGGTCGAGGAGCACCCACTTCACCCACGTGGCCGGCTCGGGGTTGCTGCGGTTGCCCTCGGCGAGCTTCAGGAACGAGCGCGCCCCGGCGTCGTTGTCGTGCGTGATCTCGAGCGCGAACACGTCGGCCTCGTGTTCGATGTCACGCGAGATGAGGTTCCCGATCGGCGCGCCGAGGAAGTTCACCCACGCCAGCATCGCGAACACGAGCGGCATCGCGGCGAGATCGCCGGCCGAATGCACGCCCCAGCGGTCGCCGAAGCGCCCGAGCAGCGCGCGCGTGAACCACGCCGTGAGCCAGAGCACGGCGAACGAGCCCAGCGCGATCCAGGCCAGGCCCTTCCAGATGTGGTGGAGCACGTAGTGACCCATCTCGTGGCCCATCACGAACAGGATCTCGTCGCGCTGCATCTTCTGCAGCGTCGTGTCCCAGAGCACGATACGCTGCGAGGCGCCAAACCCGCTCACGTACGCGTTCACTTTCTTGGTCTTCGTGCTCATGTCCACCTCGTACACGTCGCGCGCGGGGATGAGGGCGCGCGCGCCGAGTGCGAGGATCTCGGTGCGAAGTGCGGCATCGTGCAGCGTGGTGAACTTGTTGAACAGCGGATCGAACACGAGCGGCTGGAGCAGCACCGCTGCTGTGGCCACGGGCAACGTGCCGATCGAGAGCCAGAGCCACCACCGCTTCGGATGGCTCTCCACGACCCACCACGCCAGCGCCAGCAACGGCACCACCCCGATCGCGACGATCTGGAACGCGAACGCCTTCGCCTGGTCCAGCGCCCAGCCGCCCAGCGTCTGCGTCGAGAGCGCGAAGCGATGCTCGAGCGCGAACCCCGCATACCAGTCGAGCGGCAGCAGCAGCAGCGTCGTGACCAGCGAGTAGAGCGTGAAGAACACGAGCACGCGCGGCCAGCGGCCCGTGGCGCGCGCATTCGCGAGGTCGCGCAGCCGCTGCGCCACGCCGGTGACGAGCAGCAGCAGCCCGAGCGCGATCCCGACGAGCGGCGAGACGATCGCGAGCGTCACGCGCTGGCGCTGGTAGGCGCGGTTCTCGGGCGTGAACGCGGCACGGGCCTCGGCGAGATAGTCGCGTGCGACGGGCGGGGCGGTTGCCAGCGTGGAATCTGGCGGTGGCTCGGCACCAAGCGCGGGCGGCGCCGTGAACGGCAGCACGGCCAACGTCAGAACGAACGCGACCTCACGCCAGGTGGCGACCCATCTCCCGAGCATGGCGGCGCAGCCTAGCGGCGGCGGGCTCGCGCGTCACGTGGTCGCGCCCCGAAACGACGACGAGGGGCCGGCTCTCGCCAGCCCCTCGTGCCATGCATGGAAGCGGGTCAGGGGTGCGCTCCCTTGCGGGCGAAGACGTTCGACGGGCGGGTCGAACGCGGGCGCCTGCCGCGCAACTGAAGGGCCCGCGCGGCGGCGGCCCATGGATAATCGTGCGCCTCACACGCATCCGAACCAAGGGAAATGTCATGCAGAATGCATTCTCGATGCTCGCTGTTCAGTGACACTCCACGTTGAGTGGTGACGCGACTCAATCGAGCACCAGAACGGTGCGCACCGCGCGCGTGTCCCCGACACGCGCGTTCACAAGATAGAGCCCGGGCGGCATGCGGCGCGCGGCGTTGTCGCGCAGATCCCACGTCAGCTCGACTGGCCCCGCCGCGACGTCCCGCGACAGGTCGCGCACCCTGCGGCCCGCGGCGTCGAATATGGCCACGGACAGCGTCCCGGCCGCGGGCACGTGGAGCGAGAGCCTGACATCGGCACGGGCCGGGTTCGGCACGGGCGCCGCGAACGCGAGCGCCGGCGCACGGCCGGCGTTCACCCCCGCCACCTGCGATGTAGCAGCATCGAACGTGAGCCCCTGCGGCGGCAGTGTGCACGTGATCGGCCCGCTGATCGGCAACTGGTCCGCGGTCGAGAACACGCGGATCCCCGGCGAGCCGAAGCTGGAGTTGCACACCCAGAGCTGGTCGCCGGCCGGGGTGAGCTCGGCGTCGGCGAGCGAGAAGCCGCCGGGCGAATACAGCGTGTCGAGCCGCCGGCCGGTGAGCGGCGACCAGCGGATCAACTGGGTGTTGAACGCGGCGTCGCTCACGATCGCGTAGGCCCGCGCGTCGTCGCGGTAGACGATCTCCAGCACGTCGCCGCCGAGCGAGTCTTCCACGGCCGCCACGCCATCGGCCACGAGCCCGGCGGCGTCGATGCGCGCGATGCCGCCGTCCAGCGCGCCGTAGTGCCCCGCACAGCCGAGGTAGAGCCGCGAGCGCGGCGCATCGAATGCGAACGGCGTCACCGGGTTCGTGCGCGGCAGCAGGATGGCTTGGATACCGGCGTGCGCGGGATCGCAGTCCACGAGCTGGTCGGTACGCGTGTCGACCACCGCCACCAGCGAGGAATCCGTGGGCTGGAATCCATTGTTGCGGTCCACGCGCTGGAGCGAGACGAACAGCAGCGGGCCGACCATGAGCAGGTGGTCCATCTCCGGTATGCCGTCGGCGTCGGCGAGCCCGGCAAGCGAGACGGTGCCGTCGTGCGTGCCCGTGGTGGGGTTCACGATCCACAGCTCGCTCTTCTCGTAGCGCGTCACGTACGCATGCGTCGGCGAGGCGAACGCGATGTCGTACGGATTGGCGCCATTCCCGACGGAGAACTGACGCACGAGCCCGTACGTGGCGCCGTCCAGCACCTCGATGTTGTCGGCGCCGAAGCGGTTGATCACGTACACGCGGCCGTTGTACCAGCGCACGCGGGCGTCGGAGTGCACGCTCGCCACGTCGCAGCTCGGCGTGCGCGTGGCGACATCGACCGCGCTGAACGAGCCCGTGGAGAAGTCGGACTCGACGACGTACGCGCGCGCGGCGCGCGCGGCCGGCGCGGCGAGCAGCGTGGTGAGGCAGCAGACCGAGAGCGCGCAGGCGATGCGGCTGGGACCGTTCAAGGTGTCCTCCGGGATAGGTCGAGCGAGAGCGAGACGAACAACATGCGGCCCGGTAGCGGGAAGCCGGCCACGTCCTCCACGAGCTGGTCGCCGAGGTTGCGACCCTCGATGAGCAGCCCCACGCCGCGGAACGAACGGCCCAATGAGGCGCCCACGAGCGTCCGCGACGGGGCGCGGCGGAAGTTGGCGCGGTCGAGGTAGGTGTCGCCCAGGTACTCGACGTCGCTCGCGACGCTCCATCCCCTGCCGCGCCACGACGCCCGCGCGTACGCCTGGCGCGCCGCGCGCTGCGGCAGCCTCCGGCCGTGGTAGAACGCGATCGGCGAGCGGTCCGTGGCCGAGAGCCACGCGGTGGATGCCGAGAGCTCTGCGCCGCCGTAGCCCAGGCGCACCTCGGTCTCCTCGCCGAAGAGCCGCGCGGCGGCCACGTTCACCGGCCGTGCCCCGCGCGGGTTGCTGCGCTCGTAGAGCATCAGGTCCTGAACGTGCGACGCGTGATGCGACCAGCTCGCGTCGAAGCGCAGCCGCCGCCACGCGCCGGTCCATCCGAAGCCCGCGTCCCAGTTCTCGCCGTGCTCGGGCACGAGCGCGGGGTTGCCGGTGATCGAGCCGTCGATGCCGAACAGCTCGTCGAACTCGGGCGCGCGCGCGGAGCGCGACCAGTTGGCCTTGAGCTCGAGGCCGCGGCCGACGCGAAGCCGCGCGCCGAGCTGGGGTGCCACGAGCGTACGCTCGGATTCCTGCTCGCGCTCGACGCCAGTCGAGCGCGTGTCAAAGATGTCCTCGCGCTGGCGGTCCCAGCGCTGCGACCCGTGGAGCAGCACTCGGTCGCGCCACGCGTGCACGTCGGCCGAGGCCCAGGCCGACCGCGTGGCGCGGTGGCTCGGCGCCGGATCGGGAAGCCCCGCCGTGGGTGCGGCCGGGCGTGCCCCCTCGCAGCGCACCGCGCCGCCCGCGCGCAGCGCGAGCGCGCTCACGTGCAGGCTCGCACGAAGCTTCGCGTTCACGGCGACCTCCGCAGCAGCATCCACAGGAACACCGGCACGCCGACGAGCGCCGTCATCACGCCGACCGGCAATTGCGCAGGCGCGATGACCGAGCGCGCGACGAGGTCTGCGCCCATCACCGCCGCGCCGCCGGCGAGCGCGGCCGCGGGCAGGAGCATGCGCTGGTCGTTGCCGAACGC
>DATNFC010000333.1:0-3263 GCA_035606545.1 Candidatus Methylomirabilota bacterium
CGCTCCTCGGCGCTCGTGAAGCGCCGGCTCAAGCAGGCGGAGCAACTGCTGAAGAAACACGACGAGAAGGGCTTTCACGCCGAGCTCTCCCGCGCGCTGCTCGGCTACCTGGGCGATCGGCTGAACCTCGACACGCACGCGCTCACGCGCGAGCAGCTCCGGGCGGCACTCGCCGAGCGCGCTGTGGCCCCACCGACGATCGACGCGCTGTTCGGCATCGTCGACCGCTGCGAGGTCGCGCGTTTCTCGCCCGAAGCCGCGGAGCGCGAACCGCAGAAGCTGTTCGACGCTGCGCGCGACGTCATGGCCCGGATCTGACGCGCGTGGCGATCCGCGAACCCGGGGGCCGCTCATGATCGGGAGCCTGCTCGTGCTCGCGCTCGTGCTCGGGCCGGTCCAGGCCTTCAACGAGGGCAACCGGCTCTACGCGCAGAAGGACTACGCGGGCGCCGTGCGCGCTTACGAGGAGGCGCTCAAGTCCGGGCACGACCCGCGCACGCACTACAACCTCGGGAACGCGCTGTTCCGCACGGGGAGGATCGGCGAGGCGATCGTCCACTACCGGCGCGCTTACTACCTGGCCCCGCGCGACCACGATGTCGAGTCGAACCTCGCGTTCGCGCGCGCCTACCGCGTGGACAAGTCCACGGGTGGCTCGAGCCCGCTCGCGCACGCCGCCGAACGCGCGCTGCGCTGGCTCTCGCGCCGGGAGGCGGCGGTGCTGGCCGGCGTGCTGTTCACGCTCGCGGGTCTCGCGCTGTCGGCGTGGATCGTGTGGCGCGGGCCGCCGCTCGCCGTCGTGGCCGGCGCGCTCGCGTTGCTCGGGCTCTACGGCTTCCTCGCGCAGCAGCTCTGGACCGGCGAGGTGGCGTCGCGGCCCGCGGTCGTGGTCGTGCCCGAGGTGAGCGCCGCGAGCGGCCCCGGCGCGGAGTTCAAGCAGGTGCTGCTGCTCCACGACGGCACCGAGGTGAGGATCCGCGAAGTTCGTGGGGAGTGGCTGCTCGTCCAACTCCCCGGCGGCAGCGGCGGCTGGCTCAAACAATCGGCGATCGAGCGCATCTATCCCTGACATCGTGCCCTGACATCGTCAACTGACATCGTCAACTGACATCGTGCGTCGGTGCACTCGCGCGTCGACTGTGAATCCCCGAGCCGCCCCGTCCGGCGAAATACCCGCGGCGTGCGGGTGTGAGCTTGAGCCCCCCTGCGCGCGCGCACGCATCCAATGGAGTGACGCCGCCGACACGGATGCATCGACGCGGAGGGGACGAGCATGATCGACGTGTGGGACGTCGACGAGCCGACCGCATCAACGGCACCGGTGTCACGCTGAATCATGGCAATGGGCCCGTGCCCGTACCCGATGGCGGGAGCGCCGCATGACCGGCCGGCAGCGAGGTGCACGATGCGAGCAGTCGTGATCGAGGAACACGGTGGCCGCGAGAAGCTGAAGCTCACCCAGCTACCGGATCCCGCGCCCGGCGCAGGGGAGGTGATGGTCCGCGTGCGTGCCTGCGGGCTCAACCACCTGGACCTGCTCGCGCGCGAGGGCCGGGTGCCGGTCCCGCGCATGCCGCACATCCTCGGCTGCGAAGTGGCCGGGCACGTCGCGGCTCTCGGCGAGGATCTCGTCGACGATCGACTCTACGCCGGCCAGCCGGTCGCGGTGCTCACCCGCCTGTCGTGCGGCCATTGCGAGTACTGTCGCTCGCAACAGGACAATCTCTGCCTCGAGTCGCGCGCCGTGGGGTTGGGAACGCACGGCGGCTATGCGGAGTACGTACGCGTCCCCGCCCGCAACGTCCTGCCGCTGCCCGACGGCGTCAGCTGCGAGGACGCCGCGGCGTCGGTCATGAGCATGCTCACCGCATGGCACATGCTGTTCACGCGCGCGAGGCTCCAGGCCGGTGAGACCCTGCTCGTGATCGCCGCCGGCAGCGGCATCGGCTCGGCCGCGGTGCAGATCGGCCGGCTGGTGGGTGCGCGGGTCATCGCGACGGCCTCGAGCGCGGAGAAGCTGGAGCGTGCGCGTGCGCTCGGCGCCGATGAGACCGTGAACACCACGCGTGCGGACCTGGTGCCCGAGGTGCGGCGACTCACCGCGAAGCGGGGGGTCGACGTGGTGTTCGAGCACGTGGGCGCGGCGACGTTCCAGGGCAGCGTCGACTGTCTTGCGCGCAACGGCCGGCTCGTGACCTGCGGCGCGCACACCGGACGGCAGGTCTCGCTCGACCTGTGGAAGCTGTTCACGAAGCAGCTGCAGCTGATCGGATCCTACCTGGGGACGCGCGGCGAACTCGCGGAGCTGCTGCAAGTGATGGCGATCGGGCGCCTGCGGCCGACGATCGACCGGCGCTTCCCGCTCGCCGAGGCGGCCGAAGCGCACCGGGTCCTGGAGGAGCGCCAGCAGTTCGGCAAGCTGCTGCTGGTGGTGGATTGATCTCGTCGCCTACCGATCAGGACGTGGTCGCGGTCTCCGCCGTGCGCACGCCCATGGGCCGCTTCGGCGGCGCGTTTCGCGACACGCCGGCGTATGCGCTCGGCGCGGCGGCGATCGCGGCGGCGGTGGCGCGGGCCGGGATCGAGCCCGGCGACGTGGACGACGTCGTGTTCGGCCACTGCCGGCAGGCGGGCAACGGCACGAACCCGGCGCGGACGGCCGCGTGCCTCGCCGGGATCCCGGCACACGTGCCGGCGACGACGGTGACCATGGCCTGCGCCGCCGGGACGCGCGCCGCCATCCTCGGCGCCCAGTCGCTGCGGTCGGGCGACACCCGCTGCGTGGTGGTGGGCGGCATGGAGAGCATGAGCACCATCCCGTACATGGTGAAGGACGTACGCTGGAATGGTCTGCGCCGCGGCGACCACGCGCTGCTCGATGGCTGGCACGACAGCCGCGACCCGTTCGTCGACCACATCGGCACCGGCGACGTGACCGAGACGCTGGTCGCGCGGCTCGGCATCTCGCGCGCCGACCAGGATCGGTTGGCATTCGAGAGCCACATGAAGGCCGCCGACGCCACGCGCCGCGGCTGGTTCGCCGACGAGATCGTCCCCGTCCCCGCATCCACGGCGAACGGCGACGGGAACTCCGGCGTCTGCATGCTGGACCACGACGAGAGCATCCGCGCCGACACCACGGCCGAGAAGCTCGCAGCGCTCCCGGCGCAACCGAACACCACGCAGATGACCGCGGGCAACTCCTCGCCGCTCAACGACGGCGCGAGCGCCGTGGTGCTCGCCAGCGCGGCGGCGGCCGAGGA
>DATNFC010000334.1:0-7130 GCA_035606545.1 Candidatus Methylomirabilota bacterium
GGTTCGGCACCGCGTCGGTGCCGCCGGCGATCAGGAGGCACTCGCCGGGGTGCTCGGCGAGCTCGCGCAGCACATCGTCGACCGTGGACGGCCGCACGTACTCGAAGACAGGGAGCGTGAGCATTATTGCTTCACCACCCGCGGGCGCGGGGCGCCCGCGGGAGTTCCTATAGCGACCCTGGGGCGTCGCGACTGTTCCCACGCCGCGCGCACGTCGCCGGCCTTGAGCAGGGCGAGCACGGCCGGCGGCGAGAACGGCAGCCGGTCGCAGCGGATGCCCAGCGCGTCGTGGATCGCGTTCGCGATCGCGGGGATGCTGGGGTGGAGCGGCCCCTCGCCCGCTTCCTTGGCGCCGTAGGGCCCTTCCGGATCCACGGACTCGATGATGATCGACTCCAGCTCGGGCGTGTCCATGGACGTGGGCATGCGGTAGTCGAGCAGGCTCGGGCCGTGGTGGATACCGGCCCCGTGGCCCACGGCCGCGGGCTTGAACGTGTGCGTCTCCATGAGCGCTTCACCGAAGCCCATGTAGGCGCTCCCCTCCATCTGCCCTTCCACCGCGACCGGCGACAGCGCGCGCCCGCAGTCGTGCGCGACCCAGATCTTCTTCACGGTCACCCAGCCCATCTCCGGATCGCATTCCACCTCGGCAACGTGCGCGGTGAACGAGTAGGCCGGCGAGGCGCCGATCGTGCCGCCGCGATAGTCGCCGCCCAGCTTCGGGCTCTGGTACCAGCCCACCGTGCCCAGCGTGCCGTGGCGCGCCTCGGCGGCCTGGAACGCATCGCGCACGGTCATCGCATGCTGCTTCGGGTCGCTCGCCGCCACCGCCATGCCCTGTGCCAGCACCACGTCGCTCTTCGGCACACCCCAGCGCTCGCTCAGCGTCTCGGCGATCAGGTCGCGCAGCTTCCGGGCCGCGTCGAGCGCGGCGTTGCCGCACATGAACGTCTCGCGGCTGGAGTAGCTGCCGAGGTCCACGGGGGTGAGATCGGTGTCCGCGGCGACGACGCGGATGTCGCGCAGGCCCAGTCCCAGCTCCTCGCCCACGATCATCGCCAGCACCGATTCGGCGCCCTGGCCGATGTCGCTGATGCCACAGAACAGCGTCGCGCGGCCGCTGCGGTCCAACTTCAACTGCACCGCCGACTGCGGCATCTCGTTCGGGTAGATGCAGTAGTTCGTGCCCGAGATGTACATGCTGCCCGCAACGCCCAACCCGCGTCCGTACGGCAGCTGCCGCCAGCGCCGCTCCCAGTCGGACGCCTTCTCCACCGCGTCCAGGCACTGGAGGAAGCCGTTCGACGTCACGCGCAGGCCGTTCACCGTGCGCGTGGCCTCGCCGATGTGGTTCTTCCGCCGCAGCGCGATCGGGTCCATGCCGATCTTCTCCGCGAGCTTGTCGAGCTGGCACTCGAACGCGAACCGCGGCTGCACCGAGCCGTGCCCGCGCTTGGGGCCGCAGCACGGCTTGTTCGTGAACACGCGTGTGGAATCGAAGCGGTAACCCGGCATCGCGTACGGCGCGGTCAGGAGCTGGCCCGAGTAGTACGTGGTGACGAGGCCGAAGCTCGAGTAGGCGCCGCCATCGATGTGGATCTTCGCGTCGGTCCCGGTGAGCGAGCCATCGTTCATCACCCCGGTGCGGTAGCGCAGCCGCATCGGATGCCGGCCGCGGTGCGCGTAGAACACCTCCTCGCGCGTGTACAGGATCTTGACCGGCCGGCCGGTGAGCATGGAGAGCTTCGCGGCGCAGAACTCGAGCGAGAACGGCTCGCTCTTGCCGCCGAACGCGCCGCCCACGACCGGCTGGATGACGCGGATGCGCTGCGTCGGGAGCCCGAGCACCTTGGCGAGGTCGCGGTGCAGGTAGTGCGCCACCTGGGTGCTGCTCCATACGGTGAGGAACCCGGTCGCATCGTACTCGGCGACGCAGCAGTGCGGCTCGATCGGCCCGTGCGTGCTGCCCTCGTACCAGTACTCGGCCTCGACGACCGCATCGCTCTTCGCCAGCAGTTCGTCGACCGGCCCGAACTCCAAGTGGACGTGCTTGGAGATGTTGCCCTCGGCGGCCTTCTCGTTCACCTGGATGGCGGGGTGCTCGAGCCCCTCGTCGATCGAGGTGATCGCTTGCAGCACGTCGTACTCGACCCTGATCTTCCTGAGCGCCTCCTCGGCGAGCCGCTCCGAGTCCGCCGCCACGGCGGCGATGGCGTCGCCCACATAGCGCGCCTTGGTCTCGCACAGCGCCTGCTCGTCCTGGGTCCACGGGATGATGCCGAAGTACTCGGGCAGGTCCTTCCCCGTGATCACCGCGTGCACGCCGGGCATCGCCAGCGCGGCGCTCGCGTCGATGGAGACGATGCGCGCATGCGCGTGGATCGAGCGCAGCAGCTTCGCGTGCAGCATGCGCGGCAGCAAGATGTCGTCGGCATAGATCGCGCGCCCCGTGACCTTCGCCAGGCCCTCGAGCTTGCGACTGCGCTGGCCGATGAGGCGGAACGCGTCGCCGTTCGGCGGCACCGCGCGCCCGCCCTGCCACGCGGGTGGCGTCAGGCGCTCTTCCTTCGGCATCTGCCGACCCTTCGGGATCGCCATGCCGGGGTCGGGGGCCGCCGTGCCCGGCTTCTCGCGTGCGCTCATCGCGCCGCCACCTTGGGCCGGGTCCCGCGCTCGCGCAGCTCGCGCGCGGCCAGTTCCACCGCCTCGAAGATCTTCGTGTAGCCGGTGCAGCGGCAGAGGTTCCCCGAGAGCGCGAGCGCGATCGCCTCGCGCGAGGGGGCGGGCTCGCGCTCGAGCAGCGCCGCCGCGCTCATCAGGATGCCCGGCGTGCAGAAGCCGCACTGGGCGCCCCCGGTGCGGTCGAGCGCGTCCTGGAGCGGGTGCGGCGTGGCGCCCTCGGCCAACCCCTCGACCGTGCGCACGTCACGGCCCTCGGCCGCGAGCGCCAGCGTGATGCAGGCCAAGACGGGATCGCCGTCCACGAGCACGGTGCAGGCGCCGCAGTCACCCTTGTCGCAGCCCTGCTTCGAGCCGGTCAGGCCCAGCTCGTAGCGCAGCGCCTCGAGCAGGGTCGTGTGCGGCGTGACGCCGCACGACCGCTCGTCGCCGTTCACGTGTAGCCGGCAGATCTGCGAGGGGCTGGGCTCCAAAGGCACTCCCGGGAAGAGTGGGGCCACGGAACGCGGTCGTTCGCGGATGAAGATTGAAGCCGCTGGCGCGAGGAGTGTCAAAGCCGCGACGCGCGCGCGTGGTACTCGTCGGTCGCCGCCGCGCGCTTGCCCGGCCGCGCGCGCGACCGCACAATGCGGTCATGTCGGACGCACTCCCGGAAGTCCCTTCCTACTGGTGGACGCAGGCCGGGCCCTCCCACCCGCCGCTCGCTGCTGACCTCGAAGCGGACGTCGCGATCGTCGGCGGTGGTATCGCCGGCGTGACGCTCGCCTGGACCCTGGTCGAACAGGGCGCGACCGTGGTGCTGCTCGAGGCGGGTCGGCTCGCCTGCGAGGCCAGCGGCCGCAACGCGGGCTTCCTGCTCGCGATCCCGGCCGAGCCCTACGCCGAGCGCATCGCGATCTGGGGCCGCGAGGGCGCGCGCGCCTACCTCCAGCTCGGCCGGCGCACGCAGCAGCGCATCGCCCACCTGGCGCAGGTGCTGCGCATCGACTGCGACCACCGCATCACCGGCAGCGTGCGGCTGACACGCTCGGAGGAGGAGACCGAGGATCTTCGCGGCTCGTTGCCCGAGCTGCGCCACGACGGATTCCCGATGCGCGAAGTGGCGCTCGCCGACGTGTTGCCCGCCCCCGCGCGCGGAAAGTTCCATGCCGCCTTCGAGGTGCCCGAGGACGGCGTCGTCCACCCGGTTCGCTTTGCCCACGGGCTCGCGGCGGAGGCGGTGAAGCGCGGCGCTCACGTGCACGAGCGCTCGCGCGTAACCGGCGCGCGCTGGCACGACGGCTCGTGGGAGGCGCTCGCCAACGACCACCGCGTGCGCGCGCGCACGCTCGTGATCACCACGAACGCGTACGCCCCGTTCCTCGTGCCCACGCTCAAGCCCTTGATCGTGCCGAGGCGCGGCCAGATGCTCTCGACCGCGCCGATCGAGATGAAGCTCGACCCGCGTCCGCACTACTGCAACTACGGCTACCAGTACTGGCGTCAGCTCGCCGACGGCCGGCTCGTGATCGGCGGCTGGCGGAACACCGCGTTCGACGCCGAGACCGGCTATGACACGAGCACCACGCCCGGGATCCAGCAGGCGATCGAACAGGGCCTCGCCGACATGGGTGTGACCGGCGTGAAGATCGAGCACCGCTGGGCGGGCACGATGGGGTTCGCCCGCGACGGCCGGCCGCTCGTGGGCTGGCTCGACGCCGCGCACCACCTGGCGATCTGCGCCGGCTTCACCGGCCACGGCATGGCCATGGCCACCGCGTGCACCGAGGACCTGGCCGAGATCCTCGCGTTCAAGCGCGCGGCTGCGATCGCGTCGCTGGACCCGCAGCGCTTCGCCGAGGTGCGCGGCGCACGCGACGGCATCGTCTCGCTGGGCGTCGCCGCGGGATGACCGGGTGGACCCGGCGCGGCTGATTCCGTCGTTTACCCGTGCCGAGGGCGCGGGCTATACTTGCCGGTAGCTCATTCCTCTCTCTCCCTGGCTACCCTCCACCGCGTGCTCCGGGCCGCCGGCACCGGACTGGCTATCCTGCGCGCGGGCGTGGAAGGAACCCACCGCGATGTCGACCGGATTGAAGTCTCTCGACGAAGTCAGACAGGCCGTCGCGGTGCTCGCGACGGGCAATGGCGATGCCCTTGACCGCCTGGTGTGGGCGGGCGTGTTCGGCCCCCCTGGCGTCCGCGAGGCCGCTCGCCAGGGCGTGCTCGACCAGTGCCGCTCGGTCGGCCTCTATCCCGCCTCGATCCACGGCCTCTACATCGCGCGCGGTCGCGGCGAGGCCCCGGCCACGTTCACCGTGCCGGCGATCAACATCCGCGGGATGGCCTACGACACCGCGCGTGCGCTGTTCCGCGCCCGTAAGAAGCTCGATGCCGGCGCCGTGATCTGCGAGATCGCGCGCTCGGAGATCTCCTACACGGGGCAGCGGCCCGCCGAGTACACGTTCGTGGTCATGGCCGCGGCGCTGCGCGAGCGCTGGACCGGCCCGTTGTTCATCCAGGGCGACCACTTCCAGATCAACGCGAAGAAGTACGCGATCGGGCCGGCCGCCGAGCTGCAGGCGGTGCTCGACCTCTCGGCTGAGGCGATGAAGGCCGGCTTCTACAACATCGACGTCGATACATCGACGCTCGTGGACCTCGCGAAGCCCACGCACGGCGAGCAGCAGGCGCTGAACGGCCGCCTGTGCGCCGAGATCACCGCGTTCATCCGCAAGCACGAGCCCCAGGGCGTCACCGTGTCGGTGGGCGGCGAGATCGGCGAGGTGGGCGGCAAGAACTCGACCGCCGAGGAGCTGACCGCGTTCATCGACGTCTACGCCAGGGAGCTCGCAAAGCTCGCCCCCGGCAAGCCCGGCATGAGCAAGATTTCGATCCAGACCGGCACCAGCCACGGCGGCGTGCCGCTCCCCGACGGCACCATCGCCAAGGTGAAGCTCGACCTCGACACGCTGCAGGCGCTGTCGAAGCTCTCGCGCGAGACGTACGGTTTTGCCGGCGCGGTGCAGCACGGCGCCTCGACGCTGCCGCCCGAGCTGTTCACCGAGTTCGCCAAGCGCGGCGCGTGCGAGATCCACCTCGCGACCGAGTTCCAGAACATGATCTTCGACCACCCGCTGTTCCCCGCCGACATGAAGCGCGCGATCTACGACGAGCTGCGCGTGAGCGAGGCCGGCGAGCGCAAGCCCACCGACACCGACGAGCAGTTCTTCTACAAGGTGCGCAAGAAGGCGCTCGGGGCGAAGAAGCTCGAGCTGTGGTCGCTGCCGCGGGAGATGCGGGACGCGCTGGGCGCGGCGCTCGAGGCGCGGTTCACGTTCCTGCTCACGCAGCTCGCCGTCCAGGGCACGCGGGCGCTGGCCGAGAAGCACGCGCCGTTCGTGATGGATTCCTACCCGGTGTTCGACGAGGCGCTCGGGGCCGCGAAGGGCCCCGAGGACGTGAGCGGATTGTCGGATTGAGCACGGAGACCCTCATGAGCGAGCGCGGCATCACGCTGGCGCAGTTCGTCCTCCAGCAGGAGCGACTGCACCCCGAGGCGAGCGGTCAGTTCACGAGCCTGCTCTTGGACATCGCGCTCGCGGCCAAGATGATCAACAAGGCCGTGATCCGCGCCGGCCTCGTGGACGTGCTCGGCGAGACCGGTGACACGAACGTGCAGGGCGAGCGCGTGCAGAAGCTCGACCGCTTCGCGCACGCCACGATCATGAAGGTGCTGGGCTCGACCGGGCAGCTCGCCGTGGTCGCCTCCGAGGAGGACGAGGACATCGTCCAGGTGCGCGAGGGCGCGCCGATCGGCCGCTACGTCGTGAACTTCGACCCGCTCGACGGCTCGTCGAACATCGACGCGAACGTCAACATCGGGACGATCTTCTCCATCCTGCCGCGCCTGACCCGCACGGGCCGCGGCACGCACGAGGACGTGCTGCAGGCCGGCCGGCGCCAGCTGTGCGCCGGCTACGTGCTCTACGGCTCATCCACGATGCTCGTCTACACCACCGGCGACGGCGTGCACGGGTTCACGTACGAGCCCAGCATCGGCGAGTTCCTGCTCTCCCACCCCGACATCCAGACGCCGAAGCGCGGCCGCATCTACAGCGTCAACGAGGGCAACTACGCGAGCTGGTCCGAGGGCGTGAAGCGCTACGTCGACTGGCTGAAGTGCGACGACAAGGCGACGGGCCGGCCCTACAGCGCGCGCTACGTGGGCTCGCTGGTCGCCGACTTCCACCGCAACCTGCTCTACGGCGGCATCTACATCTACCCCGGCGACATGAAGAACCCGAACGGCAAGCTGCGCCTGCTCTACGAAGCGGCACCGCTCGCGTTCGTGGCCGAGCAGGCCGGCGGCGCGGCGAGCAACGGCAAGCAGCGCATCATGGAGATCGCTCCGAGCGCGCTGCACCAGAGGACGCCGCTGTTCCTGGGCAGCTCGATCGATGTGACCGAGG
>DATNFC010000335.1:0-8334 GCA_035606545.1 Candidatus Methylomirabilota bacterium
CTGGCCGGAGCCGCGCATCGTGGCCGTGCCCTCGAGCCATGGCGCGGCGCCGATCTGGTCGCGGCTCTACCTGCCCGCGGACACCACCGGTTCGCACCCGATCGTGATGTTCGTGCACGGCGCCGGCTACCTGCAGAACACGCAGCTCCAGTTCCCGTACTACTTCCGCGAGCAGATGTTCCACCATCTCCTGAACGAGCGCGGCTACGTCGTGCTCGACATGGATTACCGCGCCTCGCAGGGCTACGGCCGCGACTGGCGCACCGCGATCTACCGCCGCATGGGCGAGCCCGAGCTCGAGGACCTGATCGACGGCGTGCACTGGCTTGCACGCACGCACGGCGGCGACGAGAAGCGCGTCGGCGTCTACGGCGGCTCCTACGGTGGGTTCATGGCGCTGATGGCGATGTTCCGCGCGCCGGACCAGTTCCGCGCCGGCGCCGCGCTGCGCCCGGTGACGGACTGGGCGCAGTACAACCACGGCTACACCTCGGCGATCCTCAACACGCCGCAGGTCGACAGCCTCGCCTACGCGCGCTCGTCCCCGATCGAGTACGCCGCCGACCTCAAGGGCGCGCTGCTCATCTGTCACGGCGTCATCGACGATAACGTGCTGTTCGAGGACTCGGTGCGGCTCTACCAGCGGCTGATCGAGCTGCACAAGGACGACGTCACGCTCGCCCCGTTCCCCATGGAGCGCCACGGCTTCACGCACGCGGACTCGTGGCTGGACGAGTACAAGCGGATCCTCGCGTTGTTCGAGCGAACGCTGAGGTGACGAACGCGCCCTAGAACGCCTGGTCCCACCGCTGCGACAGCCGGATCGCGGCGCTGATCAGCCCCACCATGCTGTAGGTCTGGACGAAGTTGCCCCACTGCTCGTGCGTCGCGGGGTCGATGTGCTCGGCCAGCAGCCCGTGGCGGTTGCGGCACGTGAGCACGTGCTCGAACAACGTGCGCGCCTCGTCGCACTCGCCCAACGCGTACAGGGCGTTGATGTACCAGAACGTGCAGGCGAGGAACGCGTTCTTGGGCGGGCCGAAGTCGTCGGCCTCGACGTAGCGGAAGACGAACTCTCCGCGTTTCAGGTCGCGCCCGATCGCGTGCACGGTGCCGGCGAAGCGCGGATCGTCCGCCGCGAGGAAGCCCAGGTCGTGGAGCCGGAGCAGGCTCGCATCGAGCGTGTCGCCGTCCATCGTCGCGGTGAAGCTTCCGAGCGTGGCGTTCCACGAGCGCCGGCAGACCGTGTCGCGGATGTGATCGGCGCGCGCACGCCAGTGTGCCTGCCGGTCCGCCAGTCCGAGGTGCGTGGCGATGCGCGCCAGCCGGTCGCAGCCGGCCCAGCACATGACGCTCGAGAACGTGTGCACGCGCACCGTGCCGCGGAGCTCCCAGAGGCCGGCGTCGGGCTGGTCGAAACGCGCCGCCGCCGCCTCGCCGAGCGGCTCCAGCCGCCGGAACAGCTCGACGTCGCCGCGGCGGACCAGGCGATGGTCGTAGAACGCGTGCGTGGCGGCGAGGATCGCGGCGCCGTAGACGTCGTGCTGCGCCTGGAGTGCGGCGGCGTTGCCGGCGCGCACCGGGCCCATGCCGCGATAGCCGGGCAGCGTGTGGACGATGCGCTCGGTCACGTCCCGGGTACCGGTGATGCCGTAGAGCGGCTGCAGCGATGTGGCGTCGCCTTCGGCCACGAGGTTCAGGATGTACGCCAGGTAGCGTTCCATCGTCTGGGTGACGCCCAGCTGATTGAGCGCGTTGATGACGAAGAACGCGTCGCGCAGCCAGCAGAAGCGGTAGTCCCAGTTGCGTCCGCTGCCGGCCAACTCGGGCACGGAGGTCGTGATCGCGGCGATGATCGCGCCGGTGTCCTCGTAGACGTTCAGCTGCAGGCTGATCGCGGCGCGGATCACGACGTCCTGCCACTCGAACGGGATCGCCAGCGAGCGCACCCAGTCGTACCAGTAGGCGCTCGTCTCGCCCAGGAACCGGGCACCGATCGCGGCCGCGCCCTCCTGCGCCGTCTCGTCGGGCCCGAGCAGCAGCGTGATGGTGTCCTCGAGCAGGAACGCGCTCTCCTCGAGCACGGCCGTCACCGGCACGTCGGTGGTGAGGCGATAGGCGGGGCCGCCGTCATCGGTCACGAAGCGGACGTGGTTGCTGCCCCAGGTGATGCCGCGCGCGGCACCCCCGTACCCGGACGTCGTCCGGATACGGATGCGCAGGCGCGGATGACCGGCGAGCCGGTGGACGCGGCGCACCAGCATCATCGGGCAGAACATGCGGCCGAACTGCCGGAAGCGGGGCGCGAAGTCGACGACCTCGATCGCGCCGCCCGCGGCATCGAACGCGCGGGTGACGAGGATGGCGGTGTTCGCGAGGTACTCCTGCTCGTGGCGGACGGCGCCCACCAGCTCGACGAGGAAGTGCCCGCTGCCGCCGAGCAGGGAGCAGAACACGGGATCGCCGTCGAACCGCGGGAAGCAGCCCCAGACGATGTCCCCCTGCGGATCGACGAGCGCGCCGATGGTGCCGTTGCCGATCAATGCGAGGTCCAGCGACGGCGTCTTCACCGTGATCTCTCCCAGCCCGACGCCAGCCACTTCCACACCGCGGCCACGTTGCGCAACCGCCAGCGCGCAATCGTGCGGCCGGGGCCGACTTTGATCGACACGCCGCCGAGTCGGTTCACGGCTGCGAAGCCCATCTCGTCGGCGGCGTCGTCGCCGATGAACACGGCGGGCCGCCCACGGAACGGGCGCTCGCGCATGAACTCGCGCACCGCCGCACCCTTGTCCCGCCCGGCGGGCTTCACCTCGACCACGCACTTCCCGCTCTGGATGCGGAACCGGGGCCCGAGCCGCGGCGTGAGCGAACGCACGAGGCGATGTGCATAGCCGCCGAGCCGCGGCGCGCGCCGGTAGTGGAGCGCCAGCGAGGCGCCCTTGTGCTCGAGCACGAGTCCCGGTTGTGCGGCGATCGCCGCGGCCAGCTGCACGCGCGCGCGCTCGAGCCGCGCGGCGGCGAACGGGTGGTGGACGACGTGCCCCTGGGCGTCGCGCCGCTCGATGCCGTGCTGGCCGGCGGCGGGCAGCCGCGGGCCCTCGGCGCCGAGCAGCCGGTCCACGTCGGCGAGCGCGCGGCCGCTCACGAGCGCGACCGCCCCGCCCGTGGCCCGGTGGAGTCCGCCGAGCAGCTTGCGCAGCCGCGCGTCACCGTCCACCGCCTTCGGGTGGTCGCCGAACTCGAGCAGCGTGCCGTCGAGGTCCAGGAAGTACGCCCAGTCCGAGCGCGGCGCGGGCAGCACGCGTTTCACGCCCCGCGCTCCAGCACACGGTCGCGCCGGCGCATGTGCGCGGCGTCGATCAGCATGCGTCCCGCCCAGCGATAGACGTTGAACTCGCGCACCAGGCTGCGCATGAGCCGCATGCGTGCACGCTGGTCCGCGGCCGGCATGGACAGCGCCACGTGCAGGGCCGTGGCGCACTGGTCGGTGTCGTAGGGGTTCACGATCAGCGCCTCGGGCAGCTCCCGCGAGGCGCCGGTGAACTGGCTCAGGATCAGCACGCCGCGTTCGTCGTCGCGCGCGCTCACGAACTCCTTGGCGACGAGGTTCATGCCGTCGTGGAGGCTCGTCACCATGCACACGTCGGCAGCGCGGTAAGACTCGTACACCTGCTCGGGCTGGTGGTGCTTCATGCACAGCACCACGGGCGGCGGGCGATCCGGGGCCGCGAAGCGCTCGTTCAGCCGCTCGGCGAGCGCGCGCACGCGCACGTCGTACTGCTGGTACTGCTCGATGCGGTTGCGCGTGGGCGCGCCGATCTGCACGAACGTGAACCGGCCCACCCACTCGGGGCGGATCTCGAACAACCGTTCCACCGCGCGCAGTCGCTCCTCGATGCCCTTCGTGTAGTCGAGCCGGTCGACGCCGATGCCCAACGCCTGGTTCTCCGGCAGACCGTGGCGCCGGCGCACCTCGGCGCGGCAGCAGTCCACCGAGCTGGAGGTCGAGACCACGGACGGCGGCCATTCCACCGAGATCGGGTAGCGCTTCACGTTCGTTGCTGCGCCCTTGTACGTGACGCTGAACAGCTCGCGGTCGACGCGGGCCTCGATCAGCCGCTCGACCGTGTCCACGAAGTTGTTGCAGTGGAACTGCGTGTGGAAGCCGAGGATGCTGCTGCCGAGCAGGCCATCGAGCAACTCCTCGCGCCACGGACAGATCGCGAACGCCTCGGGGTTCGGCCACGGGATGTGCCAGAACGCGATGATCGTGGCCGCCGGCATGGCCTCGCGGATGAGCCGCGGCACCAGTGCCAGGTGGTAGTCGTGGACGAGCACGATCGGGTCGTCCGAGCGCGCCTCCTCGCGCACCGCGGTTGCGAACGCGCGGTTCACCTTCGCGTACTGCTCCCAGTCCCCCGAGCGGAACACCGGGCGCACGTGCGCGATGTGACAGAGCGGCCACAGGCCCTCGTTCGCGAAGCCGTAGTAGTAGCCCGCTTCTTCGTCTTCCGTGAGCCACAGGCGGCGCAGCCGGTACGCGGCAGTCTCGGGCGCCGGCGGCACGTCCAGCCGGCCGTGCCGGTCGACCATCTCGCGATCGGCGGAGCCGCTGCCGTGCGCGATCCACGTGCCGGAGCACGCGCGCATCACCGGCTCGAGCGCGGTGACGACCCCGCTCGCCGGGCGCGAAACGCTGATGCGATCGTTCTCCCGCACATGGATGTACGGCTCGCGGTTCGAGACCACGATCACCTCCTGGCCGCGCAGGTCGTCGTGCAGCAAGGCCCGCAGCGTCTCGGGTGCCCACCCCGACTGGTCCTCGTCGTGGGCGCGACGCACGGTCTCCAGCTCGTGGATCAGCGCCCGTACGTCGCGGGCGATCGGGCGCAGCTCCGGCGTGTCGAGCGTGCCCGCGGGCCGCAACAGGCCCTCGCCGCGCAGCACCGCGCGCAACCCGTGCACCCACCCGCGCCACGACAGCTGCGCGATGATCACGGTGATGAGCGCGATCGTGAAGCCCAGTCCTACGAACAGGTAGAAGATGTACTTGCGCGTCTCGGCGCTTCGTCGCGCGATGAAGCTCAGGTCGTGCACGAGCACCAACTCGCCGAGTGCCACGCCATTGTCCGCAAGCGGGCGTACCGAGACCATGAGCGGCCCACTCGGGCTCGACACCATCCGCGACGGTGGGGGCGCCCCCGGCTGGTGCTGGGCGCAAACCAGGTCGTTCGGCATGCTCGCCGTGAATACCGCCGCCGAGCCGTCCGCCGGACAGAATCCCACCGCGAACACGCGCTCGTCCTCGGTGAGGCCGGACAGGTACTGGAGCAGCCGGTCGCGCTCGTGGGCCAGGACCAGGTCGCGGACGCGCTCGCGCGCGGTGTTCGCCACCAGCGTCGCGCGCATGTCCAGGTCGCGCATGAACCAACCGAGGATCATGCGGTCGACGAGCGGCACCATGGCGTACCCGAGCAGCCCGAGCGCGAGCAGCAGCGGCAGCACGAAGCGGAGGGAGAGACGCATGGGACTCCTTCGGCAGCGTCAACGTCCATGGCGGCCGAGAGAAGCGCGATGCGTGAGCCTCGTCCCGAGCCTAGTCGCTCGCCGTGGGGCGGCCAACGCGGCCGCGGAGAACTTCACCCGGTCGTGACGCCGCAACGCGCAGCAAATGCGTCGGCGACCGGGAGATACCCGATGCCTCCTCCGTGGAATCATTGGCGCCCGCGCGCACTCGCCTGTAGCCTGCCCTTTATCTAGACATGCCCCGACCCCACCTCACGGACCCGGAGGGATCCCATGCGTAGATCCACGTTGCTGGCCGCGATGCTGGTGCTCGCCGTTCCGCTCTTGGCGCGGGCCCAGGAGGGTGCGGCCGCCGCCAAGCCGGCGTTCAGCGCCATGGCCAAGGAGACGAAGAAGTTCACGATCGCCGCCGTCGACAAGGCCTCGCGGATGGTCACGCTCAAGAAGGCGAACGGCGACACGCTCTCGATCCACTGCGGCCCCGAAGTGAAGAACTTCGCGCAGCTCAAGGTGGGCGACGAGGTGCAGACCACGTACACCGAGACGGTGACGATCCACGTCGAGGGCGCGGGTGAGCTCGAAGCGACCAGCGAGACGATGACGTCGCAGGCCAAGGCGGGCGAGATGCCGGCCGCCAGCATCACCGAGCGCATGACGGCCAAGGCGACGATCAAGGAGATCGACAAGACGAAGGGCACGGTGACGCTCCAGCCCATGGACGGCGAGCCGTTCTCGGTGACGGCCGAGAACAAGGCGAACCTGGACAAGGTGCAGGTGGGGAACGTCGTCGTGGTGACGTACACCGTGGGTCACGCCGTATCGGTGTCGAAGGCGAAGGCCCCGAAGCCGGCGCCGAAGGCGAAGGGCTAGGTCCGATCGCGGTTCCGCCGCCCGCCGGTATGTCCCTTCGACTCGGGGACCTCCGGCGGGCGGTGCTCTTTCCAGGCCGCGCGGGTCACCGCGCTCCCGCGCTCACCGCCTCGAGCCGCTCCACCCACCACGTCCATTCCGCCTGCGCGCCGGTGCGGCCGGCTTCGACGGCCAGCGCCTTCGACCACAGCAGCATCCGCGCCGCGATGACGATCCCCGCCCGCACGAGGCGGTCCCAGCACGCTTCGTCGAGCGCGACGCCGCGGGCGGCTTCGAGCAGCGCCCGGTAACGCCGCAGCGTCTCCTCCTTGGTGCCGGTGAGCCGGCTGGCGTTGATCGCCACGTACCAGCCGATGTCGAGCGTCGCCGGCCCCGCGCCGAGGAGCGCCCAGTCGAAGGCCGCCACTCGCCCGTCGGGAAGCAGCGCGAAGTTCGCGACCTTCGCGTCCCCGTGGACGAGTGTGCGCGGAAGCTCGCGCCACAGCCACGACAGCTCGTGCACCGGCGAGCGGATGAGCCCATCGAGCGAGCGCGGCAGCAGGCGCAACGCCGCCGCCCAGCCACGCGTGCCCATCTCGCGCAGCGTGTCGGTGAACACCGCGCTGCATACGGGATCGGCGGCGCAGCGGGCATCGAGGAGTCCCGCGTGGTGCTCCGCGCGCGCGAGCCACGCCAGCTCGAGCGCGGGTGACTCCCAGAAGCGAGCGTGCAGCGAGGCGAGCGCGCCCAACACGCGCGCTTCTTCCTGCTCGCGCAATGGCTCGCGAACGTCCGGGAACAGGTGCGGTGTCAGGTCCACCATGAGCAGCGCCACCTCGCCGCCGTCGCAGGCGAAGCCCACGTATGGGCACGCGAACGCGTCCCAGATGCCCGCGAGGCGAGGCTCGGAGAGCATGGCCGACGCCCGCCCGTCGATGTCGCCGCTTCGCACCGCGGTCCAGTCCTCGCGGGGGCGGAAGCGCTTGGCCACGTACCGGCGCTGCTCGCCCGAGGCGAGGGTGACGACCAGGCGCTCGAAGCGCGCGCCGGAGAAGCCCGCGGTCGTGAGCGGCTCGCGCTCGACAGCGCGAACCGGGCCCAGCCATGCGGCGATCGCGGCCGGGTCGGTGACCTGGTCCGGCGTGGGGAAGCGATGCATGCACACCTCGGAAGGGGACGGGCCTTACGAGCGGCGTGACTCTACGCGCGACGGCCGCGCTGCGTCCACGCGGGAGGCAGGCTCAGCGCGACGGCACCTCGGCGCGCCGGGCGCAGAGCACGTCGCCGGACCCGGGCTCTGCCCGGGTGCCTCCCGCGCGCTGTACCCAGGCCACGACCGAGCCCGCGACGGCCTCGGGGCGCGCGAGGTGGACGACACCGTCGTAGCGTCCGCCGTGCAGCTCGACGCGCTCGAGCGCGCGCACGACGCCGACGTGGCGCAGGTGAGCGCCGCCGTTCTCGCCGCGATCCGGCGCGGACGTGCGCTCGGCATCGGTCCACACGACGAACAGCACCGCGTCGGGTGGGGCGCCGTGGACGTGCACCGTGGCGTCGATCGACGTCCCGGCGGCGCGGGTGCTCACCGAGAGTTCCGCGCCCTGGGGTCGCGAGAGCGCATCGCGTATCGCGTCCGCGGCGGCCGTGCGGTTGGAGCCGACGAATTGCCGGCGACCGTCGACCACCATCTGCGGCGTGTACAGGCTCTCGAGCTGGAATTCGTGCGCGTAGGCGCCCTGCCGGCGCGTGAACGTCTCGGCCGAGAGCGGATCGCGCCAGCCGAGGCGGTCCCAGTACGTGACGTGGAACGACAGCGCGAGCACGTCGCGCCGCCCCGCGAGTAGCGCCAGCAACGCGTCGGCCGGCGGGCAGCTCGAACAGCCTTCGGACGTGAACAGCTCGACGAGGACCACGGCGCGCGAGGTCGGGGTGTGCGCCGGTGGGGAAGCCGTCGTGCCG
>DATNFC010000336.1:0-18100 GCA_035606545.1 Candidatus Methylomirabilota bacterium
CACTCCCTGAGGGTGGAGCCGGAGCGGCAGAGGTCGCGAAAGCCGCAGCGAAATTAGCAGGTTTCGTGCGCGCGCGCAGTCTCAGGCCGGGGGGAATCGCGGCCGCTCGCCCGCTGCCGTTGCGTCTACCTGAACCGAACGAACCCCTGCGTCACCGTCTGCGCACCGATCAGCGCGCGCACCCAGAACACGCCGGCGCCGGCGTCGGTGCCGCTCGCGGTGCGGCCGTCCCAGTGCCAGTGGCTCTCGCCTGCGGGAAACATGCCGTGCGCGAGCCGCGCGACGCTCTGGCCGGCCACGTTCAGCACCATGACCTCGCCCGCTTCGGCCGTGGGCAGCGTCAGCACCACGTCGGCGCCGGCCCGCGTCGGGTTCGGCGACGCCGTGAGCCGCATCGCGGGCCCGCTCGGCGGCACCGACTCGGTGCCCTGCGGCCCGGCGATGACGTGGAGGATCGAGTCGACGCACACGTTCATGGGCGCGTGCACGTCGATCTCGATGGAGGGGAAGGGGGCGCGCACGGGCACCAGCCCGCTGTCGAAATGCTGCTGGAGCACGCCGTCCGTGGTCACGTCGAGCTGCATGCGCTGCGTGAGCGCGAACTCGCCGCCGATGTCGTACGTGCCGTGCCCGGTGATGATCGCCGTCTTCCCCGTGCCCGGCACTGGATAGCGCCAGACGATGTTCAGGAGCGCGTAGTGCGTGTAGAGCGGATCCACGCCGGTGCGGTAGAACGTGAACGTGCCCGCGAGCGGTCCCGTGCTCACTTGCGGGCAGGCGCAGGGACCGGTGCAGCCGTAGGTGAGGTCGGACGGCTTGAACACGCCGTACTGGATCGGGTCCAGGACCTGGGCGATGGCGGGCCGAACGGGCGTGATCGTCGCCAGCGTTGCCGCAAGCAGCATCGCACGCAGCATGGCGAGCGCGAGCCAGCGAGCAGCGGATCGCATGGGAACCTCCTCGAGCGCGATTCGTGCACCCACGCGGCGCGCCCGGCGCGCCCGTCCACACGGACGGAGCCGCCGAGGTCGGGGTGCTGCGCCCCCCGAGCCTACGCCTCGCCCGGCTGCTGACCCAGCCCCGAATCCGGCTTTGCACGGGGTCCGCGTCGCTCGCATGATGGCGGCGCCTCGTCGAAGGATCCGAGCGTCGCCCTCTCTCCCGGAGCCGAATGAGCCGCCTCGAGCCGCCTCCCCAGCGTTCCGCGCCGTTGCTCTTCGCCGTGGTGCTGCTGGCGATGCTTCCCTGGATCTCACCGTTGCTCGCGAGCGGCGCGCTGTCGCGGTCGCCGCGCGAGATGTGGACCTCGATCGCGGCCTCCGCGGTGGCGGTGGCCTTCGGCGTGTGGATCCTCGTGCTGCTGCGGCGCGAGCGGGCCACGAACGCCCGGCACCTGGCCGACCTCGAGGCGCTCACGCTCTCGGACCCCCTGACCGGCCTCGGCAACCGCCGCGCGCTCGAGCGCGAGCTGGCGCGCACCATGCTCCGCTCGCGGCGTCTGGATCACCCACTGTCGCTGCTGTACCTGGACGTGGACGACCTCAAGCTCGTGAACGACCGCTTCGGCCATGCCGTCGGCGACGAGACCCTGCGCGCACTGGGCCATGCCGCGCGGCAGCACTCGCGCGACGGCGCCGACAGCGGCTACAGGGTCGGCGGCGACGAGTTCGTGCTCATCGTGCTCGCCGACCGTGAGGGCGCCGAGCGGCTCGGGAAACGCATCCACGACGGCTTCCGCGCGCGCTCCCCGCACCAGAGCAAGCTCTCCACCGGCATCGTCGAATGGGACGGCGCGCTATCCGCGAGCGAGCTGCTGAGCGAGGCCGACCGGCGCATGTACCGCAACAAGCACATGAGCCGCGCCTCGACGCCGATCAAGGACCCGGAGCGGGACTAGGCCTCAGTCCACCGCGGTCTGGCGCACCACTTCCACCTGGCGCTCCGCGGCCCACGGCCAGCTGAAGCGTGCGGCGATCGAGCGGTTCTCGCGCCGCGAGTGCCACTCCATGCGCGGGCCCTCGCCGGTGAGGTCGTCGGCGAAGTCGGGATCCACGGCCTCGGCGGCGAGCAGCATCGCGTCGCGCGGATCGGGCCCCGCGCGCTTCGGGCGTGGCGGCGTTGCGACGCGGTGCTTCGCGAGCTGGCGCACCACCCAGCCAGTCATGCGCGGCCGCAGGTCGGCGAGCACGTTGAAACACTCGTGTGCGCCGCGCGGGTAGTAGACCAACTCCCGCTCGCAGCGCGCGTTCGTGAAGATGCGCTGCGCCTCGTCGCTCGGCGTGATCATGTCGTGGCCGCCGCCGGCCAGCATCAGCGGCACCTTCAGCTCGTGCAGCGTGTCGGCGAGCGTGATGCGCGGGATGTGCTTGTCCATCTCCTCGATGCTCATCTGGTAGAGCGAGGCGAACTCGCGGCGCATCGAGAACAGCGTCACGTTCCAGTAGACGTCGACCGAGTAGGGCGGGCTCACCGCCGCGACGCAGCGCACGCGCTTGTCGTGCGTCGCCATGCGGATCGCAGCGTAGCCGCCGAGCGAGAGCCCCATGTAGGCGACCGCGTCCGAGTCCAGCTCGGGCATGGACTCGATGTGGTTCATGATCGCGACGCCGAGCGGGCGCGGCTCGGCCACGCTCGAGAGCCGGTGAAAGGTCTTGCCGAGACCGGGGCCGTCGAGCGACACGGTGGCGATGCCGCGTTCGAGGTAGGCGTCGGACCAGCAGTGCAACTCTTCCTTCACGCCGTTCGTGCCGTTGAAGATGACCACGACCGGGTGCGGGCCGTCGCCGTGCGGCAGCCGCAGCGCGCCCTGCACGCGCCGTTTCCTGAACTCCACCGTGAACGGTCGCGTGGGAGGCGAGCACAGCGGGCCGGCCAGGGTGTAGGCGGCCACGCACATGTCGTGCAGCCGCAGCTTTCGCGCCGGCTCCATGAACACCACGTACTGGGCGAAGTTGTATGAGGCCGATGCCCACAGGAAACGCTGGCCGGCTTCGGCGCGCTTGCCCAGCGCGACCGCGTCGTGCCCCGCCTGTTCGTGGTTGCGGCCGAGGCTCTCCCACTCGTCCACCCACGACTCCAGGCTGGTGATGCGGCCGAGCACGAAGTCGAGATCCGCCGCCGTGATGCCATTGCTCGTGAACTGGAGCTTGGCCCACGCGGGCATCTGCCGCGTCAGGCCCAGACGCAGGCTCAGGCGCACGAAACCCGGCCGCAGCAGCTGCCCGCGCAGCATGTGCGGTACCAGGAGTTCGAGTCTGCCGCCTTTGACCTGCATCGCCGTCTCCGTTCCGGGTGGCCGTGGTCGCCACCGTTACACATGAAATGCACCTGTTGTGCCACGCAATTGGGCAAACTGGCGTCGAGTTGATGACAAATCTGGCGGCTCGCGCGCGCGGTGCACGGCCGGCGTCCCGCATTCCGCACGGGTGGGTGCACACACCTCAATCATCCCGCTTCGCTGGGGTGGATGCAGCAACTCGTTGTGACCGCGTGCGAAAAAAGTTGGCGCGGGAAGCGTGGATCAGCTGCGTGCGACGCAGGAGCGGTAGCACTCCAGCAGCCGCAGCGTCACCTCGCGCTCCGGGACGCGACGTCCGGCGATCTCGCGCAGCGGCAGGATCTCCTGGACCGAGTTGGTCAGGAACACTTCGGAGGCCCAGCGCAGCATCTCGAGCGGGATGGGCGCTTCGTGGGCGATGATCCCGAGCGGCCCGCACAGCTCGAGCACCGTGGCGCGCGTGACCCCGGGCAGGATGTCGCCCGAGAGCGGCGGCGTGTAGAGGTCGCCGCCCGAGCGCACCACGAACACGTTGCTGGCCGCACCCTCCATCACCTCGCCGTCGGGCGAGACCAGCAGCGCCTCGTCCGCGCCCGCCGCGCGCGCCTCCTCGCGGGCCAGGTCCCAGGCCAGCCGGCTCGTGGTCTTGTGCCGGCCGAGAAAGCCCGGCGTGAACGGCGTCAGCGACAGCACCGCCCGGCCGCCGAGCGGGCCGCCGTCGACGGGGTCGAGCTGGCGTGCGCCCGGCCAGAGCCGGCTGCCCAGTGGCTCGGCCTCGACCCAGGCACCGGTCCTGACCGGCCGGCCGCCCGCCACGCCACGCGTCACCGTGATCCGCACCACGGCATCGGTCAGCGCACAGGCCTCGAGCACCTCGTCCACCGCCTCGCGCAGCCGGCGGGGGGAAGGGGGCACGGGGAAGCCCAGCTCGGCGGCCGAGAGCACCAGCCGCTCCATGTGGCGGTCCCACGCGAACGGTTTGCCGGCGTAGACGCGCAGCGTCTCGAACAGCCCGCCGCCGTCGCGCGCCCCACGGTCGAACACCGACACCACGGCCGACTCGCCGCGCACGATGCGGCCGTTCAACCACACCGCGCGGTCGGGGAGCCGCGTGCCGCGGGGAAGCGAGAGCGTCATGGCGCGCGACGGTAGCACCGACGCCCCGCGGGTCTCACTCCAGCGCGAGTTCCCCGTACACGCTCGCGAGTGCCAACCGCAGGCCCGCCGCTTT
Source organism: Candidatus Methylomirabilota bacterium (assembly GCA_035606545.1). GTDB lineage: Bacteria > Eisenbacteria > RBG-16-71-46 > RBG-16-71-46 > RBG-16-71-46 > JAIOPA01. The sequence goes on from DATNFC010000336.1 coordinate 4,509, forward strand.
CGCCACCGACTCGTGGTACTCCGCCTCGGGGTCACTGTCGCCGGTGATCCCGCCGCCTGCGCTCCAGTGGATCGCGTCGGGCGTCGCGGTCGCGGTGCGGATGGCGATGTTCCAGTCGGCGTCGCCGTTCCAGCCGATCCAGCCGATCGCGCCGGTGTAGAGGTGGCGACGGACCGGCTCCAGTTCCTCCAGAAGCTCCATGGCCCGGAGCTTCGGCGCACCGGTGATCGAGCCGCCGGGGAAGCAGGCGTGCAGCAGGTCGAACGGGCCCGCTGCCGCTCTCAGCCGTCCGCTGACCGTGCTCGTCAGGTGCCAGACCTGCGGGAAGCACTCGAGCGCACACAGTTGCGGCACGCTCACGCTGCCGGTCTCGCAGACGCGGCCGAGGTCGTTCCTGAGCACGTCCACGATCATCACGTTCTCGGCGCGGTCCTTGGCACTGGCTTGCAGCTCTGCTGCAAGCCTCTCGTCAGCGTCCGGTGTGGCACCACGCGGGCGGGTGCCCTTGATCGGACGCGTCTCGACGTGCGTGCCGCGCCGACGGAGGAACAGCTCCGGGCTCGCGGACAGAATGCTGTGGTCACCGAGGCACAGCGTGGCCGCGAACGGCGACGGCGTGTGACGGCGGAGCGCCTCGTCGAGCGCGAGCACGTGTCCGTGCGCGCCGGGCATGGGCAGCGTCCAGCGCTGGGAGAGATTCGCTTGGAAGATGTCGCCACGTGCGATTGCGTCGCGCACCGCCACCACCGCGCGCAGGTAGCCCTCGCGCGTGAACGTGCTCGTGGCGCGCAGGCTCGCGGGCCCGGACGACATCGGCACCCGCGCCGGCGCCGGTGACTCGAGCCGCGCGCGCATCGCGTCCAGTCGCTCGCGCGCCCGGTGTGCGCGCGATTCGGGTGGCGCGGGCAGGCCGCTCGAGAACACGAACGTGCGCCCCGTGTCCCCGTCGCGTGCGACCACGACGTCGTAGAGAGCGAGCGCAAGGTCCGGCAGGTGGAGATCGTCGCGCGCGTGAATCGGGAGCCGTTCGAGCCGGCGGCCGTAGTCGTACGCCCAGTAGCCCACCGCGCCGCCCGTGAACGGCACGCCGAGCGCGCGTGCGAGGTCGTGCCCATGCTCGCCTGCGGCGCTCTCGCGCCAGGCGGCCACGGCGGCCGCGGGCTCACGAAACGTAGCGAACGGCTCGGCGCCGAAGAAGCTCCAGCGCGCGCGGCGCTCGTTGGAACCCGCATCGGGCAGAGACGAGCGGAGCGCGAACGCGCCCGGCAGGCCGGCAAGCGCCTCGAGTGGATCCACGCCCGGGGACACTTCGAGCGCCAGCGATGGGGACGGTTTGAGACCCACGGGCATGGGCGCAGCGTACCCGGGCTTGTCCTGAGCCACGAGCAGGGAACTCCGGATGGACGGCCGCGCGGACAGCGGCCTATGCTTTCGTGTGGCGCCGCAGGTTCCCGGTCCCTTCCGGGAAGCCGTACTCCCCATTGCGAAGGCTGTCCCGATGCGCAGCTCCATCCTCCGTCCGCTGACCGCGGCCCTGCTCGTCGCCGGCGTGTGCGCCGCGCCGGCGTCGCACGCGCAGATGCTCGCGAACGGCAGCTTCGAGCAGGGCCCGGCCATCCCGCAGGCGAACCCCATCCTCGTCGTCGCACCGGGGGGCACCGCGCTGACCGGGTGGACCGTGGTCGGGGGCGCGATCAGCATCATCACCGACGGCTACTGGGTTCCGCTCTCGGGCACGCGCAGCATCGTGCTCTCGAGCACCGGGCCGGGGGCCATCCAGCAATCGTTCGCGACCGCACCGGGCACGATCTACCGGCTCACCTACTGGCTCTCGGGCGAGGCGTTCTCCACGCCCACGATCAAGCACCTGCGGGTCACGGCCGGCGCTGCCGTTCAAGACCAGACCTACGACGTCACCGACTCCTGGCACTGGGACATGGCGTGGAGCATGCGGACGTTCGACTTCACCGCCACCGCCGCCACCACCACGCTCAAGCTCGCGAGCATGGACGCCACGTCGTGGGGCCCGGCGCTCGACAGCATGAAGGTCGAGCTGGTCTCCGCCGGCGTGCCCGGAGCCTCGGCGACGCTGGCGTTCGCGCCGGTCACGCCCGATCCCGTGCGCAACGGCGGCCGCATGTCGTTCACGCTCGCCGAAGCCGGCCGCGTGCGGCTCGCGGTGCACGACATCCAGGGCCGGCAGGTGGCCCTGCTCGCGAACGCCGACATGGACGCCGGACCGCATGGCATCGACTTTTCGCCCGGCGCGTGGAATGCGCGCCCCGGGCTCTACCTGGCAACGCTCCAGGTCGCGGGGCAGACGCTCATCCGTCGCTTCTCCGTCCTTCCGTAGGAGTTTCCTCGCTGCCCCATCCGAGAAAGGTCGATCCCCCGATGCGTGCACTGCGCTCGCTGTTCGCGGCGCTGTCCGTGATGGCCCTGCTCGCCCCGGCCGCCCGCGCCACGTGCGGAGCCGAGGGCTGCCCGTTCGTGCGCGATGCGTTTGGCGCCACCCGCGGCCGCTATTCGTTCGACCTGCGCTTCCAGGGCGTCACCCAGGACGACCTCTGGAACGGCACGTCATCGACCACGCTCGACGACATCCTCGCGGACACGAGCCCGTCGGAGCACAGCGAAGTCGAGATGTCCACGAGGTCGCAGACGTGGACAGCCGAAGGCCACGCGACCCTCACGCCCTCCCTGCGGCTGATCGCGGTCCTGCCCTACGTCGACCGCGAGCACCAGCACATGATCGCGCACACGCCGGTCTACAACCCGGCGTTCGTGAACACGTGGAAGTTCGAGGGGCTCGGCGACATGTCCGTGGTCGCCCAGTACCGCGCGCTCAACCGGCCCGGCGGCGCGTCGCTCGAGCTGCAGGGCGGCGTGAAGCTGCCCACGGGCAAGACGCACGTGCCGGACGAGACCGTGGACAACAACGGCATCGAGTCCTCGCTCGAGCCCTCGATCCGCCCCGGCACCGGCTCCACGGACTGGATCACCGGCGCGTCGCTCAACCAGCCGCTGCCGTGGCGCGGCGTGATCCCGGTCACCGCGAGCGTGCTCGCGAAGTGGACGGGCAAGGGCACCGACGACTTCGAGGTGGGTGACGAGGTGCAGGCCGGCATCTCGGGCGGCTACGCGCCGAAGCCGTGGATCACACTGCTCGGCCAGGTGAACTTCAGCTACCACGGCCGCGACGTCTCGGCGGAAGAGAGCGAAGCGGCGCACACCGCGATGCAGGCGCTCTATCTCACGCCCGGCGTCAGCGTGCGCGTTTCACCGGCGATGATCGTCTACGGCATCTACCAGCAGCGTGTGTACGCACACTCCGAGGAACCCACCGTCATCGGCAGCAATCACTTCCTGCTCGGGACGACGTACACGCTCGGGCACTGATACTTCGTTCTCCACCGGCCGCGCGGGCTTGACGGGCCCGCGCGGCCGGTGCCATTTTCGCCTTCGAGTTTCGGGGTGCATCTTGGGGACGCATCCCTCACGCGGGCACGGACGCTCGCGATGCCGATCTCACCGCTCTCACCACGGCCGGCCGCACGCGGGTCGCGGTATTCGCACGAGCCGTCACGCAAGGAGGCGGACGACTGGGCCCGTTCCTGATCCACGGCGGGACATTGGTGTGCATGGACGCCGCCCGCCGCGTGCTCCGCGGCGACCTGCTGGTCGTCGACGACCGCATCGCCGCGCTGGGCGACGCCGTTCCCGCGGCGTTGCGCGCGCTGCCCGGCGGGCGTGCCCCGGAGAGCTTCGACGCGCGGGGCGCGCTCGTGCTCCCCGGCTTCGTGCACGCGCACCTGCACCTCTGCCAGACGCTGTTCCGCGGCCTCGCCGAGCACAGCGACCTGCTGGCGTGGCTGCGCGAGGCGATCTGGCCGCTCGAGGCCGCGCACACGGACGCTTCGATGGCGGCCTCCGTGCGGCTGGGTGCGTGCGAGCTCATCGCCGGCGGCGTCACGTGCGTGAACGACATGGGCACGGTGCACCACGCCGACGTGCTGTGCGAGACGCTCGCCGCGACCGGGTTGCGCGGCTTCGCCGGTCCGGCGTTGATGGACCAGGGCGAGGGCGTGCCGGCGCGTCTGCTGGCGGGCGCGGAGCAGGCGCTCGCGGGAGCGCTGGCGCTCGCGCGCCGGCAGAGACACTCCCGCGTGCGCGTGTCGCTCGCACCGCGCTTCATCCTCTCGTGCAGCGAGCGGCTGTGGCGTGACGTCACCGAGGCCTCGCGTGCGGAAGGACTGCTCGTCCACACCCACCTCGCCGAGTCGCCCACCGAGGGCGGCGAGGTGAAGGACGCGGTCGGAAGCCACGCCGCGCCGTACTTCGCCGCGCACGGCGTGCTGTCGCCCCGCTTCGTCGGCGCGCACGGCGTGTGGCTGGACGACGATGAACTGCGACTCATGAAGTCCGCCGACGCGGCGCTCGTCCACTGTCCGGGCTCGAACCTGAAACTGGGCTCGGGCGTCGCGGACGTGCGCGCGTGGCGGCGAACCGGCGTGCGCTGCGGCCTCGGCTCCGACGGCGCCGCATGCAACAACAGGCTCGACACGTTTGCCGAGATGGGACTCGCCGCGGGGCTCGCGCGCGTCAAGCACCGCGACGACCCGCTGCCCGCGCGCGACGTGGTGGCACTCGCCACGTGCGACGGCGCGACCGCGCTGGGCTTGAGCGCGGAGGTGGGCTCGCTCGAGCCGGGCAAGCGCGCCGACATCGCGGTCGTGGACGTCTCGCAGGCACACCATGCGCCGTTCGCGGACCGCGATCCCTACACGACGCTGGCCCACGCCGCACGCGCCGACGACGTGCGCCTCACGATGGTGGACGGCCGCGTGCTCTACGCGAATGGCCGGCACAGCACGCTCGACCCGGAGCGGGTGACCGCCGATGCGAGACGTGAGGCGCAGGCGCTGCTCATGAGAATGTCGCGATGATCATCGCACCGTGCACCGTGGTCACCGGCGGGCCCGAGCCCAAGGTGTACGAGGACGCGGGCATCCGCATCGCCGGCTCGCACATCGCGCAGATCGCCGGCGCGGGCGATCTCGCGCGCGCCTACCCGGACGACACGTGGTGGCCGGCACGCGACCGCGTGGTGATGCCCGGGTTCGTCAACACGCACGCTCACCTCGCGCGCCACCTCGCCCGCGGCCTGGGCCTGCGCACGCCGGCGGACTGGCGTGCGTACGACCGCGCACTCTCCGTGGACGACGTCACGCACGCGGTGACCGCGGCGCTCGTGGAGGGGCTGCGCCACGGTGTCACCACCGTGGTGGACTTCCACCGCTCCGGCGCCTGCCTCGACTTGTCGCTTTCCGAGGTCATGGGTGCCGCGGACAAGGTGGGCGTGCGCGTGGCCACGTGCTACGGCGCCGCCGAGGACGACACGCCGCTCGAGCGCCGCGCCGCGATCGACGAGAGCGTCGGTTTCGCGAAGGAGTTGTCGCGCAGCCGCCGCGGCCGGCTGCGCGGCATGTTGGGCGTGCAGGCCACCACGCTCCACGGCATCGAGACGCTGCTCGCCGAGGCCATGGAGGCCGCGGGCGGCCGCTACGCGCTGCACGTCGACCTCGCGCTCGACCTGACGCCCGCTGCGACGTGGACGCGCGCCGACCTGCTGCCCGCGGGCGCGATGCCGGCGCTGTGGGCGCACGCCGAGCGCGCACCGCGCGGGCTGCTGGGCGCGGTGCGCGATCGCGGCGACTCGCTGAGCGCGAGCGGCGCGAGTGCAGCGGCGGCATTGATGCGCGAGACCGACCTTGCCTGGGGCAGCGACGATGGAGCGAACTCCCCACCGCTCCTCGATGGCGTGCCGGCGCCGCGCATGGCGGAGGCGCACTACCGCCGGCTGTTCGTGCACGGCGCGCGCTGGGCGGCGGACCACTTCGGCGAGGAGCTGGGCGTGTTGGCACCTGGCGCGCCGGCGGACCTGATCATGCTCGACTACCGGCCCGCGACCGAGTTCTCGAACCGCACGTTCCTCCAGCACCTCTCGACCGGGCTGCTGCGCTCGAGCGTCTCCGGCGTGATGGTGGCCGGGCACGTGGTCGTGGACAATGGCATGCTCGTGACCGTGGACGAACGCGAGGTGGCGGTGCGGGCGCGCGAGTGCGCGGCCCGGCTGTGGAAGCGGATCGCTTGACGTCGCCCCCCGGCGACGCCCGGGGGCCTTCACGACCCGGCCTGCGCGAGCTGCTGACGCTCGCATGGCCCGTCGTGCTCTCGCGCTCGACGCAATCCGTCGTCGGCCTGTGCGACGCGCTCATGTCGGCGCGGCTGGGCGACCAGGCGCTCGCGGCGGTGACGACGGGTGCCATCAACCTGTTCTCGATCGCGGTGCTGCCCATGGGCACCGTGTTCATCGTCCAGAGCTTCGCCGCGCAGCTCCAGGGCCGGAACGATCTCGCCGCCGCGCGGCGCTATGCCGGGTACGCGCTCGTGCTGGCCGCGATCACCACCGTGCTCGGGGCGGCGGCGACGCCGTTCTTCGGCGCGTGGCTGCGCGTGTTCCACTTCGCGCCGGGCGTGCACGCCGACATGACCGGCTACCTGGAGTGGCGCTTCTGGTCGGTCGGCCCCTACATCGCGGTGGAAGCACTCGGCAACTGGTTCGCGGGCCTGGGCAACACCCGCGTCCACATGCGGGCAAGCGTGCTCACCATGGTGTCGAACGTGGTGCTCAACTGGGTGCTGATCTTCGGCCACCTCGGCGCGCCGGCCATGGGCGTGCGCGGCGCGGCGCTCGCGAGCGGGTTGGCCACCGTGGCCGGCCTCGTCTGGATCGCGCTGGCGTTCGCGAGACGGCAGCGCGAGATCGCGGACGGCCCGCTGGCACTGCGCATGACCGAGTTCCTGCGCATGCTCCGCTTCGGCGTGCCGAACGGCCTCAACTGGTTCATGGAGATCGCCGCGTTCACGCTGTTCCTGAACGCCGTGGTCTCACGCCTCGGGACGACGGTGCTGGCGGCGATGAACGCCATTCTTCAGATCAACTCCATCTCGTTCATGCCCGCGTTCGGCCTCGCGTCGGCGGGCGCGGTGCTCGTGGGCCAGGCGATCGGCCGCGGCGAGAAGGACGACGTGCCGCGCCTGCTCGGGTTGGCCGCGCGCGTGGCGCTCGCCTGGCAGTGCAGCGTCGGGCTCGCGTACTTCCTGATCCCGAAACTCATCATGCGCGCGTTCGCTTCCGAGGCGGGATCCGTCGAGCTGATCACGGTGGGTGCGTCGATGCTGGCGCTCTCCGCCGCCTGGCAGCTGTTCGATGCACTCGGGCTCACGATCGGCGAGGCGCTGCGCGCCGCCGGCGACACCACGTGGTGCATGTGGGCACGGCTGCTCACCGCATGGACGGTGTTCGTGCCGGTGGCGTGGTGGGCGGTGTCGCTGCGCCACGGCGGGGCCCTGGCCGCGATCGGCGTGACCATCTTCTATATCGCGGTGCTCGCGTGCGCGTTCCTGTGGCGATTCCGCTCGGGAGCGTGGCGTCGGATCGAGCTGGTGGAGGTCGAGCCGCAAGCGTGAGTGCGCGGCTCAGGTGTTTCCTGTAGCGCAGCGCCGGCTTGTTCACCGTGCGGACAGACAAACACCTTGCCCCGGGGTTCTGGCAAGCCGACGCTCCGCACCGGCCGCGGATCCGTCCCTCCCATTTCGTGAGGTGACCCATGAGGCAAGTGGCCACACCGTTCCGCACCCTGCTCGCCGGCCTCTCCGTCCTGTGCATGGCCGCGAGCGTTCAGGCCCAGACACCCGGGTTCCCGTTCGACCCGACGCACTACTGGACCTACCAGATGGAGGACTCGCTCCCGATCGTGCCGCCCACGACGATCCTCGCGAGAGACCAGTTCTTCCGGGGCGGCGTAGCGCTCACGGTGGATCGCCGCGAGCGGCTCTTGAATTGGGTGTTCAAGAACAATTCGCCGGTTCCCGACTCGCTCCTCCACTACACGTGGTGGAACGTGCTGGACAAGCTGCCCGTCAACAAGACGGTGATCGTCACGAACCAGTTCGGCAGCTCGCGCGTGCAGGTGCTGAACCTCGAATTCCTGCTCGCGCCGGCGCTCAAGAACGTGACGACGCCGCCGCTCCCGCAGGCGAATCACTACCTTTGCTACCGGGCGACCGGATTCCCCGCACCGACCCAGGGCTACGACATGCGCGACGAGTGGCGCGTCGACTTCCAGCAACCGCAGGCGCTGGAGTTCCTGTGCGCGCCGTGCGCGAAGCAGCACGCGGGCGTCACGTTCCCCGTCGTGGACACGGTCACGCACTTCGCGGTCTATCCGATCACGCCGACGTCGGGGAACTTCGTTCCATTCGTCCGCGACCAGTTCGTGAACCGGCAGGAGTTCGTGCACCAGGTCCCGATCGAGTACCTGTTCGTGCCGTCGGAGAAGACCGAGCCGCCGACGGACGTGAAGCGCGACACCTGGGGCAGGCTCAAGCGGCTCTATCGCTAGCGGCACGCCTCGCAGCGGCGGCCAGCCACGATCCCGTGGCTGGCCGCTTCGTGCGGTACGCAACGCGAATCGCCTGCCCGCTGGACGTGGCGCTGCCCCGGTGACTCGCCCCGTGGCGCGCACGCGCGCCCTCGCGCTACGATGATGGGCCATCCCCCTCGTCTTCGGACCCGGGAAGGCTCCCATGACCCCACGTCGATCCGCCGCGCTGCTGTTCGTGACGCTGGCCTGCCTCGCGCCCCACGCATTCGCGGCCGCCACCTCCAAGCCCGCGTCGACTTCGAAGCCGCCGCCGCCGGCCGCACCCAGCGCAGCGCCGGGGGCGCCGGGCAAGCAGCCGCGGCTCGAGGACTTCATCGCCCCGCCCGGCTCCGCGCAGAAGTTCCAGCCGTTCATGCTGCACGCGGACTACTGGGTCGGCCTCGACCAGCGCGCGAAGCTCGACAGCATCGTGTTCGTGCTCGACAACGGCGCCCGGTGCGCGCAGGTGATGGACAAGGACAGCACGTGGGCTGTGGATTACACGTGGGTCTACCCGCACACGCTGCTGCCGCCGCGCTGGTACGACGCGAAAGGCCTGCTCAAGACCGGCGACTCGCTGAAGCTGGCCGACGACGCCGACCTGCAGCTCACGTTCGGCACCATGCGCGTGGGCGTGCACGCCGGCTCGCTCAAGCAGGCGACGAACGAGGCCTACCGGCTGAGGCCCGTCGAGATGCCGCCGGCGTTGCGCGGACGGTTGAAGCTCAAGGTCGACCGCGCGAAGCGTGCGCTCGAAGGCAAGCCCGACGCCGAGCCGAGCGAGACGGTCAAGCACTAGGCCCGGGCGCGCTCAGCGCGCCGGCAGCAGGTTGAGCGGTTCCTGGAGCGCCAGCGCGTACGCCGCCCCACGCCGGTCGGCGCCGATCGGGAACGCGACCTCGAAACGGAACGAGGTGAGCGGGCTCGGGATGCCCAGGCGCAGCATCAGGCCAGCGCCGACCTCGGAGAGGAACTCGTCCGCGTGCGGCCACGAGCGCGACGTCGGTACCGCGTCGCCGCTCACCGGATCGCGTCCCCACACCGCGCCCGAGCCTGCGAACACTCCGATCTGGAGCGGGAGCTGCGCGGGGATGGGCAGGTGGAGCGGCCGCCCGATCTCGTCGACCACGATCAGGTCGAGGCGTCCGTATGCACGCCCGGCGCCGGCCAGCTCGTTGCGCTTGAGCGTGCGCAGGTTCGCGACGCCGCCGAGGAAGAACGCGTCCTGCGGCGGTGTCTCGCCCCGGAGCAGGCCGTACGTGGCCTGCGGCACCAACGACAGGTGCCGGCCGAGCGACACGTCGCCGCCGGCGGTGAGGCGCGTGCGCCGGTAGAGCATGTCGCTGCCCAGGCGCGGATCGGTCGTCCAGTGCATGGCGTTCACGCGAAAGCGAGTGCCCGGGACCGTCGCCTCGGCGCCCAGCGTCAGCTCGCGGACGCGGCCGAACGTCGCCTCGTCGTTGAACGGCAGCTCCGGCCCGTGCCCGAACAGGAACCAGCCGGTGGTGTAGGGGAGCGAGGATTCGAGCTGGTCTCGCCACGACGTGATCACGAAGCCCTCCTCGGCACCCAATCTCAGCGTGCCGATGAAGCCGTCGCGCCGCAGGTACTGGTGGCGGTCCTCGCCGGCGAACAGCGCGTTGAGCGAGGTGAGGATCGGCTCGTAGTAGTCGCGGTCGAACGCGGTCGTGTAGCGGCCGGCGGCGAGCCTCAAGCCCAGCCGCGCGCTCAACGGGTCGATGCGCCACGAGTGCGCCCAGCCGCCCTCGCCGAGGAGGTCGTGCGTGCCGGTCGTGTACTGCATGCGCCCGGAGAGCCGCGACAGCCAGCGCGTGCCGAGCGAGGCGCTGGCCCCGAGTTGCCAGCCGTCGGCGCGGTTGAACCCGAGCGCGGGGCCCCAGTCGAAGCTCAGCTTGCGCTGACCGTGGGGACCGCGCGCGTTCGGCGAGCGCAGCAGCCCGGCGGCGAGCGCGGAGTCGAGCCCGGCCGTGTCCACCGGCGCGGCGGTGCTGCCGAACCACTTGTCGGTGGAGTCGCGCATCTGGCGCACGTAGTCGTGGAGCAGGCTGTCGCCGGGCGCGGGAGCCGGCGCGGTCGTGTCCGCGGCCACGGGGCCGCCTCGGCCCGCGGCCTGATGAATGGGTGCCCCGCGCGTGATCTCCGCGCCGAGCAGCACGCCCGCCACCCCTCCGAGGAACGCGAGTCGACGTGCGCTCACGAGCGCTTCCGCCCGCCGCCCACGCGCACCTTCGACTTGCCGCCCTTGCCGTGGCTGTTCGCGAACAGGCTGTCCGGCAGGTCGGAGTTCAACGTGTAGTCGCTCATCGCCATCGCGAAGTCGAATGCGCGACCGAACTTCGGGATCGGGATCGTCAGCTCCATGCGCACCAGCACGCGCGACAGCACCCAGAAATCCCCGGCGCGGTCGCGCTCCACCACCATGTGCTTGATGTTCTTCAGGAACAGCGGCACCGGTGACTGCCGGAACTCGATCTCCTGGCGCACGATCACGAATTCCTTCGTGTCCACCCAGACGCGGCCCGAGGGCTCGAACACCGCGAGCGCCGAGCGCGGCGCGAACGCGAGCGTGTAGATCAGGTGGTCGCCGAGGAGCTTTCTGTCCTCGATCGAGAACCGGAAGTTCTTCCGGTTCTCGGGACGGAACGCGAAGTTCACGATCTCCTCGCCCATGCTCGGCGAGAAGTCCGCGTCCATGTCGTCGTGGTCCCCGTCCTTCTCGGGGCGCTCCTCGTAGTGGCGCAGCTCGATCGTGCGCACCATGTCCGGCTTCTTCTTGTAGACCCTGGACACGGTCTCGGCGAACAGGATCGGGCCCTTCTTGCCCTCGGCGTCGCGCATCACCCGCAGCGTGGCCGTGAACGACTGGTCGCGGAGCAGCGAGTCGCGGCGCGCCTCGCCGCGGGCGACGCGGTCGAGGATCTCCTCCAGCGTCACGCGCGGCGCCCGCACCAGGACGGTGGAGACGTCCGTGTGCATGGTGTCCTCCTTGGCGAGCGTCGGCCCGTCGCCCGGCGCGGCGTGGCCCGCGGGGGCAGGGACGAGCGCGGCCAGGAGTGCCACCGGCGCAGCCCACGCGACCAGGGTGAGGCCCGGGCGCCTCGGGAACATGCGCTGACGCGGGCGTTGGGGGGGCATGGGCGACTCCTTGCGGCGCTGCGGAATAGGAGCGGCGGACGCTACCGGGATGTGCGGCGGGGCCGCAACACAGCGGGTCCAAATGGCCACTTGCACAAGGATTCACTTCGCGGCGCGAGGTGGCGTGGACTAGCGTTACGAGCGCTTCCCGCCGCGCGTTGCGTGCGCGCCCGGTCCCGGCACGGAGCGTGCCATGCGTGGGTAAGAGAGATCCCCCACGCGCAGGACCCCGGCGCCTCGGCCAGAGCGGGGTGCCGACACGGAGACACCATGCCCAACACCGCACGCTTCACCAGCGCCGCCGTCGCGGCACTATTGTTCCTGGCGTCCGCCGGGCCGCGACCTGCCTTCGGCGGCTGCCCCAGCGGCACCACGACCACCACGCTCACGCCTTCGGCCCTCGCCCTGCCCCGCATCGCGCTCGAGGGTGCGACATTCACACTGGCTTCGCCCGCTGGGGAACGCCAAGTGGGCGAGCCCGGCGTGCCACTCCAGACCGGGCTCACGTTCCTGGGCGAGATCCCGGCGCCGGTCGTCGAGACCTCGCTGGTCACCTACCGGCCGCGGCCCGGCTCGACGACTGAGACCTCGTCTCCGGCGCCGAGCCATTCCAAGTCGTCCGACGTCCGCAGCGTGAGCCAGGTGAACATCGGCTACTTCGTGCCCGAAGGCGGGCTCGGGACGCGGTTCGATCTCGGCGTGCGCGGCGGTCCGGTGATCGCCGATGCGCTCCAGATCGGCGTCGCCGCCGACTGGATGTACCGCACCGAGACGATCTCGCAGCCGATCACCACCGGCATCGGGCCCGGCGGTGTGCCGATCACGCAGACGCAGGAGTTGGCGCGCGCCACCGTGAACAGTTTCCCGATCATGGCGTTCGCGCAGCTCCACATCTTCAACCTGCTCGGGCTCAAGCCCTACGTCGGCGGCGCGGCGGGCTACCAGGTGCTGCTGCTCTCCGGCGAGGACTTCACGACCGGGCAGTCGTTCGACGGCACGTTCGGCGGCTGGGGCTGGCAGACGTGGGTGGGCGGATCGCTCCCGCTCGGCGGCAGCGCACGTCTGACCGGCGAGGCGTTCTACAACGACGCGAGCCTGGCGCGCGACCGGGAGGACGCGAACACGGGCCAGACAATTCACGAAACCGTGAACGGCGAGGGCAAGGGCCTGCGTTTCGGCGTGGCGTGGGGGTTCTGAGCGGCTCCGGCGCTCGACCCCAGAAGTGGTACCGGGTGGATTTCAGATGGAACTCTCAGGGCCCTAGCGGCGTCTGGATGCATGGTCTACTGTAATAGCCCCTCTGCTCCGTGACGGCGTACACGGAGCCTCGGTGCACGATGCGCCTCGACTCGGGGCTCTCCCGCCCCACGGCCCGTGACGGACCCGGCCGGGAATCACGGCGCCACGATTTGGAGACCGACATGCTTCCCCGTATCCGCGGCGCCGTGCTCGGCGCCGTCGCGTTGCTCGTTGGCACCTCCGCGCTTGCGGGGACCACGCTCCCGCCGTCGTCGCTCGCGCTGGCCCGGTTCGATATCGACCGCTTGGGCCGCGCCTACGCGTTCCAGGCGATCGACCTGGCCGCCGTGCCGGACCCGGCGGCCCTGGCCCTGACGGGCGCGCCCGCGCCGGCGAACGTCGAGCTCTCCGCCGTGCGCTACCAGCCGGCCCAGCAGCAGCAGCAGCCGTACGACAACCCGCCGAACGACCGCCCGATCGTGAGCCAGCTCCACGGTGGCTATTTCGACGCGAGCGCGAACAACACGAACCCGTTCATCGTCGGTCTGCGCGCGGGCCCGATGGTCGACAAGCGGCTTCAGGTGGGCATCGCGGTGGACTGGGTGCACCAGACCAAGAACCTCGCGAACGTACTCAGCAAGGCGCAGGGCCCGGGTGACATCACGATCTCGACCAAGCAGGACACCGCGCGCGCGCTCCTGAACCTGG
>DATNFC010000337.1:0-7991 GCA_035606545.1 Candidatus Methylomirabilota bacterium
GGCCGAGGGCTGGGTCGCGCGGTTGCCTTGAGGGCTCAGCTGTTCCCGTTCACTTCGGCGTCGCGATGATCTCGTCGGCCAGCGCGGTCATGCCATAGATGTGGCGGAGCGATTCGATGATGGCGCGCGAGTCGACTGAGACACAGCGGGCCTGCTTGTCGGTGTAGCCGAACTCCCAGGCGAAGCTCTGAATGTTGCCGTCGAAGACCAGCCCCACGTAGCGGCCGTCGCGATCGAGCACCGGGCTGCCCGAGCTGCCGCCGATGATGTCGTTCGTGCTCGCGAAGTTGAACGGCGTCGTCAGGTCGAACGACTTCTCGACGCCGCGGATGCGCTCGGGGAGATCGTACGGGGTCTGGAGGCCGAACGACTGCGCACGATCGTAGAGCCCGTAGAACCGCGTCTGCCACGGCACGCGCGTGCCCATTTCCTGGTAGCCGGTCGTCTTGCCGTACGAGAGCCGCAACGTGCCCGTGGCATCGGGGTACGTGTTGCGGCCGTCGAGCGTGAACACGGCCTTCGCGATCTTGGCACCCTCGAGCGTCTCCACGCTCTCGACGTTGTCCTCGTACCACTTCCGCTCCTCGCGGTACGCCGCGTCGGTGCGGCGCGCGAACCTGATCACCGGGTCGGTCGAGGCCTCGATGGCCGTGCGGCCGCCCTCGAGCAGCGCCTTGCGACCGGGCACGTCGCCAAGCGTGCTGGCCGCGAGCTCGTGCGCCACGTCCTTCGGGCTCTTGCCGTCGAGCGCGGCCTTCACCCAGGGGTCCGCAGCCCCGAGCGAGTCGAGGCAGAGCTGGAGGCGCGCCGCGATCACCGCCTCCTCCATCGCCGGGTAGATCGGCGCCGGCGACAGGAGCTGGAAGCGCTGCGACGGCAGGTTCGCTTCGCGATACTCCTTGAAGCGCTGCTCGTTCGGCTTCTCCACCTCGGCGGTCATGCGAACGAGACCGTTCCCCAGGTCCAGCAGCCGCGACACGCGCGTGATGTCATGGTAGAGCCGCGCCCGGCCGCGCGTGCGCTCCACCTTCGCGGCGGCGGCGATCCGGTCCCAGGCGCTGCCGGTGCTCGCGGCGAGCCTGGCGTCGGCGGTGACGCGGGCGTGGAGCTTCTGCTCGGCCGCACGCTTCTCGGCGAGGAACGCGGGATCGCGGAGCAGCTCGAGGAAGCCGCGCTCGCGCTTCAGGTTGTTCTCGAGCCCGCGCAGCCCGCTGCTCGCCTGGCGCGCGGCCTCGGGGCCCGCGGCCGCGTACGCGCGCAGCGCGGCCACGCGCGCCTCCTGGAGCCGGATGCGGAGCGGCCGCTCGAGGTCGCGCTCGTACTCGTACTGAGCGATCGTGCGCCGGCGATTCGTCCGCCCGGGGTGCCCGGCCACGAACACGAGGTCGTTCTCTTTACAGCCGTCCGGGCTCCACGTGATCCAGTGCTGCGGGCGGAGCGGCTGGCCGTTGTCGTAGACGCGGAAGAACGCGTAGTCGAGGTTGTAGCGCGGGAACGTGAAGTTGTCGGGGTCGCCGCCAAAGAACGCGATCTGCTCCTCGGGCGCGCACACGAGCCGCACGTCCTTGTACGTCTTGTAGCCGTAGAGCCAGCACTCGCCGCCCTGGTAGAGCTCCACGGCCTCGGTCTTCAGGCCCGACTTCTTCGCGGCCTCCTGCTCGAGCTTCGCCAGTGCCGCCTTCCGCTGCGCACCCTGCGCCGCTGCGGTCGCCTTGGGGTCGATCGCAGCGTTCACGGCCGCGGTGACGTTCTCCGTGGACCACAGGACCTTGAGCTCGAGGTCCGGGCACGGCTTCTCCTCGGCACGCGTCTTCGCGTAGAAGCCGTCGTGCTGGTAGTCGTGCGCGGCCGTCGACATCTTCTGCAGCTGATTCAACGCCACGTGGTGGTTCGTGATCACCAGGCCTTCCGCGGACACGAACGCTCCCGAGCCACCGCCGAAGTTCACGCACGCATGCTCGACGTGGTCCAGCCACTCGTGCGTGGGCGTGAAGCCGTACTCCTTCTGCAGCCGCTCGAGCGGCAGGTTGTCGAACGTCCACATGCCCTCGTCGGCGCCGGCGGTGGCGGTGGAGAGCACGAACAGCGCGAGAAACAGCGCGGCGCGCGGGGCGGGACGGGTGCGCATGGGGCACGACCTCCGGTTGGGCGGGGCGGGTGCCGCGAGGAGGCGGGCCCGCCGCAGGCCTTTGTGGGCCGCGAGCTTACGCCCGAGGTCCCCATTCGTCACTCTATACTGGACGCATATAGCCAGTGTGGCTATAGTGCGCCGCCATGACCACCGACCGCGAGCATCCCGAGACCCTGCTGCCGCTCCCACCGGCCACGTTCCACATCCTGCTCGCGCTCGCGGACGAGGAGCGACACGGCTACGCGATCCTGCAGGATGTCGAGGCACGTACGGGCGGCGAGCTGCGGATGAGCGCCGGCACGCTCTACCGCTCGATCGCGCGCATGGTCGAGCAGGGATTGATCAGCGAGGTCGCGCGCCGGCGCGCGATCGCGGACGACGAGCGGCGGCGCTACTACCGGCTGACCCCGTTCGGCACCGCGGTGGCTCGGGCCGAGATGCGGCGGTTGTCGACGCTCGTGCGCCTCGCCCGCGCGCGCGGGTTGAAGCCCGGACCGGAGCCGGCATGAGCCGCTTCTATCGCACACTCCTGCACCTCTACCCCAGCGGTTACCGCGCCGAGTACGGCGACGAACTGTGCCGCGTGTTCGCCGAGCGCGCGGCGTTGCGGTCGGGGCCGCTGGCGGGAATCGCGAACGCATTCGCGGCAATCGCGGACGTGCTCCCGAACGCGCTCGCCGTGCACGCGGAGATCCTGCGCCAGGACGTGCGCTTCGCCGTGCGCGCGCTCCGCCGCACGCCCGGCTTCGCGATCACGGTGGTGCTCGTCGCGGCGCTCGGCGTGGGTGCGAATACCGCGGTGTTCTCGCTCGCCGACTTCGTGCTCGTGCGCCCGCTTCCGTTCTCCAGGCCTGCAGAGCTCGTCAAGCTCTGGCAGTACACGCCGGCGTACAGCCGGAACGAGTGCTCCCCCGCGAACATGCGTGACTGGGGGACGCTGTCGTCCTCGTTCTCGGGGATGGCCGCGACCACGATCCGCCCCGGGAATCTCGTGGGCATGGGCGAGCCACGCGAGGTGCAGATGGCGCGGGCGACGCCGGAGCTGTTCGGCGTGCTCGGTGTGCAGCCGGTGCTCGGGCGCACGTTCTCCGCGGCGGCCGTGGACGAGCTGTCGATCGTCCTGAGCGACGCGCTGTGGCGCTCGCAGTTCGGCGCTGATCCGGCCGTGATCGGGCGCGTCGTGCGGCTGAACGGCGAGCCGCACACCGTGCTCGGCGTGATGCCGCCGTCGTTCCGCTACCCGCATGCGGCGATCGAAGCCTGGGCGCCGCTCGCGCTCAAGCCGGAGAACTTCGAAGACCGCGACGACACTTACCTCGAGGTCGTCGCGCGGCTCCGCCCCGGGGTCTCGATCGCCCGCGCCCGGGCGGACATGGGGCGCGTGAGCGCGCAACTCGAACGTCAGTACCCGCAGACGAACAAGGACCTGCGCGCGAGCGTCGTGGCGATCCGCGAGGAAGTGGGACGCGGCTCGAAGCTGCTCGTGCTGGCGCTCTGCGGCGCCGCGCTCTGCATCCTCGTGCTGGCGTGCGCGAACCTCGCGAGCCTGTTCCTCGCCCGCGGCCTCTACCGCGGCCAGGAGCTCGCCGTGCGCGCGGCCCTCGGCGCCGGCCGCGACCGGCTCGTCCGCCAGCTCGTCACCGAGAGCCTGGGGCTCGCGATCGTGGGCGGCGTCGTCGGCGTTGGCGCCGCCGCCGCGGGGCTGCCGCTCCTCTCCCGCCTCGTGCCCGATGGGTTGCCGCTCGCGGGCCGCGCGACGCTGGACCTGCGCGTGCTCGGCTTCGCCACGCTGCTCGTCCTCGTGACCGGGCTGGCGTTCGGGCTCGGGCCCGCGCTCGCCGCCTCGAGCGCGAGCCCGCGCGACGCGCTGGGCTCGGGCGGCCGATCGACGCGCGCACGCACGCACCGCATCCGCGCCGCGCTCATCGTCGTCGAAGTCGCGGCCTCGGTGGTGCTGCTCGTCGCCTCCGGCCTGTTGATCCGCACGCTGCTCCGGCTCCAGTCGCTCGATCCGGGGTTCGCGAGCGCCCAGGTGCTCGCCGTGCGCACGCCGCTGCCCGTGAACCTCTACGGCGTCACCCGGCGCCGCGTGCAGTTCTACGACCGCGTGCTCGAGCAGGTGCGCGCGCTGCCGGGTGTGATGAGCGCCGCGTACGTGACCGGCCTGCCGATGTCGATGCGAGGTGGAATCTGGAGCGCCACCGTCGCCGGCGAGCCGCCGGCGGACTTTGGAGAGAACGCCGTCGGCATGCGCTTCGCCACGTCGCAATACTTCTCCACGCTCGGCATTCCGCTCCGCAGCGGCCGCGACCTGGCCGGGACCGACACGCGCCAGGCTCCATTCGTGGCGGTGGTGAGCGAGTCGTTCGTCCACCGTCACTGGCCGAACCAGGATCCGCTCGGCCGCACGTTCAGGCTCGCAGACACGAACTGGACCGTGGTCGGCGTCGTCGGCGACGTGCGCGTGCGCGGACTGGAGCAGACGAGCGAGCCGCAGGTCTACCTCCCGCCGGCGCAGGTCGCGGACAGCTCGGTCATCGGCTACACGCCAAAGGAGCTGGTCGTGCGCACCGCTGACGGGCTCGACCCTCTGAGCCTCGTCCCCGCGATCCGCCGCATCGTGCACGCGGTGGATCCCGAGCAGCCGCTGGCGAAGGTGCGGCGCATGGACTTCATCGTCGAGAACGAGACCGCGCCGCGGGCCACCCAGCTCCGGCTCCTCGGAGCGCTGGCGCTGCTCGCACTGCTGATCGCCGGCCTCGGCATCCACGGCCTGCTCACGTTCACCGTGTCGATGCGCGAGCGCGAGCTGGGCATCCGGCGCGCCCTCGGTGCCGAGGCCGGCGGCATCGTCCGCCTGGTGATGCGCGAGGGCGTGATCCTCGCCGCGGCGGGGATTGCGGCCGGCGTCGTGTTCGGCTACGTGGCGGCCCGCGGCATGGGGGCGCTGCTCGTGGGCGTGCGTCCGGAGGACCCGCTCACGCTGGGCGCCGCGGCGCTGCTCTGCTTCGCCACCGCCGCAATCGGGAGCCTGCTCCCGGCGCTCCGCGCGACGCGCGTCGATCCCATGACGGCACTCCGCAGCGAGTAGTCGCGCGATCGCGAACGGCGTAGGCTCGGGCTTCCACCCACCTCGAGGGAGCCCGCTCATGAACGCGACGCCAGCGAGAGACGCGGTGTGAGCGCGGGCGAGAAGCCCGGCTGGGGCGAGATCGCCACGTTCTTCCTGCTCACGTTCGCCATCACCTGGGCGTGCTGGATCCCGGTGGCCGCCGCGGTGCCGCTGGCCTCCCCTCTGGCCCAGCTCCTCGTCTACGTCGGCGTGTTCTCGCCCGCGATCACGGCGCTGCTGCTCACGGGGACCCGACGCGGCGCACCGGGCGTGCGCGCGCTGCTCTCGCGGGTGTGGCCGGTGCGTGTCGCCTGGCGTTGGGTGGTGTTCGCGCTCGGCTACCTCGCTGGCGTGAAACTGGTGGCGGCGCTGCTCCATCGCGTCGTCACCGGCCACTGGCCACGCTTCGACGCCTCGGCGCTGGCGCTGATCCCGTTCGCGATCGCCGTCTCGACGCCGGTGCAGGCGGGCGAGGAGCTGGGCTGGCGCGGATTCGCGCTGCCGCGGCTCGCGGCCCGACTGGGGCTCGCGCCGGCGAGCCTGCTGCTCGGCCTCGTGTGGGCGACGTGGCACCTGCCGCTGTTCTTCGTCCGCGGCACGGACACGTTCGGCCAGTCGTTCGTCCTCTACGCGGTCCAGGTGATGGCGATCGCGGCGGCGATCGCGATGCTCTACGTGCGGACCCATGCCGGGCTCTTCCTGCCCATGCTGTTCCACGCCGCCGTGAACAACACCAAGGACATCGTGCCGTCCGCGACGCCGGGAGCACACGCCGTGTTCTCGCCGGCCGCGTCGCTCCTGTCATGGCTCGCCGCGGGCGTGCTGTGGGCATGCACGCTGTTCATCCTCGGCTGGATGGTGCGCACGGAAGCCGACCGGCGGGCGCGCTATCCCGACTGGATCGCGCCCGCCGGCTGAGTCCTAGCGCGTCCCGCCTCCCGCGCGCCGCAGCTCGATGTCGCCGTTCACGGTGGTGATGTAGACCAGCCCGTCCCCACGGCCGGCGGTGCCGCGCGCGCGCACGTGACGGCGCGGCGTGCCCATCGAGGCGTCCCAGTCCGTCACCGGCGCACGGTCGAGCGGCCACGCGCTGGTGATCTTCGCGGCGCGGCCGAACGAATCGGTGTACGCGGTCTCCACCTCGAAGCGTGCGTTCAGGTCCGCGGGCAGCTCCACGACCACGCGGCCGGTCCCGCTCCACACCTTCACGCGCTGCTCGCGACCGCCCACCGAGGCGAGGCGGACCGTCACGTCGCCGGCGCCGGTGCTGGCGCTGACCGAGCCGGCGATCGGGCCGATCGTGATGTCGCCGCCACCGGTGCGGGCATCGATCTTGCCGCTGCCCTTGCGGATCACGATCTCGCCCCCGCCGGTCTGGATGTCGGCGCCCTGCGGCACGTCGTCCAGGTCCACGGTACCGCCGGCGCGTTCGATGTGCAGGAAGCCTGCGGTCTTCGTCCCGACCTTGATGTTGTCATCGTCGATGGTCACGTTCGTGAGATCGCCGGTGCCGGCGTCCTCGTTGTCGGGATCGGCCTCCGAGTAGATCACGGGACCGCTCCCCGACGAACCGCGAAGGCCGCCCTTCACCCGCGACAGCCTCACCGAGCCGCCGCCGGTCGAGACGGAGCCCGAGAGGTCGCAGTCGCTCACGTCGATGTCGCCGCCGCCGGTGTTGAGCGACGCGCGCCCGCGCGCGTTCTGGAGCACGAGCTCGCCGCCGCCGGTGTTGCCGTCGAACGTTCCCTCCACGCCCACGATCGTCAGGCTGCCGCCGGCGGACTGCAGCCGCACGTTGTAGCGCTGCGGAACGCGGATCTCGAAGCGGTGCGACGTCGAATAGTTGGAGAAGTGGCCCGTCGGGACCGCGTGCACGCCGACGCCGAACGACTCGGGTGCGATCTCGACCTGCGTGTCCTCCCAGTTCGAGCCCGCGAGCTCGACGCGCACGCTGACCTCGTTCCGGTCCCAGCCGCGGATCGAGACCGAGCCGCCGGTGTCGAGATCCAGCTTGAGCCGGCCGCCGGGCTTCGCCGGCATGGTGTTCTCCATCGTGTGGTCCGGAGGCCCGTCATCCTTGTCCTTGGCCTTCGACGCCGAGTGGACCTCGATGCGGGTCGCCTTGCCCGACTGGACGTTGACGGTCGTGGACGAGGCCGTATGCGTCTGTGTCTGCGTGGCCTCGAATTCCAACACGGGGGCCGCCTGCGCGACCGGATCCGGAGGGGCCGCGTTGAGCCGCGGCTCGAGCCCGGCGAACGGCACCAGCGCGAGCAGCGTCACCGCCAGCGTCGCGACGCCGGCGCGCGCCTTGAGCGCGCCACGGCGGCGCGTCTCGTCCAGCACCGCGAGCAACCGGCCCTCGAGGTGCGTGCGTCGCGCCATGCCGATCGCCACGAGGCGCGAGCCGCCGGGGCCGCGCGCACCGTGCGCCACCGCGAGCAGGTCCGTGGCGTAGGACGGCGCCGGCGTGCCGGCCGCGAGCACGCGGTCGTCGCACGCGTGCTCGCTCTCCGAGCGCAGCCTCGCCGCCGCCCACCACGCCAGCGGATGGAACCAGTAGAGCGCGCACGCCAGCGTCGCGACCAGCTGGGCGACGTAGTCGCGTCGCTCGATGTGCGCCAGCTCGTGCAGCAGCGCCGCACGGCGCCGCTCGAGCGGCCATGCCGAAGCACGCGACGGCAGCAGCACGACCGGCCTGAGCCAGCCCCACGTGAGCGGCGTGCCCACGACCGAGCTGAGCGCCAG
>DATNFC010000338.1:0-4088 GCA_035606545.1 Candidatus Methylomirabilota bacterium
GAACGTAGGTCGCGGGATCCCAGAGCGTGATCACCTCGCGGTCGAAGTCGATGTCGAGCGTGAACCGCGACAGCACATCGTAGCCCAGGAGCCCGTTGGTGCGGCCCCACTCCACCGAGCTGGTCATCTCCTGGAGCCCGATGACGCCGACGCGGAGGTCGCGTATCTCGACGCTCGCGCCCTTGTCGTTGGACCAGCGCACCGACTTGAGCGGCGCGAAACCGAACGTGTCGTAGCCACCGACGCCCTGCGCGCCGTACTCGCCTTCGGGCTGCAGGCCGAGCGTCTGGGCGATGCCGCGGTCGAGGCAGGTGTTGAAGGCGCCGGTGTCGAGCACGAACTCCGCCGGCGGCGCGCCGTTGAGCGACAGCTTCACCCACACGTGGCCGCGGCTGTAGCGGAACGGCAGCTCGATCCTGCCCTTGGCCCCGGTCCACACCGCCGGTGCAGCGGTGTTCGCCGGCGGCGCGAACGCCATCGCGTCCTTCGGACCCTTCGCCCACACGCTGTCCACGTCCTCGCGGTGATAGCTGGTCGGGAACTGCGGGTAGCCGACGGAGTAGACGGTCGCGCGCTTGCGGCCCGCGATCGTCTTCCATCCCGAGACCTCCTCGTTCCACTCGTACTGGTCGCGGTGGTGTGTGATGCGCCCGAGCAGGCCGGTCTTCTGGTCGAACCACAGCGTCTGCTTCGGGCCCACGGGCGGCGTCACGTCCACGCCCTGGAGCGCGCGGCCAGCCGTGAACGAGCTCTGGCCGAGCAGCGCCTTGCAGCTCGCGTCGCGCGCCCACTGCTCGGTCGCGAACCAGACGTCGGCACGCATGGCCTCGAGGTCCTTGCCCTCGACCGGGTTCGTGCGCTTCGACGTGTAGTCCGTGCGCCACGCCACCTCGCCGTCGATGCCTTGCTTCGTGCGCAGCGAGCCCACGCGCTCGACGCGCAGCGCGCGCGCCGGCGAACTCGTCCAGATCTCGAACGTGCCCTTCATGCCGGCGTCGATGACGCGGCCGCGAATGTGGAGCGCCGTGTCGGCATCGAGTGCCGCGCGACCTCCCGTGGCTTGCACGTAGCGGTCGATGAACCCGCGCGCGCTGGGGGGTGCGGCGAGGGCGGGCGCCCCGCCGATCGCGAGCGCGATCGCGAGCACGACGAGTGAGCGCAGCGACAGGCGTGCGATGTTCCGCATGCGGCCCTCCCTGGCCCGAGGGGTTGCTCGGGTGCCGAGGGAGTCATCGGCCGGGGCGGCCCCGAGGATGAGTTCAGCCGTCGCGGTGGACGAGATCCGGGGAGAACGCCGGCAGGCAGATGGCCACGTATTCGGCGCCACCCGGCTCCGGCGTCGAGTACCGCACCCGCTCGCCCGCGGCCACGCTCACCAGCTCGCCCGCGCGCACGTCGAGCACTCCGTGGCCGCCGGCCGCGTCCCAGTGCTCCACGCGCAGCAGCCCGGCGATCACGAACGTGTGCTCCTCGAACTCCGGCGCCTGGGGCGGCTCCACCCAGCCCTCGGGGCTCCGCATGCGCGCCACGCTCACGCGTGGGTTCCCCGTGTGCACGCGGCCCACGTACTCGTCGATCAGCTTGGGCTTGTTGCCCGCGGCGGTGATGCGGGCGGGCGTGCGGATCAGTCGCGGCATGCGCGGGTCCTCCTCTAGGCAGCCGGGCGCGATGCGAACCGACGCCACAACAAATAGACGGGCCAGGCGGCCAACATGAGCGCCAGCCCGATGGCGCCGTTCCTGGGATCGTGCGCCAGCGACTGCACCACGATCCAGGCGCTCGCGACGATGAACGCGAGCGTGGTGAACGGGTGCAGCGGTACCCGGGCGCCGGATGCCGCGGCGGCGTCGGCGCGCCGGAACGCGAACACGCAGGCCGCCGAGAGCCCGAAGAATATCCAGTCCGCGCTCACCACCGTGTCGAGGATGTGGCCGTACTCGCCCGTGAGCGCCAGCACTGTGGCCGCAGCGCCCTGGAGCGCCACGGCGCGCACGGGCACGTGCGTGCGCTGGTTCACGTGCGCGATGCCGCGGAAGAACAGGCCGTCGGCCGCCATCGCGTAGTAGACGCGCGGCGCGGTGAGCATGGCCTGGCTCAGGAAGCCCAATGTCGAGGCGGCGACGCCCAACGCGAGCACGCGCGCGCCCATCTCGCCGAACGCCGCCCGCATCAGCGCGGCCGCGGGCGCGGGCGTCGCGGCGAGTCCTTGTGCGCCCAGCACGCGCAGGCAGGCGATGTTCACCGCGAGATAGAGGATGACCACGCCCACCACGCCCAGCACCATGCCGCGCGGCAGCGTCCGCTCGGGGTCCTTCACCTCGCCGCCCACGAACGCGGCCGTCTGCCAGCCGCCGTAGGCGAACAGCACCGGGACCATGGCCGCGCCGAAGCTCGAAGGTTCGGCGCCGGGCGGAGCGATGGTTGCGGGCGGCAGCGCCCCGGGCCGGCCCATGAGCGCCATGCCGGCCGCGACAATCGCAAGGATCGCGGAGATCTTGAGGATCATGAGCACGTTCTGCGTGCCGGCGCCCGCGCGCACGCCGAGCGCGTTCACGAACGTCAGCACCGCGAGCACGAGCGCCGAGAGCAGGCCCTCGGCGAGCGGCACGTGTCCCAGCTCGCGCACGTAGCGCGCGAACGTCATCGCCGAGGCCGCCATGCCGCCGGTCTGGATCAGCAGCAACAGCGCCCACGCGTAGGCGAACGCCAGCCCGGGATGGAACGCCTCGCGCAGGTAGGCGTACTGGCCACCCGCCTCGGGCCGGCGCGCGCCCAGCTCGGCGTAGACGAACGCGCCCGCGAGCGCGATGGCGCCGCCCAGCGCCCAGGCGCCGAGCGCCGCCGTGGCGGAGCCCGCCCGGGCGGCGACCACGGACGGGTTCACGAAGATGCCCGAGCCGATGATGCCGCCCATCACGATCAGCGTGACGTCGGCGAGTCCCAGTCTTCGGACCAGTGCGGGGGCGGCCATGTGGCTGCGCAGACTACCGGCTCGAGCCGCGTTCGTCGCAACTTCGTTACGCGACGGGGGCGGACGCGCGTAGTCTCCCGCTCGACCGGCGTGTTCGACCCGCACCCACGGAGTCCCGCATGCGCAAGCCGCGCGCCGCGCTCGCCTGCCTCGCCCTCCTCGCTCTCGCCCCGCTCCCCGCCCGCGCCCAGGTCCCCGCGTTCCAGTTCGCGTTCGGTTCGGCGGGCTCGGGCGCCGGCCAGTTCCAGCTCCCGCACGGCCTCGCGGTCGCGCCCGACGGCTCGATCTACATCGGCGACACGGTGAACGGGCGCGTGCAGCGCTTCGACGCCACCGGCGCCTACGTCACGCAGTGGTCCACGAGCCTGCCCGGGGGTGCCGCGATCGACGCCGACGGCAACCTGCTCGTGATCGATGTGAACGGCAACCGCGTGCTGCGCTACACGCCCACGGGCACGTTCCTCGGCTCGTTCGGCGGCACGGGATCGGCGAACGGGAAGCTCAACTTCCCGCTCGACATCGGCGTGGACGGCTCGGGGTTCATCTACGTCGCCGACTGGATGAACCACCGCATCCAGAAGTTCACGTCCGCCGGCGCGTTCCTGCTCGCGTGGGGCACGCAGGGCGGTGGCCCCGGGCAGTTCGAACAGCCGTCATCCGTGGCGTTCGCCAGCGACGGCTCGGTGTACGTGGCCGACCTGCTCCTGGACCACGTGCAGAAGTTCACGGCCGACGGCGTGTACGTGTCGACGATCGGCTCGAGCGGCAGCGCGCCGGGCCAGATGGTGTCGCCGACGGGGGTCGTCGTGGACGGGAACGGGTTCGTGATCGTGATGGACGCGGGGAACGAGCGCGTTCAGGCATTCCGCGAGGACGGCTCGTTCGTGCTCGCGTTCGGCAGCGCGGGCTCGGGCCCGTCCCAGTTCAACAACCCGTCCGCGCTCGACGTCGACCCGCTGGGCCGGCTCCTGGTCCTCGACAAGGACAACAACCGCGTCCAGGTCTTCGCGAACCTCGCGACGCCGGCGCAGCGCGAGACGTGGGGCGCTCTCAAGGCCCGCTTCCGCTGACCGTCACCTTGTCGCCTGGGTCGAGCCATTTGACCCGGACCACTGCG
>DATNFC010000339.1:0-18170 GCA_035606545.1 Candidatus Methylomirabilota bacterium
GGTGCTCGGCGGCGTGCCGAAGGGCGCGTCGACCGCCAACGCCGACGAGGCGTTCCAGAAGGCGATCGCGCTCGAGCCCGACTACATCAACCACCGACTCGAATACGGCCGGTTCCTCAAGGACATGAAGCGAACCGACGACGCGCGCCGCGAGCTGGAGAAGGCGATCGCGCTCTCACCCACGAGCAGCGCGCTCGACCCGCGCTTCCAGGCCGAGGCCCGCGAGCTGCTGGCGAAGCTGCCGAAGAAATGAGCCCACCGGGCGGCTGGATCCTGGCGGGCGTTCGCACCCCGTTCGCCAAGGCGGGCAGCGTGTTCAAGCGCGTGCCCAGCTACGAGCTGGGACGGATCGCCGCGGCCGAGGTGATCGCGCGAGCGGAGCTGGACCCGGAGCGGATCGACGAGGTGGTGTTCGGCCACTGCGCCATGCCGGCCGAAGCCGCGAACTCGTCCCGCGTGGTGGCGCTGCGCGCCGGCGTGCCCGAGCGCGTGCCCGCCGTGACCGTGCACCGGAACTGCGCCTCGGGCATGGAAGCGGTGGCGAACGCGTGCCATCGCATCGGCTCGGGCGATGCGAAGCTCGTGCTGGCGGGCGGCATGGAGTCCATGAGCCAGATCCCGCTTCAGTTCCAGTTCAGCTACTCCGACTTCCTCGAAGGCCTCATGCGCGCGAGAACTCCAGTCGCGCGGCTGGGGGCGATGATGAAGTTCCGCCCCAAGATGCTCACGCCCCGCATCGCGCTCGCGGAAGGGCTCACCGACCTGGTCTGCGGGCTCAACATGGGGCAGACCGCGGAGGTGCTGGCGCGCGAGTTCCGCATCACCCGCGAGCAGCAGGACGCCTACGCGCTGCAGAGCCACCAGCGCGCGATCGCCGCGCGCGAGCGGCTGCGCGACGAGATCGTGCCCGTCTATCCCGGTCCCGGCTATGCCGTCGTCCGCGATGATGTGGGTCCCCGGGATGGCCAGACGATCGAGGCGCTGACGAAGCTGAAGCCCTACTTCGACCGCAAGAACGGGTCCGTGACGGTGGGCAACAGCTGCCAAGTCACCGACGGCGCCGCGGCGCTGCTCGTGGGCGACGAGGAGACCGCGAACCGTTGGAGCATGCCGCCGCTCGGGCGCATCCGCAGCTTCGCGTTCGCGGGCCTGGACCCGGGCCGCATGGGCCTCGGCCCGGTGATGGCCATGGCGAAGGCGCTCGCGAAAGCCCAGGTGAAGCTCACCGAGATCGAAGTGTTCGAGATCAACGAAGCGTTCGCGGCCCAGGTGCTGGCGTGTCTCGCCGCGGCGAAGTCGGACACGTTCGCTCGCGCCGAGCTGGGGTTGGACAAGGCGCTCGGCGAGATCCCGATGGAGCGGCTGAACGTGAACGGCGGCGCGATCGCCATGGGCCATCCGGTGGGCTCGAGCGGCGCGCGGCTGCTGCTGACGACGCTGCACGAGATGCGCCGCCGCGGCGCACGGCTCGGCCTGGCGTCGCTGTGCGTGGGCGGCGGGCAGGGCGCGGCGTTCGTGCTGGAGCGCGCATGACCCAGGTCTTCCGGGTTGAGCGGCGCGCCGGCGGCATCGCGCACCTGGTGGTGGACCACCCGGCGCGTAAGATCAACGTGCTCGACGCCGACGCCGTGGCATCGCTCGAGGCGGCGCTCACCGACCTCGAAGCCTCGCCGCCCGCCGGCGTCGTGGTGGTGAGCGGCAAGCCGGGGAGCTTCATCGCCGGCGCCGACATCGACGCCATCGGCTCGATCACCGACGCCGGCCAGGTGCACACGCTCGTCCGCCGTGGTCAGGCGGCCTACTCGCGGCTCGCGGCGCTCCCGTGCCCGACCGTGGCCGCGATCGACGGCGTCTGCCTGGGCGGCGGCACCGAGCTGGCGCTCGCGTGCGACTCGCGCGTGGCGGCCGAGGAGGCGCGAACGCAGATCGGGCTCCCGGAGACCATGCTCGGCATCTTCCCCGCGTGGGGCGGCACGACGCGTTTGCCACGCTTGATCGGGCTCCCCAATGCGCTCGACATGATCCTCACCGGCCGCGCGCTGGACGCCCGCCGCGCGGAGAAGGCGGGTCTGATCGCGCGCGCCGTGCCTGCGGCGTGGCTCGTGGAGCATGCCGAGAAGCGGCTCGCGACGCTGGCGAAGCTGAAGCCGAAACAGCGGCGCGATCGCCACCGCCCGCGCGGGTTCATGCCGTGGTTCCTCCACGCCACGCCGTTCGGCCGCGCGCTCGCCTGCTCGCAGGCGAAGAAGAGCGTGCTGCAGCGCACGGCCGGCGTGTACCCCGCGCCGCTCGCGGCGATCAGCGTGCTCGAGCGCCATGCCACGGGAGCGCTCGAGGCGGGCTTCGTCGCCGAAGCCGATGCAGTGGCGCCGCTCGTCGTGGGCCCCGTGTGCAAGAACCTCGTCCGCATCTTCCGGCTCTCCGAGGACGCCAAGCGCGCGAACGTCGTCGCCGACCCGGCGATCAAGCCGGCGAAGGTCTCGAGCATGGCGCTGATCGGGGCCGGCGTGATGGGCGCCGGCATCGCCGAGCTGGCCGCCCGGAACGGCGTGCGCGTGCGCATGCGCGAGCTGAAGCCCGAGGCGCTGGAGAACGCGCTGCGCGGGATCCGCGCGGTGATCGACGAGCGCGGTCGCCGCAAGCGACCGAGCCAGCGCGACGTGGACACCCAGATGGGGCGGGTGCTCCCCACGCTCGACCTCTCGGGCATGGCGCACGCGGACTTCGCGATCGAGGTGGTGGTGGAGGACCTGGACGTCAAGCGCCGCGTGTTCGCCGAGCTGGAAGTGCGCGTGCCCGCGACCGCGCTGCTGGCGAGCAACACCAGCAGCCTGAGCATCGACGCGCTCGCCGCGGGGCTCCTGCACCCCGAGCGCTTCGTCGGCTTTCACTTCTTCAACCCCGTTCACAGGATGCCGCTCGTCGAGGTGGTTCGCGGCGCGCGCACCGGGGACAGCGCGCTCGTCACCGCGGTGGGGCTCGCGCGCCGGCTCGGCAAGACTCCGGTGGTGGTGAAGGATTCGCCCGGGTTCGTGGTCAACCGCGTTCTCATGCCCTACCTGCGCGAGGCGCTCCACCTGCTCGAGGAGGGCTACGTCGTCACCGACATCGACCTCGCGATGAAGCGGTTCGGCATGCCGATGGGGCCGTTCGAGGTGGTGGACGAGGTGGGCCTGGACGTGGCGCAGAAGGTCGCCGGCGTGCTCGTCGCAGCGTTCCCGGAGCGCATCCAGACGTCGCCGGCACTGGGCAAGCTGGTCGCCGCGGGCCGGCTGGGGCGGAAAAACGGCCGCGGCTTCTATCGCCACACCGGGCGCAAGCGCACGGTCGATCGCAGCGTCCGCGGCCTGCTCGGCCTGCCGCACGCGCGCCGGCCGCAGACGGTTGACTCGCTCGCCGAGCGCATGGTGCTGGTGATGATCAACGAGGCCGCACGCTGCGTGGAGGAGGGTATCGTCGCCGGGCCCGAGCAGGTGGACCTCGCCATGGTGTTCGGCGCCGGCTTCCCGCCGTACCGCGGCGGCGTGCTCCGCTACGCGGACACGATCGGGCTCCAGCACGTGGTCGACCGCCTGCGCTCGCTGCGCGCCGAAAAGGGCCCGCGGTTCGAGCCCTGTTCGCTGCTGGTGACCAAGGCCGACGACGACGACCCGTTCACGGGTCCGCGCCCGCGCTGAGCTGCGGGCCGAGGCGCCCCGGGCGCGCGCCGGCGCGTGGTACCCCGGCTCCTGCTGAACCCGCCACCGTCGTCGCGCGTCGAAAGTAGCCCCCGGCGGCCGTCCGGCCCCGGGCCTGAAGCACCCCGCGAGGAGCCAGCCTCCCGCGGGCGCCACCCCTTGGCCGAACCGGCCCCAAGGAGGTCGTATGCAGCCCGAGCTGA
This sequence comes from Candidatus Methylomirabilota bacterium, assembly GCA_035606545.1. Lineage (GTDB taxonomy): Bacteria > Eisenbacteria > RBG-16-71-46 > RBG-16-71-46 > RBG-16-71-46 > JAIOPA01. The sequence goes on from DATNFC010000339.1 coordinate 3,881, forward strand.
AGCTGGTCAAGGGAGAGGGGGCCGCTGCCCCCGCCCTGCCGCCCGCGCCGCCCGCCGATGACGCGATGTTGCTCGACGCCTACTCGGAAGCCGTGGTGAACGCGGTCGAGCGCGTCTCGCCCTCGGTGGTGAAGATCGACGTCGAGCACCCGGAACACCGCGGCCGCCCGGGCGGCTCGGGCTCCGGGTTCGTGTTCACGACCGACGGCTTCGCGCTCACGAACAGCCACGTCGTGCACGGCGCCTCGAAGATCGAGGCCGTGCTGGCCGACGGCCGGCGTGTGCCGGCGACGCTCGTGGGCGATGACCCGGACACCGATCTCGCGGTGGTCCGGATCGCCGCCGACGGCGTGCCGCCCGCCACGCTGGGCGAATCGCGCCGCCTGCGCGTCGGCCAGGTGGCGATCGCCATCGGCAACCCGTTCGGCTTCCACGCCACGGTCACGACCGGCGTGGTAAGCGCGCTCGGCCGGTCGCTGCGCGCGCAGTCGGGGCGGCTGATCGACGACGTGCTCCAGACCGACGCCTCGCTCAATCCCGGCAACTCGGGCGGCCCGCTGGTCAACACGCGCGGCGAGGTGATCGGCGTCAACACCGCGATGATCCTGCCCGCGCAGGGGATCTGCTTCGCGATCGCCGTGGACCTCGCGAAGTTCGTGGCCACGAGCTTGATCCGCGATGGCCGGATCGTGCGCGCGTGGATCGGCGTCGCCGGGCAGAACGCGCGGCTGCGTCGGCATCTGGTGCGGCGGCACGAGCTCGCGCGCGAGTCCGGCGTGCTGGTGCTGTCGGTGGAGAAGGGGAGCCCGGCCGAGCGCACGGGGCTCCGTGACGGCGACGTCATCGTGTCGCTCATGGACCAGCCGGTCGCGGGCGTCGACGATCTGCACAAGCTGCTCGCCGGGAATGCCATCGGCGTGCGCACGTCGATCGTGGTGCTGCGGAACTCGGAGCTGGTGACGCTGGAGATCGAGCCGTCGCCGGCGCCGAAACGGAGCTAGCTCTCCACGCCGTACCGCGGCGGAGTCGTCGCGATACACAAATAACGAGCGCCCGGCTGGAGGCATGCCGGGCGCTCTCTTTTCCCGGCGATGAGCCTTGCCTTCCCATCGCCGTGCCCTTTCGGGACTCCCAGCGGCTCCGGTCTCTCATCCCGGTGCCGCGGTCGCCAACCTCGCTCGCAGGTGGCATAGGTTGAGACGCCGACGTGCCCCGAAAGGTTTCGTTCATCGTGCGAAATCAACATTTCCCTGTACCCGCGGGCACGGGCGCGGCGATTCCACCGACGGGTGAAGACGGGGAACGCCCGATGGTCAAGGACCATCGGGCGTTCGTTCGCTCCCGCTCGCCGGGTCAGGGGCGCTAGGCCGGCCGCGGACTCGGCTCGCCGAAGCCCTCCGGCGCGCCGCCCTCGTCGGGCCGGGTGACCGGCGCGGCGGCTGTAGGCGGCATCTCACCCGGATCGCTCGGGCGCGGCAGCGGCTCCAGCTTCTCGCCGTGCAGCAGCCGATTCATCTGGTCGCCGTTGATAGTCTCGCGCTCGAGCAGTGTCTTCGCGAGCAGGTGAAGCTTGTCGAGGTTCTCGCGCAGCAGCTTGAGCGCATTGTCATGAGCCCTCTCGATGATGCCGCGCACCTCGACGTCGATGAGCATCGCGGTCTCTTCGCTGTAGTCCTTGCTGCTGGTGATCTCCTTGCCGAGGAAGATCATGTCCTCGCGCTTGCCGAAAGTGAGCGGCCCCAACTTGTCGCTCATGCCGAAGCGCGTGACCATGCTGCGCGCGATGTTCGTGGCCTGCTCGAGATCGCCCGCGGCACCGGTGGTCAGGTGCTCGAACACGACCAGCTCGGCGGCGCGACCGCCCATCGCGTGACAGAGGCGATCCTCGAGCTGCTTCTTCGAGTGGTTGTGCCGTTCCTCGGCGGGCGCATAGGCGGTGACGCCGAGCGCGCGGCCGCGCGGGATGATGGTGATCTTCGTCACCGGGTCCGAGCCCGGCAGCAGCCAGGCGACGAGGGCGTGCCCCGCCTCGTGATAGGCCGTGGTCTTCCGCTCGGCGTCGGTCATGACCAGGCTGCGGCGTTCGAGGCCCAGCGTGACTTTGTCCTTCGAGTCCGAGAAGTCCTGGAGCGAGACCTTCTTCTTGTTACGCCTCGCCGCGAGCAGGGCCGCCTCGTTGACGATGTTCGCCAGGTCGGCGCCGGCCATGCCCGGCGTCTCGCGCGCGATGAGCTTGAGATCGACGTCATCGGCGAGCGGGATCTTGCGCGTGTGCACCTTCAGGATGCCCTCGCGACCGCGCACGTCCGGCCAGTCCACGACGATCTGCCGGTCGAAGCGCCCGGGCCGCAGCAGGGCCGGGTCGAGCACGTCGGGCCGGTTCGTGGCCGCGATGATGATGACGCCCTCGTTCGTCTCGAAGCCGTCCATCTCGACGAGCAGCTGGTTCAACGTCTGCTCGCGCTCATCGTGTCCGCCGCCAAGGCCCGCGCCGCGATGGCGACCGACAGCGTCGATCTCGTCGACGAAAATGATACAGTTGTGAACGATTGTGTTGTTCGCGATGAAATTGTGTACGCGATCCATACACAGATCATACACGGGCTCGCCGGCCTCGATCTGCGTCACCGCTTCGACGCGCGCCCATAGCACCGCCGAGTGCGCGAGGTCGCGCACGCCGTCGAGTGCGGGAGTCGAGTCGATCTCGTGTTCGTCCCGCCAGGCATCGATCTCCTCGACGACGTTGACGAGGCTCGTACGCGATGGGTGATGGACGCCACGCTCGTAGCCACTGACGGCGTGACCGTGTTCGAAGGCGCGCTGCCCCATGCCAATGGACTCCCGGGCAGCTCGAAGCGACGCTCCTACGGGGATGGGATCGAGCCGCGACGATGATGCCGACCGGCTCTTCAGCATGACGAGCATCCCGTCCATGGCGGCGCGCTTGGCAGGATGGTCGGAATTCACTCGGTGGATGAACTCGATGAGCATCTCGCGTCCGCTGACGACGATGTTGCCATCGTTTCCGAGATGGGCCCGGTTCGAGAGCGATACCGGGATGCCGATCCTGAGGAGCGCCGAGCGAATCTTGCGATTCGACGGCATGTCCCAGGACGAAAGGACGACCTGCGGGCATGAGGAGGTTGTGCGCACGTGTCCATCGCCATCCACGATCCCCCTCAACCAAGCAGCAACTTGGTGAGCGGGCATTTGCAGCACTTCGCGCTCGAGGCGGCGCAGGATCTCGCAAATCAGTCGATTGTTGATGTACGTCGTCCAGCAGTCCTTCAACCGAATCGGTGTCTTGCCCTGGGGGAGGACATTCGAGAGGTACTTGGCGTTCAGGCGTCGGACCGGCTGATACCCGAACTCGCTTCCAAGGATCTCATTGACGCGATCGTGTAGCGCTGGCTCGGTGTTGACGAAGACGATGGTTCTGCCATTGGCCTTCCCGAAGGAACCGTCCGAGTGAATCAGGCCGCAGAGGTACGCGAGCTCTTCGCTGACCCCAAGCGGCATGCGCTCGACGCTGGAGCTTGCGAACCCTCCGCGCCCGACGGACAGGGAGCGAACGTGTTCCGATTTGCTCCAAAAGTCGTTGCCCACGTCGCGTAGCCGGTCCCTGCGCTTGCCGGGCACGTCGTGAGTCCAGTGGACTCGAACGTCGTGCTCATCGAGCAGCGTCGTCAGATCCGGCGTGAACGGCGTCGTTGGCACGAGCCTCGGCGTCGCAACGTAGTCGCCCGCCTTGAGCTGATCGGTGCGCACCCACTCCATATGGTCGCCGCGCCAGATCGGGAACAGGTGGTTGCCCGTCGCCTTGATCGCCGACGTGGACGTGCGCAGCTCGTAGAGATCGGTCGAAGGCTTGCGCGTGATGCCGATGACTGTGGCTTCGTCGAGCCGGAAGTCTTCCTCGTTCATACACGGCACTCGCACGCCGACCATCTGCGAATCGAACATCTCCTTGATCGACACCTCGCGCCCGCCCGCGAGCGTGATCATCGTGTCGCCCGTGAGGCACGGCGCATTGCGCTTGCCCTGCTCGAAGAGATCACGAACGCGGCTAGCCCCCACGCCCACGAACATCTCCACGAAGTCCGACCCCGACATGCTGAAGAACGGCACGCCGGCTTCGCCGGCGACGGCCTTCGCGAGCAGCGTCTTGCCCGAGCCCGGCGGGCCGAGCAGCAGCGCGCCCTTCGGGATGCGGCCTCCCAGGCGCTGGAACTTCTGTGGCTCCTTCAGGAACTCGATTACCTCCTGCAGCTCCTGCTTCGCCTCGTCGCAGCCGGCCACGTCCTTGAATGTCACCCGCGTCTGCGACTCCATCAGCACTCGCGCCTTGCTCTTGCCGAAGCGCATCGCCGCCGAGCCGCCGCTCTGCATCTGGCGCAGCATGAACATCCACGCCACGAGGAACAGCAGCAAGGGCAGCCAGGTGAGCAGCATGGACAGCCAGTTGACGCCGGGCGCCCGTACGGTGATCTGCGCGGCGGGGTTCGTGGTGCGGGCCTTGTCGGCGAGCGCCGCGCCGTCGCCGAGGAAGTTCGTCTTGAACGACTTGAGCGTCACCGAGCGGCCGCCGATCGTCTCCGTGGTCTCGGCGCGCAGCTCGCCCTCCACCGTCCGCATCTCCTCCACGAACGTGGCGCGCTCGAGGTTGCCTTTCTCCATCTCCTGAACGAACCGCGTGTACGGGATGTCGATACGCTGCGCCTGCAGCAGGTTCCCCGCGTACATGCGGTAGGCGATGATCGCAAGCAGCAGCACGAGGGCCCAGAAGCCCATCGTGCGGAACGGACGACCTGGCGGCGAGGGCAGCTGCGGGCCGCGCCCGCCGCGGTCACCGCGCGAGCCGCGCTCGCGGCGCTCGTCGTCGCCATCCCTGTGGAACTTGTTCACGCGACTACTCCTCCAGAACGCCCACGTAGGGCAGGTTTCGATAACGTTCGGCGGCATCCATGCCATAGCCGATCACGAATTCGTCCCCGATCGCCCACCCCTTGTGGTGCACGGGAACCGGGATCTTCCGGCAGGGAACCTTGTCCAATAACGTTGCCACTTGGATGCTCGCAGCCCCCCGGGATTCGAGGAGATCGAGGATGAATTTGACACTCCGACCTGAATCCACGACGCCCTCACACAGCACCAGGTCGCGGCCGCGGATGTCGCTGCGCAGGTCCATGATCAACTGCACGTTGCCGCTCGACATCGTGCCGGAGCCGTACGACGCCACCGCGAGGAAATCCATCTCCAGGTCGATCGGCGTCGCCCGCGCCAGGTCGGCCTGGAACATGCAGGCGCCCTTGAGCACGCCCACGTAGAGCGGGTTCTTCCCGGCCAGGCTCCGCGCCAACTCGAGCCCCATCTCGCGCACGCGCTCCTGGATCTGGGCAGCGGTGAACAGCACGCGGATCGCGGGCTCGGTGTGCACGGCGGGGCGGGGGTCCGGCATGCGGGCTCCTGTCTGCTCGCCGGGCTCAGTCCGGCGAGCGGTCGTGGGGCGTCGTCCGTCGTCGCCGACTGGGCGCTGAACGCCCTGAGGCCGCGCGGCCTCGGGAGCGCCCGTAGCGAACATTCAGTCTAGCATCGGTAAGCTCCGCGCGCCGGGGGCCAGATCCGGCCCCGCGCGCACCGGCCGGGGGTCCTACGAACGTCAAACGCGACCGCTCGATACGGGCCTGCCAGCCCTGCGGCAGCGCCACCTCGGCCCTTGCCCTGGCCGTGCATCGTCCGAGCGATGCCAAGTGTCGCGCGGTGAGCCCCGGCGCGTCCGCCCCGGCCGGTCCGAGCAGCCGCCAGGCGCGGGCAAGGACGAGCCGCCTCGAGGTGGGCGATAGCCGGGCCAGCGCCCGCGTGTCGAGCGCGGGGCCTGCCGGCGCATCGGTGATCGCGCGGTCGAGGGTCCGCCCGGCGATCCGCGCGAGCACGCGGCCGGCATCGGCCAGTTCGGCCGCCAGTGCCGCCGCCCGGCGCGCGAGGCGCTCGCGCCGCACTGCGGGCGCGGCTCCGGGCGCCTGCAGCGCATCGAGCAGCGACGGCACGACGCCGTGACGGATCCGATTGCGCGTGAATGCCGGCGACGCGTTGCTCGCGTCTTCGCACCAGCTCAGTCGGTGCTGGGCGAGGTCGCGCTCGATGTCGGCCCGCGTGGCGTGCAGCAATGGCTTTATCCAGACGCCCTGGCGCGCGCGCATGCCGGCAATGCCGGTGAGACCCGTTCCACGCGCGAGCCGCATCAACAGCGTCTCCAACTGGTCGTCGGCCGTGTGCGCGGTGGCGATGGCTCTCGCCCCCACCCGCCGGGCGGCTGTAAGAAGAAACTCGCGCCGCAGCACGCGCAGGCCCGCCTCGCCGCGCAGGCCCCGGCGGCGCATGCGCGCGGCGCAGTCCCAGCGCGCGGCTTCGAGCGGGATCTCCAAGCGCTCGCAGAGCTTGCGCACATGTTCCTGATCGGCGTCGGCTTCGGCGCCGCGCAGGCCGTGGTGCAGGTGCGCGGCGCGGATCGAGAGCGCGAACTCGCGCGCGAGCGATTGCATCGTCGCCAGCAGCGCGGTCGAGTCCGCGCCGCCGCTCACCGCGACCAGCAACGTGGAGCCGCGCGGCAGCTGGCAGGCTCCACGGAACGCGCGGCGCACGATCGGCTCCAGCCGGCGCAGGCGGAAGGCGCGCTTGGTGCCAGGGGGGAGAGTTGAACTCCCGACCAAGGGCTTATGAGTCCCCTGCTCTACCACTGAGCTACCCTGGCGATCCTTGTGAGCGGCCGTCCGGCCTTCGGGAGGGAAGTGGAGGCGACGCCGCCGAAAACGAGAACCGGTCCCACGAGGGCACCGGCGGACGGGGGAAGGTAGGGAGGGGGTCCGGGGCTGTCAAGCATTCGCGGCCGGGCGGCCGAACGGTCGCGGACATCGGAGATCCGCGCGAGTCGTCGCGCGATCCGCGCGTGCGTCAGGCGGCAACGCCGCTCCGTGCGAGCGGCCGGGACGCCTGGGCGAACATGGCGAAGGGAGTGAAGCGCACGGGGCGCTGGCTCCGCCCTCGCCGGACTCAGCCGCCGTGCGCTTCAAGCCACCGCCACACCACGCGCATCGCCCACAGGTCATCGGCGTTGTAGCGCGCCACCTCGGCGAGCAGTCGCTCGCGCTCGGCAGCATCGTCGGTCGCGCGCGCGCGGTGGAGCTGCGCCGTGGACCACGCGGCGTCGGCATCGGGGTTCGACCACTGGAACCCCAGCCACGGCGCCACGAACTTGACCGAAGTCGAGCGCAGCGGCAGCCGCACGCACTTTTCCAGCCGATGGTGCAGATCGAGCAACGCTCCCGGCGCGCGCATGCGCTGCACGAACTCGGCGGGCGCGCCCAGACGTTCGATGTAGCGCTCGAGCCACATCGGCTCGGCGTGGTGCCAATGCACCCAGACGGCGTCGGGATGCTCGCGGAACACTTCCAGCGCGCGCGCGACGAACTTCCGCCAGGCCTCGGCGTCGCCCGCTGGTGTCAGCTCGGAGAGGATGGGCTCGAATCTCGGCTCCGCGCGCTCCACGGCCAGACCCCAGAGATAGACCGGTACCTCGGCGCGCTCGCCCTCGGAGTCCGACTCGACGTCGAACCACACCGGCGTGCGGTCTTTGGGCAGCGCGGGCGACTTCAGCCACACCGGCTCGCCGCTCGCGAACGCGCGCGCCTCGTTCAAGAGCGCATGCGCCGCCTCGCGCAGCTCGCGGCGGGCGAAGCTCTCGGGCGCGCGCTTCGCCAGCTCGTCGTACGTGCGCACGCCCTCGGCGCGCAGCAGCTCGGCGCGCGCGCGCGTCACCGCCGGCATCACCTCGATCCGCCGCTCGGCCTCGGCGCGATCCCAGCAGTGCGCGTAGTGGTCGCAGTGCTGGCAGTGCGAGTGGGCGAGCAGCATGTCGGGCTCCGGAGCATCCGAAAGCAGTTCCAGGGTGCGCGCCGTGAGGCGCGCCAGCTCGACATCGGGCTCGGGCTCGACGACGTGCAGCTCGCCAAGGCCGTTCACGAGCTCGAGCCGCGCCACGGGCAGCCCGGTCAGCTCGCGCGCGAGCCAGCCGGCGAACGCCACGCGCACGCGGTTGTCGCGCCGGGCGCCGGGTCGGTGCGCGAGGCGCACGTCGCGGATCACGAGCGCATCACCCTCGCGCAGGATGAACGCGGGCGTGGCACTCCGGAGCCCGTCCGGCGACGCGAGCACCGGCCGGCGCACAGGGCGCGCGGTCTCGCGCAGCAGCCGCACGCTCTCGGTGGCCGCCTGCTCGAACGACAGACCCGAGCCCTGGAGCGGCCCCGCGAGGTCGGGGATCGCGGCCGCGATCTGCTCTTCGAGCGCGCGGCTCCTCTCGCCGAGCATGTCGTCGTGATCGGTGCGCTCGGCGGCGTCAGCGCGCGCGTGCTCGTTCAGCCACAGCCGCCGCTCGCAGTCGAGCAGGCGCTTGAGCGCGTTCGCGGTGACTCGCGGCTTCCGCGTCAGCCGGCGACCTTCGGCGAGATCTCCGCCTCGGGCGCCTCGGCCGGCGCCACCGGTGCCGGCGGCTCGTCCTCGGGCCGGATGCGGAAGATGCGCGACAGCTCCGAGCGGAGCTGGCCCTCGTCGAGCCGCGAGTAGAGCACGCCGCGGTGCGCCACCGAGATGGCGCCGGTCTGCTCGCTCACGACGATCACCGCCGCGTCGGTTTCCTCGGAGAGTCCGAGTGCGGCGCGGTGCCGAGTACCCAGAGAGATCGCGGTCAGCGGGTTCGAGGACAGCGGCAGGATGCACGAGGCCGCGACCAGCGTGTCCTCGCGCACGATCACGGCGCCGTCGTGGAGCGGCGAGCCGGGGCTGAACAGCGTCACCAGCAGCTCGGCCGAGACCTTGGCGTCGACGCGCGTGCCGGTCTCGACGAAGTTCCGCAAGCCGACGTTCCGCTCCATGACGATCAGGCCGCCGTGGCGGCGCTGGGCCAGGCTCTCGACCGCGCGGACGACCTCGCCGAGGACGCCGTAGTTCTCGCCGCGGAGGAAGCTGCGGAAATAGCGGGTGCGGCCCATCTGGGCCAGGGCGTGCCGCAACTCGGGCTGGAACAGGATCACGAACACGATGAGCCACACGGTCTTGAGGCTCGAGACGATCCAGCGCACCGCCAGCAGGTCGAAGTAGTTCGCGACCACGCCGACCAGCGCGATCAGCAGCAGGCCCACGATCATCTGCGCGGAGCGCGTGCCGCGGACAAGCGAAAGCAGCCGGTAGAAGAGGCCGGCGACAATCAGGATGTCGATGACATCCAGGAGCCAGAAGTTGTGCACCGGAGTCATGGCACCTACAAAGCTAGCAGATGGTCGCGACGGCCGTGTTCCAGAATTCGTTCAGACTTCCGGACGATGTTCAGCGGACGTCTCGTTGGGCCTTCCGTGCGGCGAGCGCGATCTTCACGACGCGCACGGTGGCGGCCACGTCGTGGACGCGCAGGATGCGGGCGCCCTGCCAGGTGGCGACGGTGGCCGCGGCGAGGCTCGCGGGGACGCGGTCCTGCGGCGGGCCGTCATCGCCGGTGAGGCGGGCGAGAAAGCTCTTTCGTGAAGCGCCCACGAGCACCGGCCGCCCGATCGCGGCCAGCTCGGGGGTGCGTGCGAGCAGCTCGAGCGAGCCCTCGGCCGACTTGGCGAAGCCGATGCCGGGATCGAGTGCCACACACTCGCGTGCCACACCCGCCTGTTCCGCCACGGTCATGCGGCCGCGAAGCCACGTGGCCACCTCGGCGGTGACATCCGCGTAGCCGGTGTCGCGCTGCATGGTCTCGGGCGTGCCGCGCATGTGCATGAGCACGAGGCCCGCGCCCGCCTCCGCCACGACGGCCGCCATGCCGGGGTCGGCGAGCGCGCTGACGTCGTTCACGATCCGCGCGCCGGCCGCGAGCGCGCGCCCGGCCACCTCTGCCGAGCGCGTGTCGATCGACACCACGGCCTCGGGCCGCATGCGCGCGAGCTGGGTCAGCACCGGCTCGAGCCGCCGCCACTGCTCGCCCGGCGCCACGGCTTCCGAGCCCGGGCGCGTGCTCTCGCCGCCCAGATCCAGCAGGTCAGCGCCCTCGGCCAGCAGCTCGTGGCAGCGGGCCACGGCGGCGCCGGCATCCAGGTAGCGGCCGCCGTCCGAGAACGAGTCCGGCGTCACGTTCACGATGCCCATCACCAGCACGCGGTCGGTGAGAGGGAACGTGACGTCGCGGCAGCGCCAGATCACTTCGCGAGCGCCGCCTTCAGCCGCTCGATCTGCTCGGCGTGCCCGTGGGCGTGGGTGGCGTAGATCTCCAGCCAGCGCTCGGTGTGGTAGCTCCCGGACTCGCTGTGCCAGCCGAGCTTCCGCCAGTCGGCCTCGGTCATGCGCTCGAGGAGCTGCGCCGTGCTCTCGCGCGCGTAGCGGAACGCCTGGAGCGACGGCTCGATCGGCCGCGCCTGGTAGTGGAGCACGTCGGCATAGCGGTCCTGGTCGTAGGCCTGCATCACTGGGTACGGCTCGGCGAGCAGCTTGCGCAGCCGGATCGCGCTCGTCATCTCGCTGTCGGCCAGGTGGTGGACGATCTCGGCGGCGGTCCACTTGCCCGCGATCGGCCGCGTGGTGAGCTTCGCGGCCGGAAAGTCGTCGAGCGCGCGCACGACTTGGTCGTAGCCCGCGCGATACTGCTGAATCAGGCGCGCGCGCTGGGCGGCGTCCATGAGCTGCCTCCATCGAGGGTCGAGGCAGCGCGAGGGGCTGGTAAAGCGCGCCTCGGCATCCGCGACGTGGGCGTTGACCTGTCGAGGGCCGGATGCTACCACTTACCGGCTTTCCGTAAGCCCATGGCCGCATTCTCTCTGCGCGGACGACCTACCAGTCTCGCGCCGCGTGTCCAGGGCGCCTCGAGCCTGCACCGGGATCCAGGAGGTCTGCCGCACATGTCCGGCCCCACGACCGGCTTCAAGCGCCTGCTGTTGCTCGTCCTGTCGCTCGCGCTCTGCGCGGCCCCGGCACGCGCCCAGGTGGCCGGCCACGTCATCGAGGCCTCGGGCGGCCTCGGCTTCGTCCAGTACGACTCCCGCGACATGATCTCCGCGGCGGGCATGCTCACCGGCTCGATCGGCTACCGCTGGTCGCCCGCGCTCACGTTCGAGGGCACCTGGCTGGGCTCGACGACGAAGCGCACCGAGACCTACCGGTTCGGTGAGGTGGACCACGACTGGACCTGGACCGGCGTCGACGCGCGTTGGAACCTGCGTGACCCCTCGGAACGTGTGACGCCCTATTTCATCACCGGTTTCGGCTACGGCCGCTCGCACGACCCCGACATCTCGCAGATCGCCCAGATGGGCGCCCCGAGCGCCGGCATGGGCGTGATCCTCAACATCAAGGACAACGAGCGGCTCGCGGTGCGCTTCCAGGTCCGCGACGTGCTCATGCGCGAGGTGTCGTCGGACAACTTCTCGAACCACATCCATGCGTCGGTCGCAATCCAGATCTCGCGCGGCGGCAAGTCGAAGGACGCCGATCTGGACGGCGTGCGCAACTGGCTCGACAAGGAGCCCGGCACGGCGATCGGCGCCAAGGTCGACGCCCAGGGCCGCAGCAAGGACAGCGACGGCGACGGTATTCCCGACGGCATCGACAAGTGCGACGGCACGCCCAAGGGCTCCAAGGTGGACAAGAACGGCTGCCCGATCGACAGCGACGGCGACGGCGTGCCGGACGGCGTCGACCGCTGCGACAGCACGCTCAAGGGTGCCAAGGTGGACGTGCAGGGCTGCCCGATGGACAGCGACGGCGACGGCGTGCTGGACGGCCTCGACCAGTGCGAGAACACGCCGAAGGGCGCCGTGGTGGACGCCAAGGGCTGCCCCGTCGACAGCGACGGTGACGGCGTGGCCGACGGCATCGACAAGTGCCCGAACACGCCGGCCGGCCTGAAGGTCGACGTGGCCGGCTGCCCGATCGAGGTGAGCGAGAAGGAAACCGAACTGCTCGACACCGGCATGATCCGGCTCCAGAACGTGAACTTCGAGACCGGCAAGGCCGTGATCAAGCCCGAGAGCTACCCGGTGCTGGACGACGTCGCGAAGGTGTTGCTCCAGTACCCGATGCTGACGATGGAGGTCGGCGGCCACACCGACAACACCGGTACGAAGGCGAAGAACGTCACGCTCAGCGACCAGCGTGCGAAGGCCGTGCTCGGCTACCTGATGCAGAAGTACCCGACGCTCGACGCCAGCCACTTCACCGCGGTCGGCTACGGCCCCGACGTCCCCGTGGCCTCGAACGGCACCGCGCTCGGCAAGGCGAAAAACCGCCGCGTCGAGTTCCGCGTCACGAACAAGGACGTGCTGAAGACCGAGCGCGAGAAGCGCCGCTTCGTCCCGAAGGACGAGGTGCCGACGCCGAACAAGTAGCCTCGGCGATCACGAACGACGCCCCGGGGGCCGGACGGCCTCCGGGGCGTCGTGTTTTCGTTCCCTACCGTTCCGGAACGGATCGCGTGGACCTGGCGGTCAATCGTGCTCCGCCGGCGAGCCGAGCCGGCGTATCTCAGGGTCGTTCGGGAAGACGCGCTTCGCGAACTCCACGAATCGTGGGTCCGCGAAATCGCCGGCCTGGACGCCAAGCCGCGAGCGCCAGATCGACATCTCGCCGCAGCGATAGCAGAGCAGGACATCGACGGGGACGCCGTCGCGGGTGAAGCGCACGTCGATGCCGGGCCAGAATCCGCCGCACGCCTTGACGGGACGGCCTTCCATCGGCGGGAGTTCGTACGGTGAAACGCTCAGGGCATCGACCAACTCGGTGACGACATGGCGGTCGGGCCGCCGCGCCTCGTGGACGATGGGCCAGGGACCGATTCGATGCTTCGGGTCGGGGGGCACGTCGAAGTCGGCCTTGTTCGGGTCGAGGCGAAAGACCCGGACGTCCTTCGCGGCACGCATGTGCTCGAGCAGGTCCGCATCGAGCTTGGGCGGCCATCGGCCGAGCGCCGAAAGGCTTTCCCGCACGATTTCGTACCGCGTGGGCGACGAAGGCTCGGAGCCGGCATTCAGCAGCAGCACCAGCGCTGCCGCCAGTCCGATCGGGTTCACAGCTCCATCCTGACCCCGGTCGGGTTTGCTCGAATGGCAGTCTACGTCCGCTGCTTCTTCTTCTCCGCCGCCGGGAACAGCACGTTGTTCAGGATCAGCCGATAGCCCGGGGAGTGCGGGAACTGGTCCAGCTTCGTCTCCGGGTCGCCGACCATGTGCTGGTAGTCCTCGGGGTCGTGGCCGCCGAGGAACGTGAACGTGCCCTGGCCGAACTGGCCGTGCAGGTACTTCACCTCGTCCGTGCCCTCCACCTCGCCGAGCACGATCACGCCGGGCTTCAACTTCGAGCGCCGGAACCCGGTGCTCTGGCCCAGGAACTCGGGCACGCCGTTGACGTGGTCCTGCACGAGCATCGTCGGCACCGGATCGTTCTTGGCGCTGAAGTCGAACAGCGTGAACAGCTGGTTCGGCCCGCGCTGCGCGGCCTCCTGGGTCACGTCGATGTCCGAGAACCGGTAGAGGATCGGGTCCATCTCGAGCTTGAAGTTCCTGAACGCGAGCGTGCGCGAGAAGTCCAGCTTGCCCTGCGCGGTGAAGTCGGGCGGGTCGCCGTCGTAGATGACGTCGGCGATGTCGATGCCCTGCGCGGCCAACGCGATGTCGTAGGTGTCGGTGGCCGAGCACATGCCGAACATGAACCCGCCGCGCGCGACGTAGTCCTTGATCGTCACCGCCACGGCGGCCTTCAACTGCGACACCTTGGCGAAGCCCAGCTTCGCCGCCATGGCCTTCTGGACGCGCTCCTCCTCCTGGTACCACGGGAACTGGTGGTACTGCGCCCAGAACTTGCCGTGCTGGCCGGTGAAGTCCTCGTGGTGGAGGTGGAGCCAGTCGTAGTTCTTCAGGTCGCCGCGCAGCACCTCCTCGTCCCACACCGTGCTGTAGGGGATGTCGGCGTACTTGAGCGCCAGCGTCACGGCATCGTCCCAGGGCGGCGTGTTGGGCGGGATGTAGACCGCCACGCGCGGCGCCTTCTCGAGCGTCACCGATTCCATGTTGTTGTCGGCGATCTCGGCACGGATCGCGGCTTCGTCGGCGCCGCCGATCGGCTGGAAGGCGACACCGCGCACGTTGGCCTCGCGCTCGACCTGCGGGTCGTCGGGAAGCAGGAACGAGCCGCCGCGGTAGTTGAGCAGCCACTCCGCCTTGTTGCCGCGCTGCAGCACCCAGAAGGTGAGCCCGTAGGCCTTCAGGTG
>DATNFC010000340.1:0-6485 GCA_035606545.1 Candidatus Methylomirabilota bacterium
CCAGCAAGACCGAGAACCTCACGTTCGACAACGGCAGCCTGTCCGAGTTCGACCCGGGCGATCCGTACCATGGTGGCTGGAAGTCCAAGCCGGCCGTGGGCGCCGACCTGCGCATGAGCGTCGGCTCCAAGCTCACGATGAACGCCACCGTGAATCCGGACTTCGGCCAGGTCGAGATCGACCCCGCGGTCGTGAACCTCACCGACGTCGAGAGCTTCTTCCAGGAGAAGCGCCCGTTCTTCACCGAGGGCGTGAGCGTGTTCCGCTGCGGCAACAACGGCGCGAACAGCTACTCGAGCTTCAATTGGCCGGAGCCCACGTTCTTTTACTCGCGGCGCATCGGCCGCTCGCCGCAGGGCGGCACGCCGGACGCGGAGTTCGTCGACTACCCGACCGCCGTCCACATCCTCGGCGCGGCCAAGATCACCGGCCAGGCGGCCCCCGGCTGGAACGTGGGCACGGTGCAGTCGGTCACGTCACGCGAGCAGGCCACGCTCAGCAACGCGGGCGTGCAGACCAAGTTCGGTGTCGAGCCGCTCGCGTACTACGGCGTGTGGCGGGTCATGCACGAGATGAACGACCGTCGCCAGGGCCTGGGGCTCATGGCCATGACCACGGCGCGCAGCTTCGAAGGCGCCAACGATCCGCTGCGCGACGAGGTGAACTCCAGCTCCGTCACCGCGACCATGGACGGCTGGACGTTCCTCGACAAGAAGCGCGTCTACGTGATCTCGGGCTACGCCACGGGCTCGTCGCTGCGTGGCAGCACGAACCGGGTCGCGGGCCTGAAGCAGAGTTTTCCGCACTACTACCAACGACCCGACCGCCCGGACCTGAACAAGGATTTCAACACCAACACGCTGGCCGGGTGGGGTTCGCGCTGGTGGCTCAACAAGCAGGAAGGCGATTTCATGTTGAACTCGGCCGTGGGAGCGATCTCGCCCGGGTTCGACAACAACGACCTCGGCTTCCTCTCCGGCGGCGACATCATCAACGCGCACACGCTGGTGGGCTGGCAGTGGCAGAAGCCGAAGGGCTGGCGCCAGTACATGAACCTGATGGGCGCGCTCGCCACGAGCTGGGACTTCGGCGGCAACAGCACGATGAAGGGGTATTGGAACGGCTGGAACCTCGAGCAGCGCAATCACTGGAGCTGGAATGCCACGCAGTACCTGCAGGCGCCCGCGTTCAGCTCGCGCGCCACGCGGGGCGGCCCCGTGATGGCGACAAAGTGGAACCAGAGCTGGTCGCTCTACTTCGACACCAACGGCTCCAAGCCGTGGTTCTGGTCGATCGGCTACTACCCGTACTACTCGGCGAACGGCAGCCGGTCGCACGAGATCGATCCATTCTTCCAGTGGCGGCCGAAGCCGAGCCTGACGCTGGGCGCGGGGCCGAGTCTCTACCAGGGCCATACCGACGCGCAGTTCTTCCAGAACGTCGGCCCCGACTCTGCGCTGGCGACGGGTTCCAGGTTCGCCCAGCTCGAGCAGACGCTGGTGAGCATGAACTTCCGCGTCGACTACTCCGCCACGCCGAACGTGAGCTTCCAGGTCTACCTGCAGCCGCTCGTGTCGACGCTGCGCTATCACGGGCTCAAGGAGTTCGCGCAGTCCCGCACCTACACGTTCGTGGCGCTGCCCGACAACCCCTACTACCGCGGGCTGACCGACAGCAACAGCGGCACGTCGTTCTCGCTTCGCGGCAACGCCGTGCTGCGCTGGGAGTACCACCCCGGTTCGGCGATGTACTTCGTGTGGACGCAGGAGCGGGCGGACGGCGACCCGACGCCGGAGTTCGACATGGGGCAGAGCATGCGCATGCTCAACACCGCGCCGGCGAACAACATCTTCATGATCAAGATCGCGCACCACTTCGACATCTAGACGCGAACGGCTGTGGCCCGGCCGCGACGACGCCCGCTGCGCTGACCCTATGCGCGGCGGGCGATCGCTTTCGGGGCGGCGCTCAGCGCCCGCCGCGCATCGCGTCGAACACGTTGCCGGGTTCCGCGGCGCCGCGGCGCCCGGCGGTCTCGGCCTCGGGCACCGAGTCGCCCTCGCCGGGGGCGAGGAACAGGTTCTCCTCGAGCCCGTGCTGGCGGTCGTAGAGGTCGCGGTAGCGGCCGTTCGCCGCGTACAGCGTGTCGTGGTTCCCGCGTTCGACGATGCGACCGTCCTCGACGACGAGGATCTGGTCCGCGCGCCGGATCGTGCTCAGCCGGTGCGCGATCACGAACGTGGTCCGGCCCGCCATCAGTGCCTGGAGCCCGGCCTGGATGTGCGCTTCGCTCTCGGAGTCGAGGCTCGACGTGGCCTCGTCGAGGATCAGGATGCGCGGATCGGCGAGGATCGCGCGCGCGATGCTCACGCGCTGGCGCTGTCCACCCGAGAGCTTCACGCCACGCTCGCCCACGACCGTGTCCAGTTTCTGCGGGAAGCGGTCGGCGAACTCGTTTACGCGCGCGATCCGGCACGCTTCCACGATCTGCGCTTCGCTCGCTCCCGGCCGTGAGAAAGCCACGTTCTCGCGGATCGTGCCGGCGAACAGGAACGTGTCCTGCAGCACCACGCCCAGCTGCGTGCGGTAGGTCTCGAGCCGCACCTTCGCCAGGTCCACGCCGTCCACGGTCACGCGCCCGCTGTTGGGGGTGTGGAACGCGGCGATCAGCCCGATGATCGTGCTCTTGCCCGAGCCGCTCGAGCCCACCATGGCGGTGACCGTGCCCGCGGGTGACACGAACGACACGTCCTTCAGCACCGGCTTGTCGGCCTCGTAGGCGAAATCCACCGCCTCGAACGCCACGTGGCCCGTGGCGGTACTCATGGCGATGGTGCGGTTGGGGTCGTTGTCCTCCGGCTTCTCCGCGAACACCTCGCGCGTGCGCTCGAGCCCAGCGAACGACTCGGTGAGCTGCGTGCCGATCGACACGATCTGGAAGATGGGCGCGATCAGGAAACCGAGGAACATGGTGTAGGTGAAATAGCCGCCCAGCGTGAGCGTGCCGGCCAGGATGTGGCTCGAGCCGACGTACATGATGATGGCGCCGACCAGCCCCAGTAGCAGCGAGCTCGAGAGCTGCATGACCGACTGCGCCGTGAGCGTGAGCAGCACGTTGTCGAGCAGCCGCTTCACCCCGGCGCCGAACACGCCCTGCTCGCGCTCCTGGGCGTGATAGCCCTTCACCGTGCGCACGGCGCCCAGCGACTCGGTGAGCCGGCCCTGCACCTCGGCGCTGATCTTGCCGCGCTCGCGGAAGATGGGGCGCATGATCGTGAACGCGCGGTTCAGGATGAGCGTGAAACCGATCAGCACCGCGGCCGTGATCACGGTCATGAGCGCGTTGATGCGCAGCAGCACGACCAGCGAAATGATCGCGGTCAGGAAGCCGCCCACGAACTCGACCAGGCCGGTGCCGATCAGGTTCCGCACGCCCTCGACGTCGTTCATGATCCGCGACACCAGCGCGCCGGTCTTGTTTGCGTCGTAGTAGGCGACCGGCAGGTGCAGCACGTGCGCCTGCACCTTCTCGCGCATCTGCGCGATCAGCCGCTGCGCCTCTTTGGACAGGAGCTGCGTCAGCGTGAACGACGTGGCGCCCTGGACCAGCGTGGCCACGACGACCCCGCCCACGAGCGGCAGCAGTTTCTCCGCCTCGCGCTTGCCGATGACATCGTCGATCAGCGACTTGGTCGACCACGGCAGCACCAGGCCGCTCACGCGGTTGATGGCCATCAGCCCCAGTCCCAAGAACAGCATGCCCTGGCGCGGCCGCACCAGCTCCCACACCATCGGCCACACGGAGAGCTTCGGCATCTGTTGCCTGGCGGCGGCGGTGCTGGCGGTGGCGACGGTCATCAGGGCTCCCAAGCGGCTCCAAGTCGGGTGAGCCGGATACTCTATCTAAAGGAGGAGCCTCGCGCCGGCACGAGGCGCGTTCGGGCCCAAGTCCGTTACGATGCGGCGGTCGCGCCTGCGGCGCACGCTGGCTATACTTCGCCGCGCCTTCTCACCCCGACCACCCCGCCGAGGACGCTCTTGAGCCACGTTTCCGAACTCCGCCTGCGTGACGCCGGCGTCGAGGCCGCGCGCGCGAAGCTGCTCTCCGGCGAGAGCCTGTCGCAGGAGGACGGCGTCCGGCTGTTCGATGCGCCGGTCATGGAGCTGGGCCGCCTCGCCCATGCCGTGGCACGCGACCGGCACGGCGACCGCGTCTACTTCACCGTGAACCGGCAACTCAATCCGACGAACGTCTGCGTGCTCGCGTGCCGGTTCTGCGACTACGCGAAGAAGCCCGACGCGCCCGGCGCCTACACGATGACGAAGGACGAGATCCTGGCGCACGTCGACCCCGAGATCACCGAGATCCACATCGTGGGCGGGCTCCACAACAAGTGGCGGTTCGACGACTACGTCAACATCATCCGCTGGGTGAAGGAGAAGAAGCCGGATCTCTCGGTGAAGGCCTACACCGCCGTGGAGATCGACTTCTTCTGCCGGCTGACCAAGAAGCCTGCGGAGTGGGTGCTCACTGAACTGCGCGCCGCGGGGCTGGACGCGCTGCCGGGCGGCGGCGCCGAGGTGTTCAGCGAGCGCGTGCGCCGCGAGCTCTTCCACCAGAAGATCGGGGCGAAGCGCTGGATCGAGATCCACGAGATCGCGCACAAGCTGGGCATCCCCAGCAACTCGACATTGTTATACGGCCACATCGAGACCCGCGCCGAGCGCGTGCAGCACCTGATCGAGCTGCGCGAGCTGGAGCGGCGCGCACCCGGGTTCTTCGCGTTCATCCCGCTCGCGTTCCAGCCCGGCGTCACCGGGCTCGTGCGCCGGCAGGCGTCGGCGATCGACGACCTGAAGACCATCGCCATCTCGCGGCTCGTGTTCGACAACGTTCCGCACGTGAAGGGCTACTGGATCATGCTCGGCCAGGACACAGCCGCGGCGGCGCTCCACTTCGGCGCGAGCGATCTCGACGGCACGATCGGCCAGGAGAAGATCGCGCACGCGGCGCTGGCGAAGAGCCCCGTGGGCATGGCCGAGTCCGGCATGGTGCAGATGATCCGCGAGGCGGGGAAGGTTCCCGTCCAGCGCGACGCGCTCTACCGCGTGATCCGTGAGTACCCGCGGCGCGAGGCGCCGGCGAGCGCGCCGGGTGCCTGGCAGCCGGCGCCCACAGCGGCCACCGCGTAGGGGAGGGGGCATGGCCCACGAGCACTCGCCGGGATTCCTGAAGCTCGTGGACGAGGCCCGGTCGCGCGTGCGCGAGTTCACGATCGAGGAATTCGTAGACAGGCTGCAGATGGGCGAGCGCTACATCCTGCTCGACGTGCGCGAGGACTCGGAGTGGGCGAACGGACATATCCCGAGCGCGCACCACATCGGCCGCGGCGTCCTCGAGCGCGAGATCGAGAGCGCGATCCCGGAGAAGGAAGCCGCGATCGTGCTCTACAGCGGCGGGGGCTCCCGCAGCGCGCTCGCCGCGAACAACCTGCAGAAGATGGGGTACGCGAACGTGTTCTCGCTGGACGGCGGCTGGCGCGGCTGGAACGAGCGCGGGCTGCCGACGGTGATGCCCGAGCCCACCCGCTAGACCTCCACACGCACCCGGCCAGGGACGACCCCATGCTCGACTCCAGCGCCCCGCTCTTCCACACCGCCCGCTTCGGCGACCCGCAGCAGGTGCTCGAGGCCATCTTCGGCTATCGCGAGTTCCGGCCCGGGCAGCGGAAGATCATCGACACCGTGCTCGCCGGGCGCGACTGCATCGGCGTCATGCCCACGGGCGCCGGCAAGTCGCTCACGTTCCAGGTGCCGGCCAAGATGCTGCCCGGCTCGGTGCTCGTGATCTCGCCGCTCATCTCGTTGATGAAAGACCAGGTGGACGCGCTGGTGCGCCTGGGCTTCCGCGCCGCCTCGGTCAACTCCACGCTCGGCTTCGACGAACGGCGCGAACGGCTGGCGGCGTTCCGCCGCGGTGAGATCGAGCTGCTCTATCTGGCCCCGGAGGCGCTCGAGGGCTCGTTGCGGAACTTCATCGCCGGCTGCCCGGTGAGCCTGGTGGTGGTGGACGAGGCGCACTGCATCAGCCACTGGGGGCACGATTTCAGGCCGTCGTATCGGAAGCTCGCGGGGCTGAAGCAAGAGCTGGGTGAGATCCCGGTGCTGGCGCTCACGGCGACCGCGACCCGGCGCGTGGCGGGCGACATCATCCGGCAACTCGGGATGAAGAAGCCCGATGGCTTCAAGGGCTCGTTCTTCCGCCCGAACCTGCGCATCACCACCGTGAAGAAAGGCGAGGGCAAATCGAGCGACGGCCGCCCGCGACCGGCGCGGAACGTGCGGAAAGACCTGTTGGGACTGCTTCGCGCTCGTCGCGGCCAGAGCGCGATCGTCTACTGCATGAGCCGGCGGAGCGTCGAGTCCACCGCCGAGTACCTGGCCACGCACGGCGTCTCGGCGGCGCCCTATCACGCCGGGCTCTC
>DATNFC010000341.1:0-4493 GCA_035606545.1 Candidatus Methylomirabilota bacterium
GCTGGGGTGGTACGTGGGCTACGAACACCGCTGGAAGGAGTGGCGGCAGCTGCAGACGATGAACCTGCGCTCGACCGCGCTGTGGAGCCGCGTCAACGTGGACAACTTCGACTTCCAGCCCCCGGACTCCTACAAGCGCACGGATCGCTTCGCGCTGAACCTCGTCTTCTCGCCGTCGGGCCGCGTGGACGTGGGGCTCGAGTACATCTACGGCGTCCGCGAGAACTTCGACGGCCAGAGCGCACACGCGAACCAGTTCCAGTTCGTGGGGCTGTTCCGGTTCTGAGCGCGCGCTCCGGCGCACCCACGCGGCGCAAGGGCCGGCCCTCGCGGCCTTCGCCAAGACTCCACGAATCAATGCGTTGCCGCTGCGGGCGGTGACTCCCAACAGCGCTCGCGAGAAGAGCGCCGCTCGTGACGGAGTTGCTCGTGCCGGTCACGACCTGCTACCCGCGGGAGTCCCCCACCGACGGTACGAGCGCGCGCACCTGGTCCACGCCCGCGGGCTTGATGAGGTGGTGGTCGAAACCGGCGTCGAGCGAGCGGCGCCGATCCTCCGCCTGTCCCCAGCCCGTGAGCGCCACGAGCATGACGTCACGAAATGCGGGGCGAGCGCGGATCCGCCGCGCCACCTCGTAGCCATCCATCCCCGGCATGCCGATGTCGAGCAGGATGAGCGCCGGGTGGAAGCGCTCGACGCGGTCCAGCGCCGAGAACCCGTCGTGCACCACCTCGACCTCCGCGCCGGCGCGCTCGAGCACGAGCCCCATGCTGTCGGCCGCATCCTGGTTGTCGTCGACGACGAGGATCCTGAGCGACAGTCCGTTCCCGCCGTTGCCCGCGTGCCGCTCCTCGTCGACCATGGGGGGGCCGACGAGAGGCAGGCGGAACGTGAACGTGCTGCCCTTCCCCGGCCCAGCGCTGGTGGCGCCGATGGTGCCGCCGTGCAGCTGGACCAAGCTGCGCACCAGCGTGAGCCCGATCCCCAACCCGGGCTGACCACCGCGGGCCACGGCGGGCACCTGCGTGAACATGTCGAACACGCGCTCGAGCATGTCGGCCGGGATCCCGATGCCGAAGTCCTGCACGGAGATCTCGGCCTGGCCGTTCTTCTGGCCGGCGGCGAGCCGCACCTCCTTCGCTCCGGCGCTGTACTTGGCCGCGTTGTTGAGCAGGTTGGAGACGATCTGCGTCAGTCGCACGGGATCCGCATCCACGAACAGGGACTCGGCCGGCAGCTCGAGCACGAGCGTCAGCCCGGCGCGGCGGATCAACGGCTCGCTGGTCTCGAGCGCGCTGCGGATCGCCTCCGAGAGGTCGAGGCGCCGGCGGTGCAGCTCGATCTTGCCGCGCGTGATCCGCGACACCTCCATGAGGTCGTCCACGAGTCGTACCATGTGGCCAACCTGCCGCTCGAGGATCCCCCGCACCTTGTCCACCATGGGATCCGTCCGGCTCGCCTGCTCGAGGATCGCGAGCGAACTGTGGATCGGCGCCAGCGGATTGCGCAGCTCGTGCGCGAGCATGGCGAGGAACTCGTCCTTCCGGCGGTCGGCCTCGCGCAGCTCGTGCTCCGCCCGCTTCTGCGCCGAGATGTCGCGCGCCACCTTGGAGGCGCCGACGATGTGACCCGAAGCGTCACGGATCGGCGAGATCGTGAGCGAGGCGTCGAAGCGCCGGCCGTCCTTCGTCATGCGCACGGTCTCGAAGTGAGTCACGCGCTCGCCGCGCGTGATCCGGGCCAGGATTTCGCGCTCCTCGTCGTGTCGCGCGGGCGGGATCAGGATCAGGATCGACTGCCCCACGGCCTCGGCCGCGGTGTAGCCGAACAGGCGCTCAGCCGCCTTGTTCCAGGTGAGGATGATGCCCGCGGTCGTCTTGCCCACGATCGCGTCGTCCGAGGATTCGACGATGGCGGCCAGGAGCGTCTGGAGTGCGAGCCGGTCGCGCAGCTCGTACTGCCGCCAGCGCGCGCGCAGCGCCGCGCGCACGGCGCTCACGAGGCTCGCCACACGCACCGGGCGTTCGAACAGGGTGACGTTCCCGAGCCTTGATACCGCCGCGGCCGCGGTCGCGGAATCCGGCCCCGGTCCGGTGAGCAGCAGGATCGGCAGGTCGGACCACGACGGCTGGCGCCCGAGCACCTCGCCCAGCGCAGCGGCGAACGCCGGGGTGAGTGCTTCTTCCCCGAGCAGGACGGAGGCGGCACCGGCTTCCACCTCGCGGCACAGAGTCGCCGCGCTGGTGCACCTACTGGTCTCGACGCCGGTGCGATTCAGGATCGAGCGGGCCGCGGCAGAGTCCCGCCCAGCGGGCGCGAAGATCAACACCCTCTGCTCGTTGGGGTGTCGGGCGGCAAGGAGCATCTCGAACTCAGATCCGGCCTGTGGACCGCCCCAAGCGGTACCGCCGCGCTGTCCGGGGGGCGGCCGCAACATCGGCGCGCCACCCGCGAGCTGTCAGCTTAGCCAAGCCGGCGCCAACTTGCGAGGATCATGAGAACGGACGCGGAAAAGCCCGGTCAGCGCGCCGGGCCCTGATCCCGCAAAAAACACCGCCGCCGCGGACACTAGGGAAGTCCGCGGCGGCGCGTGCGGTCATGCGGTCAGGTGTTTTGCTTACTTGAACGAGTAGCTGATCCCGGCCTCCAACTCGCCGGCGTCGTACCAGTTCGACGAGTACGAGTAGCAGTACCCGAACGGGTCACACCACAGCCCGCTGTCGGTCTGGAGGTTCGTGTCCGTGACGCGCCACCGTGCCTCGAAACGGGTGGCGATCTTTTCGTTCATCGCCACCCTCACGCCGAGGCCGAAGTTGAAGTTGAACAGCGAATTCCCCTCGGGCTGCGGGCCGGTGTTGAGGTGGAAGTCGGAATCGATGCTCGGGTGGGTCATCGACCAGCCGATGCCGATCACGCCGAATGGGGTCACCTTGGGATTGCCCGTCGGCTCGTAGCCGATGAAGTTGATGTCGTAGTTGTCGATGTCCAGCCGGCCGAACGTATCGCGCGTCTGTCCTTGCAGCGGCTGCTTGAGCTTCATGTCCGAGCCCGTACGTGTGTACGCGAACTCGATCGCGCCGCGCCGGCTGATCGCGGTGAGCCGGCCGCCCCAGGCGAACGAGTTCGTCAGCTCGACACCCGTCGAGCCCGTGCCCGGGCTCGTGCTCGGATACGTGTCGAACAGGTCGCTGGCGATGTAGTAGCCCGCGAACGGCGTGATGTCCCACCTGACCTGCGCGCTCGCAGTCGACGCGCACAGGACGGCCGCGGCAAGTGCGGCCAGCACAACCCCTGCCGTCTTCAAGTGACGCATGGATTCCCCCTCGGATGGGCCTTCCAACTCGGGCCGGACCCTCCAGCAGCGGACCCGGAACCGCTGTCAATGACGTCGATTCAAGGCCGGCACGCTACCGGCCCGCCCTCGCCCGTGTCAACGATTGACGCGCTCGTTGGCGCGTGACGGCGCGGGGTTGCCTGCACACCGTGTGTGCAGCAATATCGCGCGCGCTCCCTCCTGAACGAACGCTGCGGGCCCCCGCCCGCCTGCTCAGGTGCGACCCTCCAGCCGGGGCAGGGTCGCGTGGACACTCACCCGGCTTCACGGCAAAGCGAGGAACTCATGACGCTCAGTTCGTCCGCCCGGCTCACCGCTGCGGCACTCGCAGCGTTCGCGCTGGCTTCGTGCGCTGCGAGCACACAGCTCACTTCCTCCTGGGCCGATCCCGCGGCCGCGGGCCGCAGCTACAAGAAGATCGTGGTCGTGGGCGTCACGGACAAGGCCCCGATCCGCCGCGAGTACGAGGACGCGTTCAGCCGCGAGCTCGCGGCCCGCGGCATCCAGGCCACGCCGAGCTACAACTTCGGCGGCGCCGAGGCCAAGCTCGACAAGGATGCCGCCATGGCGAAGCTCCAGGAGATCGGCGCCGACGCCGTGCTGGTCACCCGGCTCGTCGACAAGGAGACCGTGAACACGTACTACCCGCCGAGCTACTCCTCGGTCGCCGCACCGTCGCCCTACTACGGCGGCTGGTACGGTTACTACTCGATGGGCTACAGCTACATGACGTCGCCGGGCTACGTGGAGGAGAACAAGGTCTACCGCCTCGAGACCAACCTCTACGACATCAACGGCGACAAGCTCATCTGGTCGGGCCTCACCGAGACGACGCTCATCAGCGGCGACGCGCCGGACTCGGAGATCGCGCCGATGATCGCGACGCTGTCGTACGACATGGAGAAGCACAAGGTGCTGCCGCCCTACGAGAAGAAGAAGAAAAAGTAGACTGTGCGGTGAAGATTGTCGGCGAGTGAGCGCGGGGCCGCCCCAGGTGGCCCCGCGCCGCGCTTTCGGGCAGCCAGCTTCAGCCGGTGTCAGTGCGACTTCTTCGCCAGGAATAGCCCAGCCGAGAGGATCAGCAGCGCGTCCGGAAGCACCAGCGCCCTCCACTCGATCTGGTGCCCGGCGGCGACCAGTGCTTCGACGCTGGCGACG
>DATNFC010000342.1:0-6947 GCA_035606545.1 Candidatus Methylomirabilota bacterium
ACCTGACGCCGGGCAAGAGCTACATGTTCACGGTCATCGGCTTCGACGAGGCGGGCGCCTATTCGCCGGTGTTCACGCTCAACTCGAACTGCCTGCAGCTCACCGCCGGCTTCGCCAGCTCGAACGGCCCGCGCATCCACATCTTCAACGAGTTCATCGACTTCCTATACCAGAGCGGCGGCTACTCCACCGATCCCCTGCGCGAGATCCCGATCGAGATCCCGACCCGGACCACCATCAACGTGAACTGGGAGGCCCTCCCGTCGCCCGGCTCGCGCATCCAGTACTTCCGCTGGATGGTGGACGGCAACATCAACGACCAGACCCCGCGCTCGGACGAGAACAACGACTACATCCACTGGTCGCAGCCGAGCCCGACCTCGCCGGGCGCGGTGACGCTGCGCCCGTTCCTGGACGGCGACCACCGCTTCTACCTGGAGTGCGGCGACAACAACGGGCAGAAGAGCCTCGGCATCCTCAAGATGACCGCGGTCACGCCGACGTTCAACCGCAACCTGCTCGTCCTCGACGACACACGCCTCGAGGTGGACAAGATGAGCGGCGGCTGCCCGGGCCTCTATACGAAGCTGTGGCCCAGCCGAAGCGAGATGGACACGTTCATGTTCGCGAAGGGCGGCTACCCTTGGCGCTGCACGAAGAACCCGACCACGGGCGTGATCTCGCAGCCAGGCCTGTTCGCGGGCTACGAATACGACACGCTCGGCACCCGGCTCGGGCTCGAGAACCCGGCGCGCGGCGTGCTGCTGTCGCGCATCGGGCAGTACAAGAACCTGGTTTGGATGGTGGACGGTGATGGCGCCCAGTACATCCCGAGCTTCGACCAGCAGATCTTCCCCATCACCGCGCTGCTGTCGATGAGCGGTCCCGGCCTCTCCAGCACGCTCGCGGCCTACACGCAGCTCGGTGGCCGTGTGTGGCTGATGGGCGGCGGCGCCGCGTACGCGTCGCTGCAGCTGTTCGACAAGCGTGCGAACAACCAGGGGCAGACCACGGTCTTCTCGAGCCTGCCGCAGTTCGCCGAGCTGTCGCCGAGCAAGATCATGTTCGACGGCGCGCACTGGCAGTCCGCGGTGGCGGTGACGAAGAGCTCCATCTCCACGATCCGCTACGAGAACGACATCCAGTCGCGCTGGGGGGACGGTACCGACCACGACACCACGATCATCGTGGCGTCGAAGTGGACGCACCCGGACCGCTGGAACGCGCCTGCCGAGATCAGCTCGCCGAACTATTCGAAGCTGCCGCCGGCGATGCGCACGAAGCTCGAGGCCGGCGATCCCGTGCCGCCGACCCGCACGTCCGGGAGCCTGTTCTACCAGACGAGCTGGCCGTGCGAGTACATCGCCGACATCAACGCGATCATCGAGGACGTCGACCCGAACCCGCTGGTCGCGCGCGAGATCTCGGTGCTGGATACGCTGTACGAGGCGAGAGGCTCCGTGATCACCGGGGTCATTGGGGACCATCGCGTCGGCGCGACCATGACGTACTACCACGGCAACGGCGCACACCAGTTCGTCTTCTCAGGCTTCAGCCCGTGGTCCTATGCGCGGCAGGATTGCATCAGCTTGGTGGACTTCGTGCTCCAGGACCTGTGGGGATTGCCCCGCCAGAACATCGACCGCGGCTCGTTCACGCCTGCCATTCGCAGCGGGGTGCCTCCGACCCCGAACCTGCGCATGGTCACACCGGCGCAACGAACCGTCAGCGCGAGAACCTCCGGGACCCATCA
Source organism: Candidatus Methylomirabilota bacterium (assembly GCA_035606545.1). Taxonomy (GTDB): domain Bacteria; phylum Eisenbacteria; class RBG-16-71-46; order RBG-16-71-46; family RBG-16-71-46; genus JAIOPA01. The sequence goes on from DATNFC010000342.1 coordinate 1,754, forward strand.
GGAGTGATCCATGTCCGCCAATCGAGTTGAGGCAGGCGGCGGCGCACGTCGCGCCGCCCGCCGCGCCTGCCTGCTGTTCCTGGGTGCCTGTCTCGGAGTCGTCGCGGCCCGCCCCACGCGAGCCGCGTCCAACTTCCCCGATATCCCGACGTGGGTGAATGTCGGCGCCTGGCAGGACAGTTCGTCGATCTTCCCGTTCGTGTGCATTGGCGCGTTCCAGGGCCCGCTGCCGGACAGCGTGCGACGCGAGTCGCGTAACCTCACCGTGCGCTTCCTGCGCGACCGCGCCACCGAGGCGCGGCCGGACTTCGGCGGCTATCGCATCTACCGGATGCAGAACTCGCCCGACAGCTCCAAGGCCGTGCTCATCCGGCGCTTCTCGCTCAACTCCGGCAGCGAGCTGACGTGGAACGCGTCGCGCGTGACCAAGACGTCGTCGGTCTCGATCCTGTTCAACAACAGCACCGGCGGGCTCGCACCGCCTATCGATGTTGCGACCGGTCTCTCCCCGAGCGCGATCGCGGTCGGGGACATGAACAACGACGGCAAGCCCGACCTGGTCGTGGCGAACCAGGGGTCGAACTCGGTCACCGAGCTGTTCAGCAATGGTGCCGGCGGCCTGCTCGGTCGCGCCGAGCTGAACGTCGGCGTGCCGCCCGCGGACGTGGCGCTCACCGACATGAACGGCGACGGGAAGCTCGACATCGTGGTCTCGAGCGCGTCGGGGCGTCAGCTCGCCGTGCTCCCCACCAACGCGCTCGGCGGCTTCCTGTCGCCGTTCTCGACCGACGTCGCCAACGGGCCCTCCCAGCTCGCGCTCGCGGACGTGAGCCTTGACGGCCGCGCGGACTACGTCGTCGCCTGCGGCGGTTCGGACACGGTCGCCGTCGTGCTCGGGACGGCATCGGGCTCGTTCGGCGCCAAGACGTTCACCTCCCTCCCGGCGGGCTCCCGACCCTCGGCGCTCGCGCTCGGCGACGTGACCGGGGACAACGTGGTCGACCTCGTGGTCGCGAACGCGGGCAGCAACAACGTTCAGATCCTCCGCGGATTCGGGAACGGCACGTTCGCCACGATCCTGACCCGCGCGGTCGGCACCTCGCCGTCGGGAATCGTGCTCCGCGACGTGAGCGGCGATGCGAATCTCGACATCCTGGTGACGAACGCCGGCTCCAACACCGTCTCGGTGCTGCTCGGCGACGGGCTCGGCGGCTTCACCGGTGCGCCCGACGTCGCGACGGGCACCACGCCCCGCGGCATCGAGACCGCCGACATGAACGGCGACGCCAAGCTGGACCTGGTGGTGGCGAACCAGGGCTCGAACGACGTGTCGCTCCTCACGGGCGATGGCACGGGCGCATTCACCGCGCAGGCCACCGCGCCCACGGGCGTGGCCCCGATCGCCGTTGCGGCCGCCGACGTGACCGGCGACGGCCGGCCCGACGTGTTCACCGCGGACTTCTCGTACCAGCTGCCCTACGTGTGCAACAGCACCGTGGTGAACGACAGCATCCTCACGTTCGTCGATCCCGACTCGAACGGCCGCTTCATCAAGGTGTGCCGCCAGCCGGGGACCGAGACCGGGCGGTGCGCGACGCCGGGCGACTCGATCTTCATCCTGGTCGCCCCGCCGGGGCCGCACGATGGCTTCCTCACCTGGTACTCGATCACGATCGAGCGCCGGAACACGACGGACCCGGATTACGAGGACCTGTTCGTGCCGGACACGCTCAACAGCTTCGCGCGCTGCACCGATCCCAACAACCGCAACACGTGCCCGAACCTCAACCATAAGCTCCGCAACCTTGCCGGTCCCGCGGAGCCGACGTCGGGGCCGACGCCGAACCTGGAGAGCGTGCTCGCGGTGCCGAACCCGTACCGCGGCAGCGAGGTCTGGGACCAGCCGGGGCAGAGCGAGGTGCACTTCATCAACCTGCCGCAGCAGGCCAAGATTCGCATCTACACGGCCGCCGGGGATCTGGTGCGCGAGCTGATGCACAACGACAAGACCCGCGACTTCGAGCGCTGGGACCTGAAGAACGCCTCGGGCCAGTCGGTGGCGTCCGGGATCTACATGTACCGGATCGAATCGGGCCTGTTCCACTTCCAGAGCCGGCTGGTCGTCATCCGCTGATCGTTCGCGGCCCGCGCCATCGCCGGCGCGGGCCGCACGTTCCTCCCGACCGGGAAGTTCCTGATGCGGCTGCAAGCCGAAGTGCTGGTCCTCCGCGGGGCCATCGCGGAGTCGCGCCACCGCGTGCAGTGCGCGGTCGTGGACGCCGCCGGATCGCTGCTGGCCGCGAGCGCCGAGTCCGGGTCAGACGCCGCCCGCGTGACCTCGTTCCGCTCGGCCGCGAAACCGTTCCAGCTCCTGCCGTTCGTGGAGCGCGGCCACGCCGACCGCCTCGGCTGCAGCGACGCCGAGCTGGCGATCATGGCGGCCTCGCATTCGGGAAGCCGGGCGCACCTGGCGCTGGTGCGCGGGCTGCTCGAGCGCATCGGCTGCACGGCCGGCGACCTGGCGTGCGGCTACCACGACCCGATGGATGCCGAGTCGCTCACGGACGTGCAGCGCGACCCGGGCGCGAAGAGCCGGCTCTACAACAACTGCTCCGGCAAGCACGCGGGCATGCTGGCGCTGGCGAAGGCCGAGGGCTGGCCCACCGCCGGCTACGAGCGCCGCGAGCATCCGCTCCAGCAGCTCATGCTGCGCACGGTCGCCGAGTGCTGCGTCGTTCCCGCAGCCACGATCCCGCTCGGCGTGGACGGCTGCAGCGTGCCGGTGTTCGGACTGCCGCTCGCCGCCATGGCGCTGGGCTACGCGCGGCTCGCCGCGGCCATGGCGCGCGGCGGCGACGCGCGGGCCCAGGCGCTCCAGCGGATCGGCCGCGCCATGGTCGCCGAGCCCGTGACCGTGGAGGGTGAGGGGCGGCTCGCCACCGACATCATGCTTGCGGGCCGCGGCCGGCTGCTGGCGAAGAGCGGGGCGGAGGGGCTGCTGCTCGTGGCCGAGCCCGGGACGGGGCGCGGCATCGCGATCAAGTGCGAGGACGGCGCCATGCGCGCCGTGGGCCCGGCGGCCGTGGAGCTGCTGCTGGCGCTCGGAACGCTCGAGCCCCGCGACGCGGATTCACTGAACCTTCACCGCCGGCCCCCCGTCCACGACGCGGCGGGCCACCCGGTGGGCCTGCTCGAGGCCCGTGTGAGCGTGGTCGTGAGCGACGACGTGCGCGCCTGACACCCGCCTGCCGGGCTGGGATTCGGTAGAGATACGGTAGAATCGTAGTCGATGAGACCTCTCGCACTGCTCCTTGCTGCATGCCTCTCCGCCCTGACGCTCGGCCCCGGCCACGCCGCCGGCCGGGAACCCGGCTCCGCGCGCTCGCGCCTCGATCCGCGGCTCGCGCTCGCGACCGCGCCCGGCGCCGATCCGGTGCCGGTGTGGGTGGAGTTCGTGGACAAGGGCGAGCAGGGTCCCGCGGACCTGATGGCGAAGCTCGCGAAAGCCGAGGCCGCGCTCACGCCCGAGGCCCGCCACCGGCGCGAGAAGGCGCACGTCCAGCCGCTCGTCGACTACCTCGACCTGCCGCTCGAGCCCGCCTACGTGAGCGCGCTCGAGGCGGCCGGCTACGCGGTCTACGGCCAGTCGCGCTGGTTCAACCGCGTCGCGGTGCGCGCCGCGGGCGAGCCACTCCTTCACCTGGCCGGGCTGTCGTTCGTGCGCAACATCGCGCCCGTGGAGATGGCCGCGCCTCGCCTGCGCGAGCCCGTGGTGGAGCCGGCCGTGGACCGGCGCGCGGGCGAGGCCATCCTCGGCCCGGCGCCGTTCGCCTCCGCCGCCACGCAGGCGATGTACGGACAGTCGTTCACGCAGCTCTCGCGGCTCAACATCCCTGCGGTGCACGACTCGGGCTACATCGGCTTCGGCGTCAACGTCTGCCTGCTCGACAACGGCTTCAACTGGTACCGCAAGCACGAGGCGCTGAAGACGATCCCGGTCGGCGGCGCGCGCACGCGCGATTTCATCCGCGGCGTGTTCTCGGTGCAGGACACGGTCGAGCAGCCCGCGAACTTCGAGCACGGCACGTGGACGCTCAGCCAGCTCGCCGGCCGCGCGACCGGGCGCTACCTGGGCTCGGCCTACAGCTGCAACGCCATCCTCGGGCGCACTGAGGACGACGGCAGCGAGACGCCGATCGAGATGGTGTACTGGGCCATGGGCGCCGAGTGGGCGGACTCGCTCGGGGCCGACGTCATCAGCTCGTCGCTCGGCTACAACATCTTCGATCCCCCGGGCCCGAACATCACCTACCCGATGCTTGACGGGCACACGACCACGATCACGCGCGCGGCCGAGATCGCGGCCGCGAAGGGCATCCTGGTCGTGGTCTCGGCGGGCAACGACGGCCAGCACTCGTTCGCCGGCTACAAGATCGGCGCGCCCGCGGACGCGAACGGCGACAGCGTGCTGACGATCGGCGCGCTCGACTCGCTCGGCGTGCGCGCGCCGTTCTCGTCCAAGGGCCCCACGTACGACGGCCGCATCAAGCCCGATCTCTCGGCGCAGGGGGTGGCGAACCTGCTCGCCGGGGTGGACGGAAGTCCCAACACGTACGAGCGCCACAACGGCACCTCGTTCTCGGCGCCGCTCGTGGCCGGGCTCGCCGCCTGCCTGATCCAGGCGCGGCCCTCCTGGCCGCCGGTGCTGATCATCCAGGCGCTCAAGAAGACCGCCTCGCGCGCGGGCGCGCCCGACACGCTCGTCGGCTGGGGACTGCCCGACGGACTCGCGGCGCTTCGCTACGTACCGGACACGCTCCATGCTCCCGATCTCCACGGGCCGCTCTCGCTCCGGCTCTCCGGTCCGAACCCGCTGCACGCCGGCGCCACGCCGCTCTCGGTGCGCATCTCGCTCGGCGCCGAGGCGGCGGCCACGGACTATCGCGTGCGCGTGTTCGACGCGGGCGGCCGGCTGGTGCGGGACCTCGGCTCCGGCACGCTCGGTCCTGGCAGCGCGCGGGTGATCGTGTGGCGCGGGGACGACGCCAGCGGGCGGGCGCTCATGCCGGGGCTCTACTTCCTCGCCATGGACGGGGCCGGCCGGCACGAGAGCGCCCGCTTGGTCGTGCTGCGTTGACGCCCGGACGCGGGCACGCGAATCTCTCCCGAATGACCCCCTGCCCCCGGTGGACCC
>DATNFC010000343.1:0-11643 GCA_035606545.1 Candidatus Methylomirabilota bacterium
GCGAGCCGTGGCCTGGCGCAACGCGCCCAGCATCGTGAGCATCGAGCAGATGCGCGGGCTCGAGGCATTCTCCCGCGAACAGCACGAGTACATCGGCGAGACCATGCGCGCGAACTGGAGCGGGATCCTCGACCAGCTGCCGCCGGTGCTCTCCGCGCTGCTCGACGAGCTGGAACGCCGGGCGCGCGCGAAGGGGCTGCCGCTCGACCGCGCCGCGCTGAAAGTCATGCTGGCCGCGTCGCTCCGCTCGCACCGGATCGGCAGGGGCCGCGAGCGCGACGAGGCGTTCAAGCTCGTGGCGTGAGCGGGCGACCCTACCGCACCGCCGTCGAGGCCTACTTCCGGACCTCTCCGCGCGCCAGCATCCCCTCCAGCCGCGCCTTCATCGACGGCCACTCGTCGTCGATGCAGCTGAACCACATCGTGTCGCGGGGCGTGCCGTCCTCGTTGAACATCCACTTACGGAGCGTGCCCTCCTCCACGAGGCCGAGACGCCGCATGGCCGCCTGCGACTTCATGTTGGTCGAGCTGGTCTTCAACTCCACGCGCATGCAGCCCTCGACCTCGAACGCATGGCGCAGCATCAGGTACTTGGTCTCGGTATTGAGCACCGTGCGCTGGTGGTCGAGGCCGAGCCACGTCCAGCCGATCTCCACGCGCCGGTGTTCGCGCGTGATGTTGCCGAAGCGCGTCGAGCCCGCGACCTTGCCGCTCGCGCGGTGGATGTGCACGAACGGCAGCGTCACACCGCGCGCCTGCTCGTCGACGGCCTTCTCGAAGTAGTTCCGGAGGTCCGCCTCGGTCTTCACCTTGGCGGCGGTGAAGCGCCACAGCTCGGGAGCGAGGCCGATCGCGCGCAGGCCGTCCCAGTGCTTCGTGAGATCGAGTGTCTCGAGCCGCACGTGGCGGCCCTCGAGCGTCACCGGAGCGAATTCCATCCGCGCATGGAACATGGGCGCGACGGGCGCGTCAACGCGGTCCATGCGCGGATGCTCTCAGCGCCGGCGCTTCTTCGTCGCGACCTTCTCGCGCGGGCGCCGCCGCGAAGCCCGTTCGGCGCGCGTGGGCCTTCGCTCCTCCCCCGCTCCATTCGCCGCGGGCGACAGCGCCCCGCGCGGCGCAGCATCGTTGTTCACCGCGGGCGCACCGCGCTGCGCGAACACGAACAGATCCGGCCGGTCGTAATGTCCCGCGGCGTCGAAGATCCAACGCGAGCCCGACGCCTTCCCCGGATCGATCTCGGCGAACAGGATCTCCTCGCGTCCCTCACACGGTCCCGCGAGCACGACGCCGTCGGGATCCACGATCAGGCTGTTGCCGACGTTCACCCACTCGAGTCCGGCGGGGAACGTGTCCTTGAACGCGTAGCGGTCCGGGACCTGGTCCCGACGCAGTGCCTGGCAGACGCCGATCACGAACACGCGGCCCTCGCGCGCGATGTGGCGCATGCTCGCGAGCCACTGGTCGCTCTTGTCCCACGTGGGTGCCAGGTGGATCTGCGCGCCCTGTTCGTAGAGCGCATAGCGCGCGAGCGGCATGTAGTTCTCCCAGCAGATCAGCTGCCCGAGGCGCCCATGCGGCGTGTCGTGGACCTTGAGCGGCACCGGCTCGCCGGGCGTCCAGACCATGCGCTCGCCGCCCGTGGGCATGAGCTTCCTGTGGCGCTCGATCAGTCGTCCGCTGTCGTCGAACAGCAGCAGCGTGTTGTAGAGCGTCGTGCCTGAGCGGCCGGCGTTGCGCTCGTTGACACCGATCGCCACCCACGCCCCGGCGTCTCTAGCCGCCACGCCCAACCGATCGACGTCCGGCCCCGGCACATCGACCGCGTTCTCCACCAGCTCGCGGTAGAGCTGCATGACCTCGGCCCGGCGCGTGAGCGGCAGGAACCACACCCACGCCGGGTAGGCGGGCACGAACGTCTCCGGCAGCACGATCAGCTTCGCGCCGCGCGACGCCGCGTCGGCGATCAGCGCGCACGCCTTCTCCACCGTGGCCGCGCGATCGAGGAACACGGGTGCTGCTTGCACGGCTGCGGCCAGGAACGGTTTGGGCGTCACGGGCGAAGATCCCGTTCCGGCAGCGCGTCCTTGAAGCGCGGGTCGTCCTTCCAGCCCGGGCGCGGCGGCGTGTGGCCGGTGCTGGGCGCGTACGGCGAGTGCTCGACGACGTGCATGCGCGGGATGTAGCGCGGGCAGTTCGGGAACACCTGCGACACCTGCAGCCGCACCACCTGTTGTGCGCCCTCCCAGCTCGAGAGCAGCGGGTCCTCGCGCGAGAGGCTCGCGCTGCCGTTCACGCGCAGGCGCGCGGGCCGCTGCCAGTCGACGAACAGCAGTCCCGCCTGCGGGCGCTCGACCAGGTTGCCGAGCGAGCGGAACTGGCCGTTGCCGTCGTAGTCCGGCCATGCCAGCTCGGTCGGCGAGAGCACGCGCACGAACCCCGGCCGCCCACCTTTGAAGGAGCAGTCCGGCTGGCCGTCGGGGCCCACCGTGGCGAGGAAGAACATCTCCGCACCCTCGATCCACGCGCGCTGCGCATCACCGAGCCGCGTCGCGTACGTGACCTGGTCCAGTCGGTCGGCGATACGCCGGGTGTCGAACGCGTCCTGCAGCCGGCGCTGGCCGTCGTGGTAGCGAGCGATGGTCACGGAGTCCTCCCAGTGCGTGGCGGCGAGCATAGGCCCGTGTGCGAACGCGTCAAACCTGCGGACGTGCGCCCGCCGCGGCTCGGCGACGCGCGCGACGGGCCTGCGCGGTCGATATATGATGCCGGTTTCGCCGCTCCGATCATCGCATCCGTCCGACACCAGGCCCCGAGCCGACGAGGAGCATGCCCGTCCCCCGCGAACATCGCTCGAACCGTCCCCTCACCGCTGCTCCCGGCTTCGCGCTCACCCTGCTCCTTGCGCTCGCGGGCTGCTCGCACGGGCCGTCGACCTACACGCCGCTCACGCCGCCCACGGCCCCGGGCGCCGAGTCCGGCGCGCCGACGGTGGAGATCGATCCCCGAAACGGCGATGCGCTGCTCGCATGGGTGGCGGGCGGCCCCGGCGAATGGCGGCTGTGGTTCGCCCGCTCGCACGATCGCGGTGCGACCTGGAGCGCACCGGTGCTCGTGACCCCTCCCGGCGAGGCCATCCAGCTCGACCTCGACACCTCTCCCATCCTGGTGTGCGACGACGAGCGTCACGTGGGGATCGCGTGGAGCACGGCGGTCTACCTGCCGGGCCGGCTCGCGCGCGCGAGCGACGTGCGCTTCGCGCGCTCGATGGACGGCGGCCGCACCTGGGGGCCGCCGGTGACGGTGAACGACGACGCTGCCAGCGGCCCCGCGGAGCACTCGCATTTCGGCGTCGGGCTCTATCCCGATGGCAGCCTGCTCGCCGCGTGGCTCGACGATCGCCCGGGCGCCGAGCGGCTCGACGCCGACGTGAGCGAGGGCGTGGACGCCTCGGTCCACGTCGCGCGCTCGCTGAACTTCGGCGGCAGCTGGGGCGCCAACGTGGCGCAGTGGTCCCGCGCCTGTCGCGACTGCCGCGTCGCCGTCGCGGTGGACATAATGGGCCAGCCGTTGTTCTCGTTCCGCAAGCACTACCCGGGACAGGTCCGCGACGTCGTGCTCGCCCGACTGGAAGGTCCTGCGGTGCGTGCGTACGAGGACTACTGGGTCGCGCCCGACGCACCGCACGCCGGCACGTCGCTCGTGCTGTCGCGTGACGGCACGCTGCGCTCCGTGTGGTACACGGGAGCGCCCTATCGAGCCGGCGTGTGGTTCCGGCAGGACCTGCCCGAGCTGATGGACTCGACCCGGGCGCCGCTCGCGCTCATCCGCGGCCATCGCGATCCGGTCATCACCTCCGACATCGGCAAGGCTGGCATGTCGGGCTCGCTGATCGCGTGCGATGCCGATACGGCGGGCGGCGACGGCCTGACACTCGTGCGCGTGAACTCGAACGGCCGGCGCGTGGAGGAGCGGATCGAGATCCCGGGCGCGCAGGGCGCGAGCCACCCGTACGTGGGCTCGATCAACACGCGCCGCTACGCGTTCGTGGCGTGGACCGAGCGGCGCGACGGCATGAGCAAGCTGCGCCTGCTGCGGTGGAACCTCCACCGCTAGTTCGCTACTCCTTCACCAGGTAGTAGCTCGCCTGCGGGTGGTGGACGATCAGCGCGCTCGTGCTCGCCTCGGGCACGAGCTGGTAGGCGCTCGTGAGCGTCACGCCGATCGCGTCCTCGGGCTTCAGCAGCGCGAACAGCTTCGCTTGATCCGCGAGGTCGGGGCAGGCACTGTAGCCGAACGAGTAGCGCTTGCCGCGCTCCTCTTCGAGTTTCAGCTCGCCGCGGATCCTGCGGTGGTGCCACTCGGCGAGGCCCTCCGTGGCGCTCATCGCGAGCCCGTGGATGAACAATGACTCCGAGTACTCGCCGCGTTTGTCCAGTGCTGCGCCCAGCTCGTCAGCGCCCGAGCCCACGGTCACGAGCTGGAACGCGACCACGTCGAACTTCGAGCTGGCCGCGGGCTGGAAGTAGTCCGACAGGCAGAGCCCCTCGCGGTCGGACTGGCGCGGGAACGTGAAGCGCGTCACCTCCTCGATCTTGCCGCGGGCCACCAATGAACCGTTCGCGAACGCCGCCGCGTCGTAGACGATCAGGTCCTGGCCATCCGACTGGCACGGGAAGAACCCGTACACCGCGAGCGGACGCAGCCAGCCCTTCTCGCGAGCCTCGCGCTGGAGCTTCATGCGCCGCGGCTCGAAGTCGTCGCGCACGAGCTTGTCGAACGTCGCGCCGTCACCGCGCCCTCCCCAGTGCAGCCGGTAGAGCGTCTTCAGGTCCATGCCGGCGTACATGCCGTCGAACGGGATCGCCGAGCTGGGCGTGACGCGCGCGCCCCAGAACGGGGGCGCGGGCACGCTCACGTCGCGCGACACGCTGACCTTGAAGTCCTGCTGCTGGGCACTCGCCGCCGCCGCGCGCGCCTCGAACTCAGCGCTCTTGGTCTTGAACTCGAACGCTTCACGCTTGACCTTCGACACCGCCTCCTCGCGCGTGGGCGGCGCGATCAGCGCGTTCATCGTGTCGAGGCCCTCGAACGCGTCTTTGCAATAGAACACGCCCGGCTCGTAGAAGACCTCGCCGTCGACCAGCGCGGCACGCCGGCCGAAGTTGCGGTTGATCGCGGCGCCGCCGATCAGCACCGGCACCTTCATGCCCAGCCGGTGGAGTTCGGTGACGCAGATCGGCATCTGCCGGCTCGTCGAGACGAGCAGCGCCGAGAGCCCGATCGCGGTGGCGTTCAGCTCGCGCGCCTTGTCGACGATCGCCTGCACCGGCACCTGCTTGCCGAGGTCGTGCACCGTGTAGCCGTTGTTGGAGAGGATCGTCTTCACCAGGTTCTTGCCGATGTCGTGCACATCGCCGAACACGGTGGCGAGCACGACGCGACCCTTGGAGACGTCGGCGGTCTTTTCGAGGTACCGCTCCAGCTGGGCGACCGCCTTCTTCATCACCTCCGCGCTCTGGAGCACGAACGGCAGGATCAGCTCGCCGGTGCCGAACTTGTCGCCCACCTCTTTCATGGCCGGGAGCAACACCGTGTTCAGCACAATCACCGGGTCCTGGCGCTTGACCGCCTGGTCGATGAGGGTCTCGATGCCCGCGGGGCGGCGGTGGAGGATCTGGTGGTGGATGCGCTGCTCCACGGTCATTGCCGCCTCGGCCGCCTCGTCCTCCTTCGCGCGCGCGTCCGGCGCGCGGCCCTCGAAGTGGGAGATGTAGGCGGCCAGCGCCTGCGGCTGGCGCGCGAAAACCAGGTCCTCCGCGAGCCGCCGGTCGTCCGCGGAGAGATCGGCGTACGGGATCACGTCGGCCGGGTTCACGATCGCCATGTCCAACCCGGCCTGCACGCCGTGATAGAGGAACACGCTGTTCAGCACCGCGCGCGCCTCCTTGCCCAGCCCGAACGACACGTTCGAGACGCCGAGCGACGTGAGCACGCCCGGCAGCTCGCGCTTGATGAGCTTGATGCCCTCGAGCGTCTCGATCCCCGAGCGCGTGAACTCCTCGTCGCCGGTGGCGAGCGTGAATGTGAGGTCGTCGAAGATCAGTCGGCCTGCGGGCAAGCCGAACTCCCGGGTGACGATGTCGTGGATGCGACGCGCCACCTCGAGCTTGCGCTCCGCGGTCTTCGCCATCCCCGTTTCGTCGATCGTGAGCGCGATGACGGCGGCGCCATAGCGCATGACCAGGGGCATCACGGCGTCGATCCGCTCGCGGCCGTTCTCGAGGTTGATCGAGTTGACGATCGCCGAGCCCGGGCACGCCTGGAGCGCTTCGTCGATGACGTGTGCCTCGGTGGAATCGATGCACAGCGGCGCTTCGACCGACAGCGACAGGCGCTTCACCAGCGCGCGCATCTGCGCCGCCTCGTCGGTGCGCTCGGTGAGCGCGAGGCACAAGTCGAGCACGTGCGCGCCGCCCTCCACCTGCTCGCGCGCCATCGGCACCATGTCCTCGATCGTGCCCTCGAGTGCCAGGCGTTTCATCTTGCGCGAGCCCTGCGTGTTCAACCGCTCGCCAATCAGCAGCGGGCGCGGCTCCTGCTCGAGCGCGGCAGCGGTCATGCCGGACGACACCGACCAGCGGCGCGGGACGCCGTTCGCGAGAGACACCCGCGTGCGAGGCCTCGTGCCGTGTCCGACCGCCGCGACGAGGCTGCGAATGTGATCCGGCGTCGTGCCGCAGCAGCCGCCGACGGCGTTGACGCCGAAGTCGAGCACGAACTCGCGCAGCGTCTCGGCGAACGGCTCCGGCCGCATCGGGTAGAGCGTGCGGCCGCCGTCGTTGATCGGCAGCCCCGCGTTCGGGATGCAGTGCACCGGGGTGCTCGCGTGCTCGCACAGGTAGCGCACCGCGTCGCGCATCAGGTCCGGCCCGGTCGAGCAGTTCAGGCCGATCACGTCCACGTGCAGCGCCTCGAGCGTGGCGAGCGCGCCGCGATAGTCGGTGCCGAGCAGCATGCGCCCGGTGGGATCGAGCGTGATCGAGCACTGGAGCGGGACGTTCCGTCCGGTCAGTTTCATCGCCTCGCGCGAGGCGAGCACCTGCGCCTTCATCTCCAGCATGTCCTGGCAGGTCTCGAGGATGAGCACGTCCGCGCCGCCCTCGAGCAGGCCTTGCGCCTGGGGCAGGAACGCCGCGACGAGATCGCGTAGCGAGAGCTTGCCGAGGTCGGGGTCTTCGGACGACGGCAGGAACCCGGACGGCCCCATCGAGCCCGCGACAAAGCGCGGCCGGCCCGCGGCGGAGTAGCGATCGGCCATGCGGCGCGCGGTGGCGGCGGCGGCACGGTTCAGCTCCACCGTCTTCTCGCCCAGCCCCCACTCCTCGAGCCGCGTCCGCGAGGCCTGGAACGAGTTCGTCTCGACCACGTCGGCGCCGGCATCGAAGTAGGCGGCGTGGATCGACTCGATGACGTCGGGACGCGTCAGGGAGAGGTAGTCGATGCAGCCTTCCCAGCGCCTGCCGCCGAAGTCGTCGGCCGAGAGCTCGCGGGCCTGGACCTGCGTACCCATGCCGCCGTCGAAGAACACGACGCCGTCACGGAATCGTTCGATATACGGGCTGCGGGTCACGGGTTCTTGCGCTCCCTGGCGCTGCCGGGGCCGCCGTTTGCGCCCCTGCGGGGGGCGGCTGGCCCTGGGAAAGGTTGGCGAATGATGCTAGCGGGGTGGGCCCCGAAACGCCACCGGGCGGCGCGCGATCGCGGCCGCCCGGTGACAGTTTGATGTTGCTGAGGCCGTTACGTCGCTCGCCTGACGGCGCGGCGGACCTTTCGTCGCACGACGCGGCGCACGCGACGACGCGCCACGCGCTTCCGGCGTACAACGCGCCGGACCGCGCGGCGTACGCGACGGCGGACCACCCGCTTCTTCACGCGAGCCCGGCGCACGGCCTTCCGCACCGCCCGCTTCTTACGCCGACGGCGGACACCCGTCGCGACCTTCGCCCGCCGGACTGCCCGCTTCGCCCGCCTGGTTGCCTTCTTGGCTGCCATGGGTCCCTCCTGTGGATGGACGGGACTCGGCACGGGGACGGCGTGCGAGTCCCTTCGCGATGCAGCAGCAACCTGGAGCGCGCCCCAAGACGCGTGCGCTCCGCGGGCGAGCAAATCATATGAAACGCGATCCGGCCAGCGCTCGCACGGTGTCTTTGCGGCACCTTGACCTCGCCCGCACTCGTGGACTTTCCTACGCCATGGTCCGCACCCTCGCACTGCTCCGTCATGGCCGCGCTTCAGGCCAGAGCCCCGATGCCGCGCTCACGCCCGAGGGCCTGCAGCAGTTGCGCCGTCTCGCGTCCGCGCTGCGAGCGCAGGACTGGCGGCCCGATGTGATCGTCACGAGCCCGTTCGCGCGCGCGCTCGAGTCCGCGCGCACGGTCGCGGCGGGCCTCGGTATCACGCGGGCGCCGCTCGTGCTCGACGAGCTGATCCCCGACAGCGAGCCGCTCGATGCGCTGCAGGCGATCGACGCCGCGGCGCCGGGGAGCGCGTCGATCCTCGTCGTCTCCCACCTGCCGCTCGTGGCGAGACTCGCACTCGAGCTGACCGGCGAAGAGGTCTCGTTCACGCCAGCGACGCTCGCCGAGATCCGCGATGGCGGCGACGGCGAGGCCCACCTGGTCCGCCGGCTGTCTCCCGACGAGCTGTAAGCGCTAGGCTCCGCACCGAGGAGGAACGCTCATGGGGTCGATGCAAGGGAATGTGGCCGTGGTCACCGGCGGCAATCGCGGCATCGGCCGCGGCATCGCCGAGGCCCTGGCGAAGGAAGGGCTCACCGTGGCGCTCACCGCACGCGACGGCGCCGCGGCGCGCGAGGCCGCGACGCAGGTCGGCGCGGGCGCGCGCGGCTACGCGTGCGACGTGCGGCGGCAGGCGCAGGTGGCGGCGTTCTTCGCCGCGGTTGAGAAAGACCTCGGCGGCGTCGACGTGCTCGTCAACAACGCCGGCGTCGGCATGTTCGCGCCGGTCGCCGAGATGAGCGTCGACGACTGGCACGCGGTGATCGAGACCAACGTGAACGGCGTCTTCTACTGCACGCGCGAGGCGATCCCGCGCATGAAGAAGCGCGGCGGCGGCTACATCTTCAATGTCTCGTCGCTCGCCGGGCGGAATGCATTCCCCGGGGCTGCTGCCTACTGCGCGAGTAAGCACGCGGTGAACGGCTTCAGCGAGGCGCTCTTTCAAGAGGTGCGCGACGACGGCATCCGCGTCACCTACCTGATGCCGGGCAGCGTCGCGACCGACTTCGGCAGCGGCACCACGGCGAAGAAGGGCTGGGCGCTCCAGCCGGAGGACGTGGGCGAGATGGTCGTGGACCTGCTGCGCACGAACCCGCGCGCCATGCACAGTCGCGTCGAAATGCGCCCGTCGCGGCCGAGGAAGGGTTGATCGCCGCCTGCTCGCTCAGCTGACCGTCGTCTCCGGGCGCTGCGCGGAGCCGCCGCTGATACGGCGCTCGCACCGGCGGGCATCCCCCCGTCCGGCCGCGCGCCGCGCCCGGGCCGGTTTCTCCGCGCCGGGCGCGGCTCCGTTGTCGTGAGCGCGCGCGCTCCGGTAGGGTCCAGCGTTGCTGACCCTCCCCCGCGGGCCACGCGGTGATTCGTGACCACCGCCACCGGGTCCGTCCCCGTTCGATCCTTCAGGAGATCCCCATGGCTCATACCCGACCGCTGCCGCTCGCGCGCCTCGCCGCCGCCGGCCTGCTCGCCCTGCTCGCCGGACCCGTTGTCACGGGTGCCCCGCCTGCACGCAGCGCCTCCACCAGCTCCAGCGCGAGCGCCGACAACGCCCCGTTCTGGACCGGCAAGCCGACCGCAGCGCAGTTCAGGGAGCGCCAGCAGAAGCGCCTCGCGCTGGCCAAGACGGCGATGGAGAAGATGCTCGCCGTGAAGGGCGCGCACACGATCGAGAACACGCTCGTGCCGTTCGACGAGATCGCGCGCCAGCTCGACATGGCTGGCTCGCAGTCGGGACTGGTCGAGGAGACGAACCCGGACTCGCTCACGCGCGCGACCGCGGAGGCGATGTCGCAGGAGATCTCGAGCTTCGTCACCGACCTGTCGCTCAACCGCAAGGTCTACGACTCGCTCGCCGCCATCGACACGTTGAAGGCCGATGCCGAGACCCGCTACTACGTGTCGAAGACGCTGCGTGACTTCCGGCTCTCCGGCGTCGACAAGGACCAGGCGACGCGCGACAAGATCAAGAAGCTGAACGAGGAGCTGGTGCTGATCGGCCAGGAGTTCGGCCGCAACATCCGCGAGGACAAGTCCACCGTCACCTGCGTGCCGGCGGACCTCGAAGGGCTGCCGCAGGACTTCATCGACCGGCACAAGCCCGGCGCCGATGGCAAGATCACGCTCACCGTGGAGTATCCCGACTACATCCCGGTCTCCACGTACGCCAAGAGCGACGACCTGCGCCGCCGGATGTACATGGCGTACCAGAACCGCGCCTACCCGAAGAACATCGACGTGCTCGACCGCATGCGGCAGAAGCGCTACGAGCTGGCGGTGGCGCTCGGGTTCTCGAACTACGCCGACTGCGTGATGGCCGACAAGATGACCGGCAGCGCCGCCACGGCGCGCGCGTTCATCGACCGCGTGGTCGCGGCGT
Organism: Candidatus Methylomirabilota bacterium; assembly: GCA_035606545.1. Classification (GTDB taxonomy): domain Bacteria; phylum Eisenbacteria; class RBG-16-71-46; order RBG-16-71-46; family RBG-16-71-46; genus JAIOPA01. The sequence goes on from DATNFC010000343.1 coordinate 10,678, forward strand.
CGGGGAACCGCCAGAACCGTGAGTACGCGCAGCTCGTGGCGCGCAAGGCGAAGGACATGCCGGGCGCCACCGCGATCAACTTCTGGGAGTCGGGCTACTACTCCGAGCAGGTGCGCAAGAGCGACTACGCGTTCGACTCGCAGGAGCTGCGCGCGTACCTGCCTTACGACCAGGTCAAGCAGGGCGTGCTCGACATCTCCGCCAAGCTGTTCGGCGTCGAGTTCCGCCGGGTGAAGGACGCGCCGGTGTGGGATCCGTCGGTCGAGTGCTACGAGCTGTTCGACAAGGGCAAGCTCGCCGGCCGGTTCTACCTCGACATGCACCCGCGCAAGAACAAGTACAACCACGCGGCGCAGTTCGACGTGCGCACCGGACTCAAGGATCGCCAGATCCCCGAGGCCGCGCTGATCTGCAACTTCCCCGGCGGCGAGGCCGGTGATCCCGGGCTGATGGAGTACGCGGACGTCAAGACGTTCTTCCACGAGTTCGGCCACCTGCTGCACACGCTGTTCGCCGGCCAGCACCAGTGGATCGGCACCGGCGGCATCCGCACCGAGCACGACTTCGTCGAGGCGCCGTCGCAGATGCTCGAGGAGTGGATGCGCGACCCGAAGACGCTGCAGACGTTCGCCAAGCACTACCAGACCCACCAGCCGGTGCCGACCGAGCTGGTGGACCGCATGCGCCGCTCGCAGGAGTTCGCCAAGGGACTCCAGGTGCGCCGGCAGATGGTGTACGCCGACCTGTCGCTGTCGATCTACGACCGCGACCCCGAGAAGGTGGACATCGACGCCACGGCCAAGAGCATGGTCGAGAAGTACCAGCCGTTCGCGTTCGTCGACGGCACCCACTTCCCCTGCTCGTTCGGTCACCTCGACGGCTACTCGGCCGTCTACTACACGTACATGTGGTCGTCGGTGATCGCGAAGGACTTGTTCTCCAAGTTCGACAAGAACGACCTGCTCG
>DATNFC010000344.1:0-26721 GCA_035606545.1 Candidatus Methylomirabilota bacterium
CAAGAACGTGATCGTCGAGGTGCGCGGCGGCGTCGGCGGGGAGGAGGCCGCGTTGTTCGCAGCCGACCTCTACCGGCTCTACAGCAAGTACGCGGAGAGGAAGCGCTGGAAGCAGGAGGTGATCTCGGTCACCGAGGCCGAAGCCGGCGGCTACAAGGAGATCATCTTCACGCTCGAGGGGGACGGCGTGTACCGCGAGATGAAGTTCGAATCGGGTGTGCACCGCGTGCAGCGCGTGCCCGCGACCGAGGCGTCGGGTCGCATCCACACCTCGGCTGCCACGGTCGCGGTGCTGCCCGAGGTTGAGGAGGTGGACGTGGAGATCGCGGAGAAGGACATCCGCGTCGACGTCTACCGCGCCGGCGGCCCCGGCGGCCAGGGCGTCAACACCACCGACTCGGCCGTGCGCATCACGCACCTGCCCACCGGGCTCGTCGTCACCTGCCAGGACGAGCGCTCGCAGATCAAGAACCGCGCGAAGGCACTCAAGGTCTTGCGCGCGCGGCTTTACGACCTCAAGCTCCAGGAGCAGCAGCAACGCCAAGCGGCGGCGCGGAAGTCGCAGGTATCGACCGGCGACCGGAGCGCCAAGATCCGCACGTACAACTTCCCGCAGAGCCGGATCACCGACCACCGGATCGGGTTCACGCTCCACTCGCTCCCCGAGTTCATGGAGGGCGGGATCGGCGACATGGTGAACGCGCTGATCGAGGCGGACGCGGCGGAAAGGCTGGCGGAGCTGGCGGGCGGAGCGGGCTGAGAATCGGGAATCCCTCACTGTGCCGCCGTCGCCCTCTGCTATCGTCGGGCGGGGCCACGATGGATACCGAGACCGATTGGGAAGTCCGCGATCCGGTGCGATACCGGCGAGCACACGAGCTGCTCATGATGGAGCGGCCGAAGAACTATGTCGTGCTCCAGCTCATCTCCCCGAGCTTCTCGGAAGATGATGCGACGTCGCTCGTGGAGCAGGCGTGGCAAGAGGGACGCGGCGCGCGGCACGAGGAAGGCAAGCAAGAGGTGGTGCGGGGCCTGCTCATGCTGATCGGTGGCATCGTCGGCAACGTGGTGCTGAGCCGGATGCTCGCCGAGGCCCACAGCCCGATATGGATCGCCTTCTGGGGGATCCCTCTTTACGGCGCCGGCTACATCTATTGGGGATCGAGGAAGCTCTCCTCGTGACGCGTGCTGGCGGCGCCCGGCGGGGGGTGGGGGGGCAACTCCCGGGACGCGACGAGAAGTGATCGACCCCCGGCGCTGAGCGGTCGGGCGGTCACGCGCCGCGACGCGCGCGCCCCAAGGCCAAGCGTGTAAACGCGTTGCGCCGCTCGCCGGAGCCTGGAGAGGTGCCCGGGCAAGTCATCCTCGCCCCGCGATTCCGGGCAATTCCTTGGTCGGGCTCGTCACATGTTCGAAATCCTCCGACGTTTGGAGCGTCGAGCAAGCAGCCCGCTCAGAACCCCTTCCCGGAGGTGCATGATGACCAAGGGCACGATGAACCAGACGGGCCTCGGCGAGGCCGCCGAGCTCCTCATCGCGATCGCGGACGCCGGCGCCGCTGCGGACCGTGCCGCCGAGATCGCCGCGGCGACCAGCCTGTGGACGATGCAGACCCCGGGAGCCGAGGGTGAAGCGGCCGAGGTCGCCAGCGCCGCGATGCGGGCACGTCTCGCGGCCGAGCGGGCGGACAATGCCACGACGGCCAACGAAGCGTGGTCTCTGGCGCGGTTGGCCTGGGCGGCCGAGCAGAGCGCCGAAGAGGCCAGCGCGCGGGTGAACGCGATGGTGGCGGAAGAGCTGATGAGCGTGGAGCCCGGCTCAACGGCGCGAGCTGCGCACGCGCTCTGACGCTCGCCCCATGGGCGGACGACAGCGGGCGGGGAAAGAAGGAACGACCCCCGGCGGATGGCAGCCCGCCGGGGGTCGTGAAGCCGTACCGATCAGCTTAGAGCTTGTTGCACTTGCCGAGCAGGATCGGCGAGCCGAGCGGCGAGCCCGAGCCCGTCAGGAACTGCACGTAGATGAGCGGATTGCCGCCCGCGCCGTCGAGCGGCGGCTGCTTCGCGAACGTGATCGACTTGCCCTCTTCGAGCAGCACGACGCTGACCACGACGTCCGCCGACGTCGCGTGCGTGAACTTGGCGTTGTTCGTGAGGATGAGGTCGGCGCCGAGGCCGCCCAGGCGGATCTCACCGTTGAGCGTGATGTCCGGGCCGCCGCTGTTGACGCAGTTGCCGCTCGAGATGTTGCACGTGGCGCCCGAGGGGATCGAGAAGTTGCCCTTGGCGTTCACGAGGCCCTGCACGCAGCGGCCGAGCAGCTGCGGTGAGCCGAGGTCGCCGCCCTTGCCGTCCTTGAACTGGAGGTAGATCCACGGGTTGCCGCCCACGCCGCCGCGCGAGGGCTGCTTCGCGATGTGGATCGACTCACCGGCGGGGACGATCACCACGTCCGCGCTCACGTCCGCCGAGGCGTCGTGCGTGAAGCGCGTGTTGTTCGAGAGGATGATGCGCGCGCTGATGCCGCCGAGCCGCATGTCGCCATCGATCGTGATGAACGGTCCGGGGTTGTTCTCGCAGCCGCTCGGCGTGGCCTGGAGGTTGACGCTCGCGGTCTGGCTCAGCTTCTGGCTGATCGTGGCCGCGGACGCGACCGACGCCAGGCAGGCGGTAAGCATGAGCACGGTGAACACGGTCTTGCGCATTGATGCCTCTGGAGAGAGATGGGGGAGAGGTGGGGCAGAGGGTGCCCGCGGCGGGGTGGGCATAAAGCATCACAAAGAGTTCGCGCGAACTGCAATATGAAAATGAGATGTTTCATGCAAGGTGCACTGGAATGGCACCGCTGAACGCATTTCGGCGCGCGACGATTGATTCGCAATCACGCTGCGCGTCGTGCGCGGGATAGCATCGACGATGTGATGAACCATCGGAGTCACGTGTGCGTCGTGCTGGGTGTTTTCACCCTGTGCGCGCTTCCGCACGCGAGCCACGCGGCCGTGCGCGCGATGTCGCTCGACGGCGTGGTGGCGATGGCGAAGTCCGACTCGCGCGTCGCAGCGCAGGCGCGCGATCGCTACCGCTCGAGCCTGTGGCAGTTCCGCGTCCAGCGGGCGTCGTTCCTGCCCACGCTGGCCCTGGTCGGCACCGCGCCGGACCTGACGCGCAGCATCTCCAAGCTCTCGCTTCCCGACGGCAGCGAGGCGTTCGTCCGCCAGAGCTACAACTCGTCGGGGCTCCGGCTGTCGATCGGCAAGACGATCGGCTCGACCGGCGGCGAAGTCGTGGTGGAGACCTCGCTCGAGCGGCTGGACTTGCTGGACGGCACCGGCCATCCGACCTACCTGTCGACGCCGCTCAGCGTCGCGGTGCGCCAGCCACTGTTCGCTTTCAATCCCCACCGCTGGGCGGATCGTATCGAGCCGCTCCGGCTGGACGAAGCGCGTCGCGACTACGCCGAGGAGCTCGAGGGCATCGCCATGAGCGCGGCCCAGAACTTCTTCGACGTGGTGTCGGCGGCCGACCAGCTGGAGACGGCGCGCGAGAACATGGCCAGCACCGACACGCTGCTCACCGCCACGCGCGTTCGCCGCGAGGCGGGGAAGACGAGCGAAGACGAGTTGCTGCAGAGCGAGCTCGCGTCGCTCAACGCCAGGCTGGAGCTGCAGCGGGCGGAACAGGAGCTGCGCGCCCGGCAGTTCGGCCTGCGCTCCTACCTGGGCCTGCGCGACACCGAAGAAGTGCGCCCGCAGATCACGTTCCGTGTGCCGGAGGTAACCGCCGATGTGCCCGTGGCGCTCTCCCAGGCGCGCGCGAACCGCGCCGTGGTCGTGGCGCTGCAGCGGCGCCGGCTAGAAGCCGAGCGCGACGTGGCCGAGGCGCGTTCACAACCCGGTCGGAGCGTGGACCTGTTCGTGAGCTACGGGCTCAACCAGAGCACGACCGATCTGGGGGCGCTCTACGACACGGGGCAGGAACACGAGCGCGCCACGCTCGGCATCCGGGTCCCGATCCTCGACTGGGGACGCTCGTACGCGCACGCGCGGCTCGCCGAATCCAACGCCGAGGTGACCATGCTCTCCGTGGAGCAGGCTGCCCTCGACCTGGAGCAGGACGTGATCCGTGCCGTGCTCGAGTTCAACGTCCAGAGTGAGCGCATCCGGATCGCCGCCAAGGCCGACGAGGTGGCCGGCAAGCGCTATGCGGCCGCCGAGCAGCGCTACCTCTCCGGCGATGGCGATGCCGCGGCTTTGAACGTGGCGCTGGCCGAGAAGGACGCCGCGCGCCGTGCCCACGTCGAGTCGCTGCGCGGTTACTGGATAGCCTACTTCAATCTCAGGCGGACGACCGGATACGACTTCGCCACCCGGCGGGCGATCGACGCCCAGGAGCCCGAGGACTGACCGACGCCCGTGTGAGCAAGCCACCCGCTCCGCGAACCACGCTCGTGGCCACGTTCCAGGTCCTCACCCGCCCGTGCAAGTGCCGGGTCATGGTCGTGCACCTGCCGGGTGACACCACGGTGCTCGACCCGGGCACGACGTAGCCGTCTGCCGGAGGCATGGTCGGCGCGCCGCAGCCGCTAGCCCACGGCACGTTCGATGCAGCGAGCCTGCGCGACCCCGGTGCCGGAGCCGCGCGTCATGACCACGTCGTCCATCGCTCCCGCCACCGCCGCTGACATCGGCGAAGCGCGCATGCGCGTGACCGCGCTGCTCGTCGCCACGATGTGGCTCGAGGTGCTCGAGGCCTCGGCGCGCACGACGCATGCCGCGAAGCCCTGGCTCGCGGCGCTGGCCGGGCTCGCGGCCCAGCTGGCGTTCACGGCCGGTGAGGCCACCGCCGCGGGTTCCGCCTGGCGCCTGATCGGTCGCCACGTGGCCTGGGGGGTGCTCGCGCCGCGACTGCTGGTCGCTTCGGCGGCGGAGACGCTGGCGGTGAGCGTCGCGGCGGGGCGTACGCACCTGCCGCGCGCCTGGGCGCTCGCTCTCGCGGGCCCGCGCGCGGGAGAGGGGGCACCGTCGCACGGTCTGGCGGCCGCATTCGCAGCGGTGGGGTTGCTCGCGCTCGTGCGCCTGCTGCTCTCGGCGTGGCTCCAGGCCCGCGCCGCTCGCGCGCGATTCCGCTCCGCGGTCACGCTCGTGCTCGCGCTGTGGCTGGGCTCGCGGCTCGCCGTGTGGTGGACGTTCGACCTGCTCCAGGGCCGGAGCTTCCAACCGTGAAATCGCGTGTGGGAGCGGAGCGCGCAACGACTTTGGGCCTGGCGTTCGCGGTCGCGGCCCTCCTGGCGCTGGGCATCGCGTGGTGGCGGGACAGCGCGCGACCGTATCGGCGGCCGGTCTGGGAGACGGGGAAGTTCGTCCAGCTCGCGCCCGCGACCGCGGCGGGAGGCGAACGCTGGCTGGTTGCGGTGAACCTGCGCTGCTCGCACTGTCAGCAGCACCTGCGCGCGCTCGCGCACCGGATCTCGCCGCGAGCGCACCCACCCGCGCTCGGCGTGATCGTCGTCGACCAGCCAGCGCGGCCCGCGCGGTTCGACCTCGGCGTGTCGCTCGCCGCGGGCGTGTGGTGGGACAGCGCGCAGGTGTGGCGCGACACGTGGGGGCGACGCGTCTACGGCGAGACGTTCCGGTTCGACGCGCGCGGACGCCTCATCACCGCCACGCCCGTCGGTGCGCTTCCCGACAGTTCAGCGCGGTGGTTCTGACGGGCTCCCGCCGCGCTCGAGGCGACCTTCGCGCTTGTGCTGCTGGCGCACGCCGAACAAGGCCTTCTGCTCCAGGTGGCGGCGGAGCTGGGCGTAGAACGCGGCGAGGAACTCGCGCGCGCGCGCCTCCGGCGTGGGTGTGTCCCAGCCGATCTTCGCCTCGACCCGCCGCAGCACGGCGACCAGTGTCTCCTGGTGCTCGAATGCGTCGTGGACCCGCAGCAGGTCTTCGAGCACCTGCAGCTGGTCGATGCCGTACTGGCCGAGCTGCGCGCTCGTGAACTCGAACTCGTGCTCGGTCATGCCCCTGCGCTCGGCCGGCGCGTCGACCAACTCGGACCCGAGCGCGGTCCGCGGCATCGACACCACGGTCGTGCCGCCCAGTAGATCGCCGAGCCGGAATCGCCGCGGGTTGAAGAGCGGGAACAGCGCGCCGACCACGAGCCACAGCGAGCACAGCGCCCCGGCCCACGGCGGCAGGTCCGGGAACATCCCCTGCGGCGCCGCGAGCACGCTCATGGGGACGAACACCTCGAACTCCCGCGTCAGGTTGCGCACCAGCACCTGCTCGGGCTGCAGCGCGCCGCCGTCGCGCGAAATGACCCGCAGTCGCAGCCAGTGCTTGCCCGGCGTGGCGCCGCCGCCGCGTACCTCGAAGAACGAGAAGTAGGCATTCCGCAGCACGAAGTTGAAGACGATCATCAGCGACAGCACGTGCGCGCCCAATGTCCCGGCGAGCAGGAGCAGTGAACCGATCACGATGATGCCGGTCACGACGAGGATGATGAGCTGGTCGACGCACAATGCGCCCAAGCGATTGAAGAGCGGGGCCTGCTCGAACGGCAGCACGGTGCCGTCCGTGGTCAGGACATCGACGGTCCGGGCGGCGGCGGACTCAGCCACGCGATGCCCCGCGAACGAAGTAGAGCACCCAGCCGGTCGCCACCAGCGCGGCCACGGTCCAGCGCAGCCCGGGATCCTGCGACAGCGAGCGGAAGAAGCTCTCGAACAGCGCGGCGAGAAAGAACATGGGAACCGCGCCGAGCACGAGCAGCCCGGCGTCGCGGCCGCGCGTGCGCAGGCGGTCGAGCCGACTGAGGGAGCCCGGGAACAGGATCGCCGCCCCGAACACCAACCCCGCCGTGCCGCACAGCACGACGGCCAGGAGCTCGGTGACGCCGTGCGGGAGCACCCACGCCCAGAACTCGCCACCGAGGCCGCGCGACGCGTAGAGCGCCGCCATGGCGCCCAGCGTCAGCCCGTTCGAGAACAGCAGCAGGATCACCGGCACGCCGCCCGCGAATCCCAGCGCGAGGCAGGAGATGCCGATGCGCGCGTTGTGGTCGAACAGGAACGTCGCGAACACGTCGAGTGCCGCGCCCTCGGTTGGCTTGGAGTAAAGGATGTCGCGGAGCTGTGCGGTGGGCGTCGCCGGCGTGCGGTCCTGCGCCGCCGCCTCCGGCACGAAGCCGTAGTAGCGGTCGGGTGAATGGCGTGTGAGCTGGTAGCCGATCAACACGCCCGCCAGCAGCGAACCACATGCGATGGCGAATGGGATTCGGAACGAGCGCACGAGCTGTGGGAAGCGTCGGGCGAAGAACAGCGCCGCGCCCTCGATCGGCCGGCGGCGGCCCGAGTACATCGCCAGGTGCGCGCGCTGGGCGAGCCCGGTGAGGTATTGGACGAGGTTGCGGTCAAGGCTGATCGCGCGCGCCACTGAGAGTGAGCCGATCGCCGAGCGATAGAGCAGCGGCAGCTGCGTTAGCTCGTCGTGGCTCAGGACGCCGAGGCCCGAGTTCTCGATGCGCTGGAGCAGCGATTCGAGCTCCTGCCACGAGGCCTGCCGCTCGCGGCGGAACTGCGCCGAGCGCAGCTCGAAGCGGCCGCCCGTGGTCACACGAGCTCCCGGCGGCGCACTTCGAGATACTCCGAGATCAGCTCGGGTGCGACGCGATCCGGCGTCACGTCCAGCGCGCGCACGCCGAGCCGTCGCAGCTCGAGATGAACGCGGTCGCGCTCCCGTCGCAGCCCCCGGGTCACGACCGCCGCGCTCAGCGCATCGAGCGAATCCGGCGCCTGCCGGGTGGCGCGGTCCAGGCCAGGGTCGCGGAGCGTGACGAACACGACGACGTGACGGCGCACGAGCCGGGCGACGTTCTCCATCATCAGCGTGGCGCTCACGGTGTCGGCGAACTCGGTGAGCAGCACGATCAGCGAGCGCCGCGACAGCGTCTGGCCGAGCTGCGTGAGCCCGAGAGTGAAGTTGCTCTCCTCGTGCGAGTACTGCACGCGGGCGGCGGCCGCGATCAGCGCGTGCAGCTCGCCGATGCCGCCGGCCGGCGGATGGGCCATGCGCGCACGGGCGTCGAACGTGAACAGCCCGACCTGGTCACCGGCGCGCAGGCAGGCGTGGGCCAGCAGCAGTGCGCCGTGGATCGCGTGGTCGAGCCTCGTCAGCGCCCCAAGCGACTCGCTCATCAGCCGCCCGGTGTCGAGCGTGAGGATCACACGGTGGTTCCGCTCGGCGCGATGGTGGCGCGCGAGCAACCGGCGATGGCGCGCTGAGGACTTCCAGTCGATCGCGCGCCGGTCGTCGCCGCGCACGAACTCCTTGAGCGAGTCGAACTCCGAGCCGTCGCCGATGTAGCGCTCGGTCTTCAACCCGGTCCGCAACTCGCGCTCGGAGAAGAAGCGCAGTGCGGCCGCCTTCACCCGCGGCACATCGGGCAGCACCGTGGTGCCGCGACCGAGCGGCGCGCTCACCCACGACTGCCACAGCCGCAGCGGGCTCTGGAACCGCATCCACAGCGCTTCGATGCGCGCCTCGCCGCGCCGCGGGGCGAACAGATCCCACGTTACCCGCGTGCCCTCGGGATCGGCCGCGCCCCGCTGCGTGGGCAGCGGCGACAGCACGCCCGACGTGTCGAGTCGCGCTTCGAACCCCCGCGCGTGCCCGGGCAGTCGCGCCACGAGCGCGATCGGGTGCGGAACGCCGACGTGGAGGATCTCCGGCGTCTCGAGCCGCCACGAGAGCCCGCCCCGCCGCGGCGCAAGCGCGGCGTCGAGCAGCAGCAGCGGCACGAGCACGGCCCAGAAGCCCGCGAGCAGGAACGCGAGGTGGGGGAACCCCAACGCCGGCGGCAGCGCCAGCAGCAGTCCGGCGCCCACGAGTGCGACCGCGATCGGAGTGGGTCTCATCGCGGCCTCAGCGCGGGGGCGCCACCTGCGCGCCGATCTGGGTTAGCACCTCGTCCGCCGTCCGGCCCTCCACCTCCACGGTGGGCGAGAGGATGACGCGGTGGCGGAGCACCGGCAGCAGCAGCGCCTTCACGTCGTCGGGGATGACGAAGTCGCGGCCCTCGAGCACGGCCCAGGCTCGCGCGGCCGAGGCAAGCACGTTGCACGCGCGCGGGCTGCCGCCCACGCGCAGCGACGGGTCGTGGCGCGTGGCCCGCACCAGATCGACGATGTACTGGAGCACGTCGTCGGCCACACGCAGGCTCGCCACGTAATCGCGGACCTCGCCGAGCAGCTCACGCGACAGCACCTGCGGGAGATGGAAGTCCTCGATCCGCGGCATCGCCGTGCGGTGGCCGTGCACGCGCACCATCTCCACCTCGGAGTCCCGCGCCGGGTATCCCATCACGAGCTTGAACACGAAGCGGTCGAGCTGGGCCTCGGGCAGCGGGTAGGTGCCCTCGTGCTCGATCGGGTTCTGCGTCGCGAGCACGAAGAAGTCGCGCGCCAGCGGATGGGTCGTGCCGTCCACGGTGACGGAGCGCTCCTGCATCGCCTCGAGCAGCGCCGCCTGCGTCTTGGGCGGCGTACGGTTGACCTCGTCGGCGAGCAGCACTTCGGTGAACACGGGACCGCGCGTGAGCGTGAAGCGGTTGGTCTGGAAATCGAACAGGTTGGTGCCGATGATGTCGCCGGGCAGCAGGTCCGGTGTGAACTGGATACGCTTGCCCTCGAGCCCGAGGCAGGTCGCGAACGTGCGCACGAGCAGCGTCTTCCCCGTCCCCGGCACGCCCTCGAGCAGCACGTGGCCGTCCGCGAGCAACGCCACCATGAGCATGCGCAGCGTCTCGCCCTGCCCGATCACGACCCGAGCGCTCTCGCGGTCGAGCTGCTGCCAGAGTTCCCGTACTCGTTCAGCGTCCATGGATCATCTCCCGGTACCAGCCGTGGATGCGCCGTGCCGTGTCGACGACGTCGCGGTGGCCCTCCGTGGTCCTTTGGTGCTTCTCCACCTCTTCCTCCAGCTCGCCCACGTCGGCACGCGCGCCGCGAGCCCGACTTAGATCGGCCAGGGCGCCGAGCAGCCGGCGCCGCGTGCCCGCGGTCGCGATCGCGTAGCGTGCCGCCACCTCGCGCAGGACCTGCTCCCAGTAGATCTGCAGTGTCAGCGCCGGCAAGCCGGCGGCGCTCAGCAGCTCGGCCGCGGTGTCGACGAGCGCGGCGCCGCTCGTGGGGCGCGGCGCCAGAGCGGTGGGCGCGCCGAACCGCGCGCTCGAGGACCAGGCGAGGAACACGAGCAGCACGACCGCCTGGGCGAACAGCAGGACGAGCGGGAAGCTCAGCAGCTCCGCGGCGAGCGATCGCGACATGAGCCCGTGATGGATGCGCTCGTCGAACAGCACCCGATGCACGTCCAGCTCGTCGGTGAAGAGACGGCGGACGAGCCGCGCATGGTCGGCACGCGCGAGCCCGTGGTTGTTGAGCAGGTCGGGGTCGCTGATCAGGTACAGCGTGTCGAGCACGGTCACGGTCACAAGGGAATCCTCGTCGGCGTCCCAATCAAACGTCTCGAACGAGTGCTCGAACCGGGCGACGATCACCATCGAGTCGCGCCAGACGACCGGCTCGATCCCGCTCCGCGCCTTGAGCCACTGGAGCCGGGATGCGGCGACGGTGACCGACTCGCCCCAGGCGGTGGCGCAGCGCAACGAGTCCATGCCGCGGCCGCGCACGAGCGTCGTGCGCGGCAGGACGTAGGGCGCCCCCGCTCGGGCCACGGCGGCGAGCGGCGCGAGCCGCATCTCGTGCAGCCACGCGGGTGCGTTCGGGTCCGGCACGCCGCGCCACTTGGGGAGCACGAGTGCGAGCTGGCCCGGGCTCGGCTCGAAGTCGAGCGGCGGCTCGACGTCGGTGGTGTCCTCGGCCTTGCGGACGGGGGGCGCATCCGGCTCCGCGAGGACCATCGCGGTGCCGGGCTCGATGTCGTCGTTCCAGCGGCGGACACGCACGCGTGACACCTCGAAGCCGGAACGCTCGAAAAATGCGTACAGCGCGCGATACCCGATCAGGCTGTAGCTGTAGCTGTCGGTGTCCGCCGAGCGGATCGCCTCCAGGCGTTCGGGATGCGCCGAGAGCGCGAGCGCCAACACCATCGACACGGTGACGATCGCCACCGCCCACCACATGCCGCTCATGGCGTGGGCGCGCGGGGTCATGCCGATTCACCGAGGAACACGCTGCAGCTCCGGAGCGCCCGTTCGTACTCGGCCCTCCCGGCGGGCCGGCCGCCGAACCAGCACCACTCCACCGCGCGCACCAGCGCGGCCAGGGCCTCGCGTCGCTCGGAGGGCAGCGAGGCGGGCAGCGAGCGCAGGAGCTCGCGACTCGTCTGGTCCGGGTGCACCGCGGCCGGAGCGTTTCGGGTCCAGTGCTCGACGGCGACGAGCAGCAGCAGGTGCACGGCCTCGAGGTGGAGTCCCGCTTCGCCGAGCTCACGGGCCCGCGCCAGCGTGTTCGGGGCTGCAGCGGCACGCGGCGCGTCGGCCTCGGCGGTGTCCGCCTCGCGCTTGGGCCGCACGAGCCGCCGCAGCAGCAGCCACGCCACCGCCGCGACGAGCAGCGCCAGCGCCAGCATCACCACCCAGCCGGGCACCGCGATCGCCAGGAACGGGAGCTTGAACGAGACCGAAGGGAGCCGGATCGACCAGTCGAGCGCCGGATCCGTCAGCCGCTTCTGGTAGTGGGGATCCGCGAGTAGGGCCCGCGCGAGGTCCCCATCGGCTCCCGCGGCGCCGTTCGCGGCCACGGCCAGGATCGGGGCGACGGGGAGGGACGGCACGATCGGCGCAGGGCTAGTCGAAGACGGCGGCGATCGCGTCCACGCCGATCGACTCCTTGTTCGCGCGGACTACGAAGTAGATGAGCCCCGCGGCGACGATGCCCAGCCCGCCGGTGATGCCGGAGATGATCGCGTTGAGGAAGAACGACAACACCGGCTGGTTCCCGAGCATGATGATCAGGAGCCCGACCGCGAAGCTGAAACACCAGCTGATGAGGCCGAGCACGAAGTTCGTGCCGAACGCCATCCCGCGAAAACCGCGGATCAGGTCCGAGCTGCGGCTGAGCGCGCCGCCCACGGTCACGTCCTCCACCGCCACGACCGGCACGCTCAGGAAGAACGCGAGGTAGGCGATGATGCCCGGGATGATGAGCGCCATGAATCCCAGCATCGTCAACAGCGTGGCGATGAACATGACGCCGATCGTGCGCGGGAGCTTGCGGAAGCCGGTGGCCAGGCACTGGCCGACGTTCACGGGCCGCCCCTGCGCGGCCTGGAACACGGCGTTGAGCACCGCGGCGTAGCCCGCGGGCACCGTGATCATGAGCGCGATCAGCGCGACGAAGAAGGTCACGTACCACAGCGAGACGTTGTCCTTCGCCAGGGACTGGGCGGCCGACATCAGCGCCATCGGCATGAACGCGATCACGCCGATGAGCGAGAGCGGAACGAAATGCGTGGAGAAGGTCTTGAACGTCAAGCTCAACATCGAGCCGACCGTCGGACGTTCTCTCGAGAAGATCGCGGCTTCCATCGGCTGCGGCCTCCAGTTTGCGAGTCTGAAGGAAGCTCGAAGGGCGCTATGTCGTCAGGGGGATGCGGGAGAGGCGTGTTTCCGCAGAGCAACACTCTAGTCCATCGCTGACGGCCGTACCACGACACCGTGCGCTGCGCGGGCGTGCGCATCCCGGGGTCGGTTCCGTCGCCCTCGCACCCGGGTCGTCGACGCGGTTCGCGGTCCGTGGCGTGACGCAGGTTGCGGGGCATGCGTCCGCGCGGGTACGTCCCTTGCAGGTGCTTCGCGACACGCCCCCGTTCGCTCCACAGGGGGTGTCTCATGCTCACTCGCAGGATCCGCGGTGGACCCGGCGCCGCAGGGTACCGCGCGGCACTCGTCGTGATCGCGCTCGCGGCTGCGCTCCACGTCGCGCCGGCCCGTGCGTCGGAGGCGGACGACCAGACAGCCGATGGCTGGAAGAAGGTCTTGAGCTTCGGCCGGTGCTCGTTCCACGTACTTCGCGCGATCACGCCGGTCGACTGGATGGTCGCGTTCATCGACTGCAGCCGGCTCTTCCTCGAGGAGCCGCCGCTTCCGGGCGGAGGCCAGCCATGATCGCCGCGGCTGTCGCACCCGCTCCGGCCGCTGGCACGCGCCGGCACGCACGGCGCATCGTCGCCTGCGTGCTCGCGCTCTCGCTGATCACCGGCGGCATCCATTCCGCGCGCGCCGCGGGCGATGACGCCACTTCAGAGTCGCGCGTCGGCGTGGTGATGGCCGTGGTGTGCGGCTTCGCGCTCAAGCTCACGATCCCCGCGCCGGTGCCGTGGGCGGGGGTGGCGCTCGCGGCGTGCTCGTTCGCGTTCCTGGACGCGCTGGGTTCGCCCTGACGGCGGGGTGACGTCGCGACCGCACTCCCGGCGCGTGTGACCCGCGCGCAGCGCCACCGCTATGCTCGGGCCATGACGATCACGGTGGGTGAGGCGCTGCGCGCCGCCACGAAGCGGCTCGCGGCGGCGGGGTTCCCGGCGAGCGATGCCGAGGAGCTGCTGTCGCGGCTCCTCGGCGTCGGCCGCGGCGCGCTGCGCGCGCGCGCCGCCGAGATGCTGTCCGGGGAGCGCTCGGCGGCGCTCGATGCCCAGCTCGTGCGCCGGCTCGCGGGCGAGCCGGTGCAGTACATCACCGGTCGCGCCGCGTTCCGCTCGCTCGATCTCGCGGTGGACCGTCGCGTGCTCGTGCCGCGGCCCGAGACCGAGTGGCTCGTGGAAGCCGTGCTCGAATATCTGGCAGCGCACGATCTCGCCGCGCGCGCGCCGCGCGTGCTCGACCTGGGCACCGGCTCCGGCTGCATCGCGCTCGCGATCGCGCACGAGCACGCGCGCGCCGAGCTGGTCGCGACCGATGCGAGCGAGGGCGCACTCGACGTTGCGCGCGCAAATGCCGCGGCGCTGGGCCTGCAGCACCGGGTGACGTTCGTGCGCGGCGAGTGGCTCGACGCGCTCGCGAGCGACGAGCGCTTCGACGTGATTGTCTCCAACCCGCCGTACATCTCCGCACCCGAGGCGCGGGCCCTGCCGCGCGACGTCCACGATTGGGAGCCGCACACGGCGCTCTTCGGCGGCCCCGACGGCCTCGCCGACCTGCGCACGATCGTGGACGAGGCCCCTCGCCACCTGCGCGCCGGCGGGCTCCTGGCGCTCGAGCTCGCCGAGGCGCGTGCCGCGGAGGTCGCCAGCTGGCTCGACGGCGCCCGCGACTGGCGCGGCGTGGAACTGCGTCCCGACCTCGCGGGGCGGCCGCGGTTCCTGCTGGCGAGGCGCGAGCATGGACCCGCCATCGCACCGGCACAGTGGGGCGAGGAAGGCTGAGCGGGAGTCCTCCGCGGCCGACGCGCCGCCTCCCCCTGCTGGGGGCGGCGCGTTCGCGCGCCCCCCGATACGCGCATCGAACGGGCATTGGCAATGCGTGAACATGGCCCCGCGATGGTGCCGGCACAGCGGGGCGAGGAGGTCTAGTATCACCGGCGACCCCCACTCGAATCGCCCCAACCCCCGAGGTCATCTGCCATGTCCGAGACCGCGCTTCTGGCCGACATCGCCGCCCGCGGCTACGCCCATCCCGACGTTCTCGTCAGTACCGAGTGGGTGGCCCAGAACCTCAAGAACCCGAACATCCGCATCATCGAGTCGAACGAGGACTCGCTGCTCTACCCCGCGGCCCACATTCCGGGCGCCGTGCAGGTGGACTGGGCGCTCGACCTCAACGACACCATCCGCCGCGACTACGTCGATCGCGCCCACTTCGAGAAGCTGATGGGCAAGATCGGCGTCACGCGCAACACCACGGTGGTGTTCTACGGCGACAAGAACAATTGGTGGGCGTGCTACGCGTTCTGGGTGTTCCAGCTCTTCGGGCACACGAACGCGAAGGTCATGGATGGCGGCCGGCTCAAGTGGGAGAAGGAGAACCGGCCGATGACGCGCGAGGTGCCAACGTACCCGGCGGCGACGTACCAGGCGCCGGAGCGCGACGACTCGCGCATCCGCGCGTTCCGCGACGAGGTGGTGACGCACATGCGCGCGCACAAGAAGATGGTGGACGTGCGGAGTCCGCAGGAGTTCACCGGCGAGCGCACGCACATGGCCGAGTATCCCCAGGAAGGCGTGCTGCGCGGCGGCCACATCCCGGGGGCGAAGAACGTGCCCTGGGCGCGGGCGGCCAACCCGGAGGACGGCACGTTCAAGGACGCCACCGGCCTGCGCGCGATCTATGAGAAGGAGATCGGGCTCAAGCCGGAAGACGACGTCATCGCCTACTGCCGCATCGGCGAGCGCAGCAGTCACACCTGGTTCGTGCTCACGTACCTGCTGGGCTACAAGCGGGTGCGGAACTACGACGGGAGCTGGACCGAATGGGGCAACGCGGTGGGCATGCCGATCGAGAAGCCTTGAACGATCACCCGGGCGCGAGCGGCGACGGGGCATTGCCCGCGCCGCTCGCGGACGTGGTCGCGGAGTTCGACGCCGTGGACCGCGGCCTGCGCGCCGAGATGCTCATCGAGTGGGCCGACCAGTTCGAGTCCGTGCCCGCCGCGGTGGCGACGCGACCGTTCCCCGAAGCCGCCCGGGCGCCGCGCTGCGAGTCCGAGGCGTACGTGTTCACCACCGACCGGCCCGACGGCACGCTCGACCTGTGGTTCGCCGTCGAGAATCCGCAGGGGCTCTCGGCCAAGGCGTGGGCCGCGATCTTGAAGGACACGCTCACCGGCCAGCCGCTCGAGCAGGTGGCGCGCGTGCCGCAAGACACGATCTTCCACATCTTCGGCCGCGACATCTCGATGGGTAAGGGCCAGGGCCTGATCGGCATGCTCGACGTGCTGCAGCACGAGGCCCGGCGCCGCCTGCGCACGCGCGGCTCGAACGACGTTTCGTAACCGATTCTCACGGAGGGACGTGCCATGTATGTCATCGCAGGGGTGACCGGTCACACGGGCAGGGCGGCCGCGGAGACGTTGCTGGGCAACGGGCAGAAGCTGCGCGTCATCGTGCGCGAGGCGAAGCAGGGCGAGCCGTGGAAGGCGCGCGGCGCCGAGGTGGCGGTGGCCTCGTTCACCGACGCCGCCACGCTCACGCAGGCGTTGAGCGGTGCGCAGGGCGGTTACCTGCTCGTGGCACCCGGCATGCACGCCGAGGATCTGCTGGCCGCGCAGCACGCGCAGGTCGAAGCCATGTCGCAGGCGGTGCGGAAGAGCGGCCTGCCGCACCTCGTGTTCCTGTCCTCGGTCGGGGCCGAGCTGGCCGACGGCACCGGACCCGTGCGCGGGCTCCACCATGCCGAGGTGACGCTCGCCAAGGCGGCGAAGAACGCGACGTTCCTGCGCCCCGGCTACTTCTTCGAGAACTTCGGCATGGTGCTGCCGGCGACGCAGGGCGGTGTCCTGCCCACGTTCATGACGCCTGGAAAGGCGATCCCCATGGCCGCGACGGCGGACGTCGGCCGGATCGCGGCCGAGTGCCTGCTCGAGCCGGCGTCGGGAACGCGCGTCGTCGAGATCGCGCACTCTCCCAACCACACGCCCGAGGACATCGCGGCTGCGCTTACCGAGATCCTCGGCCGCCCGATCGCGCTCCAGGCCGGGCCGCTCGACGCCGTGGTCCCGACGTTCACCTCGATGGGCATCCCCAAGGGCAGCGCGGAGCTCTACCGCGAGATGATCAGCGCCTTCAACTCAGGCCGCATTCGCCACCAGGGCCCGCCGGCGACGCGGCGCTTCTGCCAGCTGGGGCCGGTCGACGTGCTGCGCGGAATGCTCGCGGCGACACCCACCCACGCCTGATTCCCCGGGAAATGGACGGGCGCCGGTTCCGCAAACGGACCGGCGCCCTTGGGCTTCACGCCCGTTGGCGCGGTGCTTCAATGCGCCCACATGAATGAGACCATTTCCCCGTTGGCCCCGCCATGGGTCAATGGGAGTAGTACGTCAGTCGTCCTCTGACTCGATCTTCGTGGCTGTGATCGTGCCCTGCGCATCCACCGGGCCCTTGGCCTCGATGTTCGCGTTCGGCGCGATCAGCGTGAGCCCCGTCGTGGTGCCGTTCGTCACCACGCGCCTCGTGCCGACCGTGAACGAGAAGTTCGGGGAGGTGCCGGTGAGCCCGGTGATGAGGCCTTCGACCGAGGCCTTCGGGACCTGCTGCCCGCCGTGGTCGGAGTCCGCGGACCGGCCCTTCACGCGCGTCGCCACGAACGGCGACGACGTGGACAGGCTCTTCACCTTCACGAGGGCGCCGTTCGCGAGACCGCCGGCCAGGTTGGAGACCTGCGTGGTCGCGTTCGTGGAGAACGAGATGCCGTTGACCTTGAACGTCTGCGTCGGTGCTGAGCCGCGCAGATCCGTGATCGGGCCCTTGACCTCGAGCGACTGGTCCGCAAGCGCGGCAGGTGCCAGCAGCGCCACGGCGCTCAAGCAGAGGACGAAGACATTGCGCAGACGGAATTCCATGGAAGACTCCTCAAGAGTTGGCAGGGTTGCGCCCATGAGAGCACGTCCGGCCCGTCGAGGAAATACAAAACTCTGTAATACCTGCTGAATTATGGGCTAGTGCGCGTAGTGGGAATCCTTCTCGCCCGCCCGGATCGCCACTTTCAAGTTGTTCGCCTTCGACGGGATAGGGCAGTTGTAGTAGGGGCTCGTGGCGCAGGCCGGGTTGTAGGCGTTGTTGAAGTCCACGAGCCACGACCCGTCCGGGAGTCGCTCGGGATCGATATAGCGGCCGACCGAGTAGGTCTCGCCCCCGGTCGTTGCATCGCGGAAGAAGATGCTCACGCTCTTCTCGTCCACGCCCGGCTCCAGCAGCCGATGAGCCTCGAGCCGCACCGGCTTGCCCTTGACGGACAGGTCGAACCAGCCCGCCAGCACCGCGCGCCGCGCGTTCCCACGCGTGCTCATGATGATCGTCGTGTCGGCCTTCGGGTTCGGCGTGAGCGGCGCCACGAACCGGTAGTCGAGGTCCGGCGGGAACCATTCGAGCCCGTGGTAGTCCTTGAAGTGCGGGCTCTGCGGATCGAACACGATCAATGCCGGGAAACGCTGGTGCGAGAGCCGCACCGTGAAGCGACCCACCTTGATCGTGCCCGGCGGCAGCGTCGCCGCGTTCATCCACTTGCCTCGCACGCCGAACGGAGCCTCGTCGGGCGCTTCGACGTGGAACGAGTCACCGACCACCGTGACCTTGAGGTTGTGCTCGGCCAGGTCGGGGTCATCGACCCTGAGATCGCAGTCCGCCGCCCGCCCCAGCACGAGCGTCTGCTTCTCGCCGAAATCGGTGCGCGCCACGGCGGCCAGATAGGAGGTGGGGCTCTCGCGCAGGTGCTGCTCGGTGTCGACACGGTCCTTCGAGTAGGCGGCGAGGATCGTGTCGGAGACGGCAGGGGCGAGCTTCATCGGTCCCACGCCCTTTGCGGCATGGGCGGGACCCAGTGTCACGACGGTCAACAGCAACGCGATGGCGAACGATCGCATCGAGGCTCTCCAATGAGGTGATGGGAATGCGTCCGCGGAACCTATCGCGACCATGACATCACGTGTCACGCATTCCGCAGCGCGTGTGTGCGCCGTTCGACGCGATACGCGACGGTCCTGCTGCGAGCGAAGTCGCCGAGCGCGTTGCCCTCGCGCGTCCGGCCCGGCATAATGCCCGTCTTCACACCTGCTTACGCACTGATTGCGACGGGCCACGGATGTCGCCCGCCGCTGGACACAGTTCTTGCTGGGAGCCCCGGCGCATGGAAGCCGCCACCCCGATGCCGCCGGCCGAAACGGCCACCGAGAAGGTCCCCATGGACGCGCTGGTGATCCACGGAGGCCGCCGCCTGTCCGGCCGCGTGGCCATCAGTGGGGCGAAGAATGCCGCCCTGCCCGTGATGGCGGCGACGCTGATCGCGTCCGGCGTGCACAAGCTCCGGAACGTCCCCGACCTCCGCGACACGCGCACGTTCGCCGACGTTCTCGGCAAGCTCGGCGCGAAGGTCAGGTTCGACGGCGACCTCTGCACCATCGACTCAACCGGCGTGAACTCGGTCGAAGCCCCCTACGAGCTGGTGAAGACGATGCGCGCCAGCATCTACGTGTTGGGGCCCCTCCTCGCGCGCCTGGGCGGCGCCAGGGTGTCGCTGCCCGGCGGCTGCGCCTGGGGTCCGCGCCCGGTGAACCTGCACCTCTCGGGTCTGGCTGCCATGGGCGCCAATCTCGACATCGAGCACGGCTACATCGTCGGCAGGGGCGTCAAGCTCCGCGGCACGCACTTCACGTTCGACATCGTCTCGGTTGGTGCGACCGCGCAGTTGATGATGGCCGCCGTGACCGCACAGGGCACGACCGTACTGGACAACGTCGCGATCGAGCCCGACATCACCATGCTGGGCGAGGTGCTCGTCGCCTGCGGCGCGCGCATCGACGGTCTGGGCTCGCGCCGGCTCGCAATCCACGGCGTGCGGGAACTGAAGCCCATCGACACCGCGATCATCCCCGACCGCATCGAGGCCGCCACGTTCGCAGCAGCGGCGGTGATCACCGGCGGCAGCATCACGTTGGAGCGCGTGGTCCCCGACCACTTCGAGGCCGCACTCCGGAAGCTCGAGGAGGCCGGTGGCAGCGTCGTGCGCGAGCACGACGAAGTCACCGTGACCGGTCGCGGCCGTCCCGAGGGCTGTGACGTGACCACGCAGGTGTTCCCCGGCTTCCCCACGGACATGCAGGCGCAGATGATGGCCGTGGCGTCGATCGCGAACGGCACCAGCGTGATCGAGGACACGATCTACCTCGACCGCTTCTCGCACGTGGCCGAGCTGCAGCGGCTGGGTGCGCGCATCGAGCTGAAGAACAACGTCGCGGTGGTGAAGGGCGTGGAGAAGCTCTCCGGCGCCCCGGTCATGGCCACCGACCTGCGCGCGAGCGCGGCCCTGGCGCTCGGTGCGCTCGTGGCCGACGGCGAGACGCGCATTTCCCGTATCTACCACCTCGACCGTGGATACGAGAAGTTCGACGAGAAGCTGACGCAGCTCGGCGCGCGCGTCGAACGCGTGCAGGAGTAGCCGAGCGCGACTATCAGCGCTCGAAGTGCGCCCGCACCGCGGCCAGGCGGTCCGGGTTGCCGATCTCGAGCCACGCTCCCGGGGGCACGATCCAGGGCCGGATGGCGTGGCCCTCTGCCGCCTGCCGCAGCCACACGTCGACGATCGGGAACACCCCGCGCTCGCTCACCAGGCCGAACCATCCGGGCGAGCACACATGCAGGCCGGCGAACCCCAGCGCGCGGACGGCGCCGCGGGGCTCGCGCACACGCGTGACCACACCGCGCTTCCGCTGATCGCGGCCGAACAGGCCGTGTTCGTCGAACAGCAGGTAGCGCTGCGTCTCGCGCTCCTGCACCGCGAGCGTGGCCAGCGCGCCGCCCGCCGCGTGCGCGCTCACGAGTGCCGCGAGGTCGGCCTCGAACACCACGTCGACGTTGTGCACGAGGATCGGACGGTCGAGCCGGAAGTGCTCGCGTGCCGCGTAAAGCCCGCCGCCCGTCTCGAGCGGCTCGACCGGCTCGCGGCTCACGCGCACGTCGGC
This sequence comes from Candidatus Methylomirabilota bacterium, assembly GCA_035606545.1. Classification (GTDB taxonomy): domain Bacteria; phylum Eisenbacteria; class RBG-16-71-46; order RBG-16-71-46; family RBG-16-71-46; genus JAIOPA01. The sequence continues at coordinate 20,617 of DATNFC010000344.1, forward strand.
GCCGAGGTCGTGCGCGGCAAGGAAACGCTCGATCGCGTCGGCGTGATGGTGCACGTTGACGATCAGTCGCGTGGCACCCGACGCCACGAGCTTCCGCGCCGTGCGCTCGAGCATGGTGACGCCGCCCACTTCGATCAACGCCTTGGGCGTCGTCTGCCCCAGCTCGCCCAGTCGCGTTCCTCGCCCCGCGGCGAGGATCATGCAGTCGAGGTCGGTCACCACGCTATGAAGTCTCCCCCGGCCGCACCTCGTCGGGCAGCTTCCAGCGCGCCTTGGACGCGTGCACGAGCTCGGTCGTGACCTGCGGGAAGTGCTCGCGAAGGTAGCGCGTGAGCCGCTCCGCGAAGTACACGCTCCGGTGCTGTCCGCCCGTGCAGCCGAACGCCACGTGGAACTGCGAGAAGTTGCGCTCGAGGAAGTTCTCGACGTGCGACTCGACCAGGCCCACGACGTGGCGCCAGAACACCTCCGTCTCGGGCATCGCCTCCAGGAACTTCACGATCTCGGGCTCGGTGCCGATGCGCACGGACAGTTCCGGGCGTCGGCCGGGATTCGACAGCGAGCGGCAGTCGAACACGAACCCCGCGCCGTGCTCGGGGTCCCCCGCCGGCGGGCCATCGCGGTAGCTGAAGCTCGACACGTGCACGTGCAGACCCGGAGGTGCGCTCAAGGGGCCCTCGCGCTTGGCCCACATCTCGACGATGTGGCGGAAGACGGACTCCAGTTCGGGCAGCTCGATCGGCAGTCCCGCGTCGAGCAGGCGCGCAACGTTGCGGGCGGCGAACGGCACGCTCTCCAGGAAACGCGGCTTGCGCTCGTAGAAGCCGCGGTAGCCGTAGGCCCCCATGGCCTGCATGATGCGGATCAGCGCATAGCCCGGGTAGTGCGGCAGGAAGCGCTCACGACGCCCGCCCTGCACCTCGAACGCCTCGAGGTAGCGCCCGATCAGGTGCTGGCGGACCGACTCGGGCAGGTCCGCCTTGGCGTCGTAGAGGAGGCTTGCGAGGTCGTACTGCGCCGCGCCGCGGCGGCCGCCCTGGTAGTCCAGGAACCACGGGTCGCCGTCGCGCACCATGATGTTGCGCGACTGGAAGTCGCGGTACAGGAAGTAGTCGGTGTCGGTCGAGAGCAGGTGCGCCACCAGCTTCTCGAAGTCGATCTCCAGCCGCTGCTCGCTGAACGGCACGTGTGCGAGCTTCAGGAAGTGGTACTTGAAGTAGTTCAGATCCCAGTGCATCGACTGCTCGTCGAACGCCGCGCGCGGGTAGGCGTAGGAGAAGTCGATCGCCCGCGCACCGAGCCACTGGAAGCGCGGCAGCTCCGCCACCACGCGCTCGTAGAGTCGGAGCACCTCGGCCGGGAACTCGCCCGCACCCTCCGCGCGCGCCTTTGAGAGCGTCGCGAACAGCGTCATGTCGCCCAGGTCCTCGAAGAGCCAGATGCCGAGCGGCTCGTCGGCCGCGTAGATGCGCGGCACGTTCAGCCCCGCGCCCCGGAGGGCGCGGGAGTAGGCGAGGAAGGCCCGGTTCTCTTCGGCGTCGGGGCCGTGCGCGCCGATCATCGGCTTCTGGTCCGGTGAGATGAGCCGGTAGTACTGGCGCTGCGAACCGTCCGGCACGAGGCGGATGACCTGCCCCGGCGGGCGCCCCAACATCCTTGTGTAGAGAGCCACGATGGCATCACGCATGGGGTGGCAGCCTAACCGAAGACGGGCTACGGGGTGTGGGCGCCAGCGGGCAGCACGCGCCTAGCGCGCCTCGCGTTCGGTCAGCGGCCGCACGTTCGCATCGCGGATGAGCCCGCGGCGCATCAGCGTCTGGCCCGCGTCCCACGCGCGTTCCATGGTCTCGAACCGCCCCACCATCAGGTGGTACGTGCGCTGGCCGTTTACCTTGGTCTTGTCGATCCACACGCGGTACGTCGTGAGCCGCGCCAGATGGTCCTTCTCGGCCTTCGCCATGTCATTGGTCGGGAACGCGCCGGCGATGATGCCGAACTTGTGCGGCGAGTCGGCAGGCGCCTCGGTCTCCCCGGCGCCGAGAGGCGTCACCGTCTCCACCGGAGTCGTGCTCGCGACGCGCACGGGCGGAAGCGTCTCGGCCACGACCGGCGTTCTCGTGGTGAGCTTGACCGCAGCGGGCTTCGGCTTGGCCTTCGTCACGCGCTCGGCGACCTTGGGCTCCTCGGTCGTGCGCGTCGTGGACTTCGGTCGTGGCTTGGCCCGGCCGGCCTCCTCGCCGGTGCCGAGCGTGAGCGGCGGCGGCGCGGGGGCGGGGGGCGCCACCGCGGTGCTCGTGTCCGCGGGCTGGAACCCGAGGTTGCGGCCGAAGCCCGCGTGCCGAGCGAGCACCACGACGAGCAGCATCACCGCGACCGCGAGCCCCGCGCCCTGGATCGTGGTGCTGGGGCCCCGACGGCGCTTCTGCTTCGTCAGCTTGTTGAGCCGGGCCACCAGTTCCGGAGGGAACGCCGGCTCCTGGTCCACGATCAGGATGCGATTCGCGGGCTTCGCCTCGGCCTCGGCGGATGTTTCCTTGGCGGCGCCGATACGGGAGGTCGCCGCGCGTGCCGGCACGTCGAGCGTTGCGGACTCTTCGTAGCGCGGCATCGAATGGCCCACGCCGATCCGCACGCCGCCCGAACCACCGAAGCGCGACACCCAATCCTTCACGCGCTGGTCGTTCGATCCGGGGGACTTCGCATCGCCGTTCGCGGGTCTAGCAGGCGTCGCTGGCTCGGCCTTGGTCGTGACCGGCGCTGCTGCCACGGGCTTCGCCGCGGGTGCAGGCTTCGCAGTTTGCGTCGCGGGCGCGGACTTGGCGCCAGGCGGCGCCGGCTTCGGCGCTGCAGCTGCGGGCACGGCCATCACGGCGGGAGTCGCCGCCTTCACGGCCGGCGAAGCCGCTGCCTCGGCGGGCTGGGTCGCTGGCGCTGTCGCCTCGGCCGCCGCCTGCTTCGGCGGCTCCGGAGCTGGCTGCGCGTTGCTGGATCCGTTCGCGACAGCAGGAGCCGACGCAGGCCTCGCCGGCTTCGGCGCCGTGCCCATTCGCTCCGCGCGCGGCGCGATCACCGTGGCGGGCGCATGACCGCGACGCGCGCGCAGCGACTGCGTCGCCGAGCGCACGTGCTCGGGTGAGATGATCGTCGCGCCTGCCTTCGCGGCGCGGCGCGCGGCTTCATCGGCGAGCGCCTCGATCGCGCGCGGGATGCCGAACGTGGTGCCGTGGATGTCGCGGCACGCCTTGCGCGAGAACATGCCCGTGCTCGATGCGCCCGCATCGTGCCCACCGCGCTGGAGCAGGTAGTGCCGCGTGTCGTGCTGCGTGAGCGGCGACAGCCGCACCTGCGCGCCGACCTTCGCGGCGAGCGCTGCAAGCGCCGGGTCGTTCAGCCGCGCGGCCAGCCCGGTCGAGCCCACGAGCAGCACCTCGAACGCGCACTCGCGCTTGCGCACCATGTCGGCCACGCTCACGAACTGGGCCAGCAGCTCGGGTGCCGCCGTGTGCGCGTCGTCCATCACCACCACCGTCACCTTGCCGTCCGCGCCGGCGTGCAGGATCGCGTCCAGCAGCCGCTGCGTCAGCGCCGGGGCGTTCGCCTGCGAGTTTTCGGTGCCGCCGAAGCGGCCAAGCAGCGTGGCGAACAGCGTCTCGGGCGTGGCCTCGTGTGGCGAGACGTGGCGCACGCACACGCGGCCGCCCCAGCGGCGCAGCGCCTCGCGCACGAGCATCGTCTTGCCCACGCCGGAGTCGCCCGTCACCAGCACGAACGGCTCGCGCGAGCCGAGGCCGCGATCGAGCAGCGCGAGCGATTCGAGCGCGGGGGCCGTGGCGATGAACGGCGGGTTGGAAGTGCCTTGCGGCTTCTGCGGTTCGACGGACACGCGTGACGTTCCCGGGATCAAAGGCCGAACGGGTGCACCGGGCTAGCTCGCCGGTGAACCTCGCCAGAGTTATCGGCGCGATCGGCGCGGGGATTCAGCGCGGAGTGCCGTTCTCGCGCGGCCGGTGCGGAGTCGGCGTGGCCGTAGCGCGTGCGGAACGCACGGGTGGCCCCGCGGCCCAGGGCCCCCCGGCGACGCAGCGCGTCAGCGCTGCGGTATCGGCTCCACGAGCGCCTCGGAGACGAGACCGCTCTGGAGCAGCTTGTCCGCGATGCGCTCGGCGTCCGCCTGCGTGGCGAAGCCGCCGAGCATGACGCGGTACGTGTACGAGCCGTCTGCGGTCGTGGTGATGATCCACGACTTCATGTGCGTGCGGCGCGCGAGCTGTTCCGTGCGTGCGCGCGCGCGGTCGCTGAAGAGATACGTGCCCACCGACAGGCAGAACTTCGGCTGCGCCGGCGGCGGGGCCGGTTCGTCGGTGTCGGGCGTCACCACGAGCGGCGGCGGCGCCGGCGCAGGCGGAGCGACCGGCATCGCCGGCACGGCATTCACGGACTCCGAAGTCGCCGGCGACGTCGCGGCCTGCTGGTCGGTGCTCTCCGGATCGCGATCGAACGCGCTCCGTCGGCTCAGGATGATCGCCGTGGCGGCCATGCCGACGATGAGCACGATCGGGATCAACGCCGCGAGCACGCGATAGACGACCGGCGACGGCAGGTTGCTGTCGTCGTCGTCGGCCAACGCCACCGTCGTGGCGGGCTTCGGCGTCGCGACCGGCTTCGGCTGCTGATCGCGCTCGGCCGGCTTCACGTCCTTCGGGGTGAGCACCGTTGGCGGCTCCGCCGCGGGCTTGCCGGTGGCGGCCACCTTGGGCGCCGGCTTCTGCGCCGCGGGCTTCGCGGCCTGCTGCGGAGCCTTTGCCGGCTGCGGCGCCGCCTGCGGTTTGGCCGCGGGCGTCGGCGTCGACGCGACGTTCGGCTTCGGCTTCGGCATCGAGCCCGACGGCCGCTGCGACGGCTTCTGCATCTGACCCGAGGGCCGCTGCATCGAGCCGGACGACGTGTTCGCGGCGCTCGGTGCGACGTGCGGCTTCTTCATCGTGCCCGACGGCGTCGACTCGGCCGGCTTCTCGTTGAGCACGAGCGGCGGCGGCGTCAACGCCTCGGCGGTGACGATCGGCTCTTCCTTGGGAAGCTCGGGCGGAAGCACCACTGCGTGCGGCTCGGGCGCCGAAGGTGACGCCTCCGGCGCATTGGGCAGCGGCAGCGGCTCGTCCGGGATCGCAGCCTGCGGCGGCGCGACGGGCGGTGCCTGCGGCGGCACCTGGGCCACCGGTACCTCGGTCGGCACCAGCAGCTCTTCTTCGTCGGCGAAGATCGGCTTCTCCGGGATCGCACTCGGATCGGTGATGGGCGGCGGCGGGAGCGAACCACCGATGCGCAGAGGATTGCCGTCGGTGAAGCGCGACACCCACTCCTTCACGCGCGCGTTCGACGCGTCGAGATCTGCGACCGGGTCGGGCGCGACCGTCGGCTGCGCCGGCGGCGGCGGCACGCGCTTGACCTTGGGCGGAACGGGCGCGGCATGCTTGGGGCCACCCGGCGCGTTGGGCACTGCCGAGCGCGGCGCCTGTGGAGCGGCCGGGCGCGGCGCCACGGACGGCGCCGGCCTGGGCGCCGCCGGAGGAGGAGGCGGCGCTACCGCGGGCGGCTGCGGCCGCATGCGCGCGTCGGCGGTACCTGCCGTGTCGATCGTCCCACCATGCGTCACGACGCGGCGCGTCGCCGCCGTCACCGCGCGCACGTGGTCCGGTGTCACCACGCCCGCGTTCGTCGAGTTGGCGCGCCGCTGCGCGTCGTCCGCGAGCGTATTGATCACGCCCGGCAGCCCGCGCGAAACCGTGTGGATCTCGCGCGCGGCCTTGCGCGAGAACGTGTTCGCCGCGTCGCCGCCGGCGAGCGTCACGCGATGGTTCAGGTACTGGCGCGTGTCGGCCTGCTCCATCGGCTCCAACCGGCAGGCCAAGGCGAGGCGCTGAGAAAGAATCTCCAGCTCCTCGCGATCGAGCAGGTCCGTGAACCGCGGATGCCCCACGAGCAGCAGCTTCAACGTCTGGTCCGCGGCGATCGCCGCGCTCTCGATGCGCCCGACCTCGGCGAGCATGTCGAGGCTGTACTCGTGCGCGTTGTCGACGACCAGCATCGGCGTGCTGCCGCGCTCGG